>CAZJTF010000076.1:0-22810 GCA_964548565.1 uncultured Planctomycetales bacterium | reverse complement strand
CGGATTCGACACCGCCCGCGCTGCAGCCGCCCGGACCCGTGAGAGCAGACGAGAACAGTGCGAAATCGGTTCGATCAACATCCCCGTCACGATCGAGATCGCCCGGGGACTCTGCCACATTCAGCGTCAAATCGACTGCATTCGACAGCGAGACCAGGCCCACCGTGAACGAGAAGGGCCCGCTGATCCCCGGACGCCCGCTGATCACGCCGGTGGCGGGGTCGAGTTGCAGACCCGGCGGCAGGTCGCACGCACGAATCTCCCACTCCGGCGAGCCGCACGAGGCCGAAGCGTGCAGGGTCGTCATGTAGGGCGTGCCGATCTCGCCACCAGGGACGCTGGCGGTGAGGATGACGCAGCCGCCGCCGACGTCCACGATCAGCCGCGGCGCCTCGTTATGGGCGGAGTCACCCCAGTCGCGTCGATAGTCGGTGCCATCCTCGTCAGCCTGCAAGAGCAGCGAGAGGACCCCGTCGCCCGTGATCGCTGCCTGGATCTGCGCGAGGTCGGCGGGCGTCGCGGGCAGGCTGCTCACCCAGGTGTTTACGCCTTGCCCGGCTCCGAGGATGACGCGGCCGAAACGTTCAAATGGGTCGAAGCCACCGGGGAGCGTGTTCCATGTAAGCGATCCGACGGGCGCCCCGGTCGTGAACTCCTGCACGGTTTGCTTTATCGGCAGCGTCTGCCCGTGCGAGTACAGGCTGAGCCACGCTCCTCGAATCGTCGCGCCGTTCAGCGCGGCCACATTGAATTCCACGAGCCCGTACCGCCTTGACGGACCCTCTCCGCCGTCGTTGCTCGCGGAGGACCAGACAGAGATCAGGTCATTCTCGAACGACGCGCTCGGCGCCGACTGCCGCACCCAGGAGTCGCCGGAAGCGTCGAACTGCCCGCGTGAGCCGCCGGTCACGTTCAACGTGAGACTGGCCCGACGGAACTGACCGCTGGTGGAATCCATGCGGACCTGGAGCGAGAAAAGGCCCGTGACTTCGGGCGTACCGCTGATCTGACCACTGTCTGGGTCGAGCGTCACGCCTTCCGGCAGTGCGCCGGACTCGAGCGACCACGTCAGTGTGCCGGTGCAGGAAGCTCTTGCCTGCAACGTGGCCGAGTAGAGTGTATCCACCGTGCCATCCGGCAATGCTTGCGTCGCGATGGTACAGACGCTCCCGTCGTCAACGAACAAAGTCGGCGGGCGAGCGAGATACCCCTCATCACCCCAGTCGCGACGGTAGTCGGTGCCGTTCTCGGCCATCATGAGGGCCATCGTCAGCTTTCCATCGCCCGCGGCCTCCGCCTGGATGACCGCGAGGTCCTCCGGCGTGGCCGGACTGGGCAGGTATGTGTCCGCCTGCGATGGATCGCCCACGATCGGCCCGAGCTGGTAGCGCCCGAGTCCGGCAAATGGCGCCGCCGACGCGGCGCGCTCCGCCTGGTACAGGTTCCACGTCGTGCTGGCCAGCGGTGTTGCCGCCGTAGACGTGATGTTGTAAGCGGTCTGGTTGACCGGCGTCGCCGCCTGTCCGCTGCCGCTCATGGACCAGAGGTTGAGCTCAGCGCTGACCAGCGACTTGCCGGCAAGCGAACCAACGTCGAACTCGACCAGGCCGTACCGGCGATACCCGGCATCCTGGAAATGAGTGTTGCTGCCAGACCACACTGAGATCAGATCGTTCTCGTAAGCCGTGTCCGGGCTCAGTTCGCGAATCCAGAGATCGGTCGAGACCGGGATCGTCAGCCCCCGCGCCAGCGGCCCCACGGCGATCGACAATTCCCTCGTCCGAACGCCCTGCGCGGCGTTCACCTGCACGACGAAGTTGTAGGTACCCACCCCGTCGGGAGTACCGCTGATCTCGCCGGTCGTGTTGTTGAGCGAGAGCCCCGGCGGCAGCGATCCCGAGGCAATCACCCAGTTCACGCTTGTGCACGTGCCGTCCTGCTGAATTGTCGTGGAGTAGGGGTCTCCCTCGGTCGCGTTGGGCAGCGAGGTCGTCGTGATGCGACAGGCGGCGCCGTCGTCGACGAGCAGGACCGGCGCCAGGCCGTAGGTGGGGGAGCTTCCGTCGCCCCAGTCGCGCCGGTAGTCGCTCCCGTCTTCATCCGCGATGAGCACCAGGCTGAGCTTGCCGTCGCCGCTGATCTCCGACTGGATGACTGCGACATCGGCCGCACTCGCGACGCTGTCCACGTAGCGGTTCACCTGGTTCGGATCGCCGGTGATCGCAGGCAGGTTATACCGCCCGAGTGCCTCGAGGGCGTGCTTGCCGCCGTCTTTCTCGGACATGTAGGTGGACCACGTCAGACTCGTCAGCGGCGTCCCGCCGGAGGCGATCACCGCGGCCGACTGCTTCATGGGGAATCCGGCTTGACTCCCCGTGGAGAGTGCATAGAGGCGCAGCGTGGCTCCCAGGATCGTCTTGCCCGCGAGCGGGCTGAGGTCGAATTCCACGAGTCCGTATCGTCGCTTCCCCGCATCAGGTCCGACGGAATGACTTGCCCAGACGGAGATCAGGTCATTCTCGAAGGTGGTGCCCGGACTGAGTTCGCGTACCCAGATGTGCCCGGAGGCGTTGATCGTCACCTGCGCCGACGCATCACCGGCCAGCACCAGAAAGAGCGTGACGGCCGCCATGCCGCAGAGCCCCATGGATGTTATCGTTCGTTTCATGGCCGATTGCTCCTCCTGCCTCACGGCAGCGATCATCGGCCGACCCTCTGGGGCCGGCCGCCGCGCAGCGCTTCACGTGCGCGGACTCCTCCCGTTCGTCCTACGAAGAGGTTCACGCTCTCGCGACTCATGCCTCCGCACACACCGGCATCCGGGCCGTCCGATGATGGCTTAGCGGAACCGGCGCTGGCGAATCAGCGCAACGCCCAGAGCCAGCAGGCTGAGACTGCCCGCTTCGGGAATCGTCACCTGCAGGATGGCCGGGCTCGTGATATAGCCATTATCGCCCCAGTCGCGGCGATAGTCGTTGCCGTCCTCGTCCGCGATCAGGACCAGGCTGAGGATCTTGTCCCCATTGATCTCCGACTGCAGCAGGGCGAGGTCCGCCGCGGTTGCATCGCTCGGTGAATAGGCGTTCTGCAACGCGGGCGTGTCGTTGATGGCCGGCTGGTCGAATCGCCCCAGGCCCTCCAACGCGAGCTTGCCCGCATCTTTTTCGGCCATGTACGAGTCCCAGGTCAGCGAACCGAGCTGCGTACCTGCCGAGTTGATGATGAAGGCATGCTGCTTCATCGGCGTTCGAGCCTGTGAGCCGCCGGCAGTCGAGAAAAGCTGCAGCGTGGCGGATACCAGTGGCTGGCCTACGAGCGAACTGAGGTCAAACTCGATCAGCCCGTAACGGCGCTTCCCCGCGTCCGGAGTCCCGGCGGCATTGCTGGCCCACACGGAAACGAGATCGTTTTCAAAGGTCGTTCCCGGGCTGACCTCGCGGATCCAGATATCCTTCTGCGCAGCAATCTCGATCGGCGCCGCCTGCAGAATCAGCGGCAAAACCAGCACGACAAAACAGGCGACACTCGTTCTCTGGACCATGTTCATCTTCCTTTCCTCCTGCCTCTCTGGCTCAGGCGTGGACCACACAGGGGACTCTGCACGGAGCGCGGAACGACCGCGCTACACCGCCCTACCGCTTCACGCGCGGTCGCCCCTTGTCCGACCAGTCCTGCCAGTTGTGGCTCTTCTCTCCCGCGCGGATGAAGGCCGCATGCCCGTCCGCGAAGTTCATGTTACCGCCTTTCAACGACGGATGTGGATCCTCCTGGTCGTCAATTGACCAGTTCAGGCCGGGATCGTCCGTGTCGTGGGTGATGCAGACGTCAGCCGGCCGGCGAACGCGATTCAGCTTCAGCGGTTGCACGCCGGGATCCGTGGTTGAGACCTGGTAAATGTGCTGCTCCAGCGGGCGGTACATCACGTTGTAGATGAAGGGAATATATTCGTAGCCGGAGCCCCGCCGAACGGACGAGCTTGTGTAAGTGGCAGCCAGATCATCTGGCTTGAGCACGATATTGCGGGCTCCCGGGCACACCCACAGGTCGAGTTCCCGGCCGTATTTCGGATAGTAAATCCGCATGTCGTCATTGCCGAGCCCTCCGTAGGCAGAGGTGCTCTTCTGAGGCCCGGTGTCCAGGTTCTGCGGATACGGAAGGTCAAGCCAGGACTTGACCGGCGGGATGTATTCGCGGTGCTCGTTGGCATACTGGAACGCACCCACCCCGAGTTGCCTGAGATTGGCAAGACACGCCGTTCCCCGTGCCTGCGCTCTCGCCCGCTCCAGTGAGGGCAGCAGAATCGAGACCAGAAGCCCGATGATGGCAACGACGACAAGCACCTCGATCAGTGTGAACGCGCTTCGGTGCGTGTCTCGACTGCGATGGGACATGCGATATCGCTCCCATATCTACAGCAACATGCCGATGGCGGACGTGCAGACAGCAATGCTCCGCGGCAGGCGTCACCCTGCACAGCCGCGGTCCGCCTGGACGGCGTTTTCATGAGCGTGTTCGGTCTCCAGCCACTGAAGCTGGCGGTCGAAATGGCTGTGCAGCACGCGGCTGGCGAGCTCAAGGTCGCGTGCCGCAACTGCCTCGATCAGGAGCCGGTGCTCGTTGATCGTCCTTTCCTGTTCCTCACGGTCATAGTGCCGCCGGAGAATCGATTCTTCCAGCGACGGATGTGAGAAGAAGGCTCTCAGCAGGTCCACCATGCTGGCGAGGAGCCGATTGCCGCTTGCCTTGAGAAAGGCTGCATGGAGCTGGCAATCGAGATCCACGTGCGTCCTGCTCTCCGCGGTGGCCGCCTCAAACCTGGCCTCGATCTCCCGGAGTTCGCTGATCTCCTCGGGCGTGATTCGCCGGACCACGAGGCGCACGGCGGACAATTCGAGAGCGGCTCGAGCCTCGAGGATTTCGCGGAGATCCACGCCGGAGCTCAGGTGAAAATGAGCCACCAGTGCATCCGAGACCTGCTCGTACGAGAACTCGCGGACACGCGTTCCTGTCCTCGGTTTCGCCTCCAGCAGCCCGCTCAGGCTCAGCCCCTTCACGGCTTCCCGGAGCGTCGCCCGGCTGACATGGAGTGCGGTTGCGAGTTCCGACTCACTGGGGATGCGGTCGCCCGGTTTCAGACGGTTGGTGAAGATGTAGTCCCGCACCTTGCGCACGACGTAGTCGGCGCGGGTGGCGCGGGGGCGTACCAACCTGTTTTTGGAACCGGACATCGAATTGGCTCCACCTTGCGGCGGCTTCCCATCACTTGAGCCGGAATTGCCTGACAATTGCCAGGATACGCTCTCATCGGATACTGTCAAGATGAAAACCAGCAGAAGTGCGTGGCCGGGCGGAGGATTACCACTGAGTTGCCTGCCGGAGCACCCCGTTCGAGCAGGTTGTGACTCACGTAAAATCTTTCGGGCACAAATCTTACATGAACCGCTGACTCAGGCACAGGAAATGTCTGACGAGACGGCATAAACAACGACGTGCATTGGAAGCGGCAGGAAGAATCCGCTTGAACCCCGCATCATTCGCCGGTAGACTCGGTGAATCGTCTGATGATTGATGTTCGCGTCTCTACCACCTCGCACGCGAGCGCAGTATGAATCGACTGTCAGGAAGAGTGGCCGTGGTGACCGGCGCGGCCCAGGGAATCGGAGAGGCCATCGCCCGCCGTTTTGCCGCCGAAGGGGCAGTCGTGGCGTCGCTCGACCGGAAGGGTCCGGCACTCAAAAAGGTCTGTGCCTCGCTGCCGGCGGCGGAAGCCCACGTCCTCGACCTGGGCGACCGCGACGCTCTCGCGGAATGCTTCCGGCGAATCATCGAGCGGCACGGGCACCTCGACATCCTCGTGAACAACGCGGCCATCTCCCCCTACGCGCAGGTCGTGGACACCTCCCTCGAAACATGGCGGGAGACACTCGCCGTCAACCTCGAAACATACTTTCTGACCTGTCGCATGGCCGCCGCCTCAATGATGGAACGTCGCTCCGGGCGGATCGTCAACATCGCTTCCACCCAGGCGATCGCCAGCGAGCCTCTCCTCTCTGCATACACGGCAAGCAAAGGCGGCATCCTGGCATTCACGCGAACGCTGGCCGTCGAGCTCGCGCCGTACGACATCCTCGTCAATGCCGTCGCTCCGGGTTGCATCCACACTCCCATGAGCATCATCAACGGCGTGGACGAGACCCGGACGGAGCTTTTCCAGGAGTGGTACGTCCGGCGACGCAAGATTCCCCTCGGTCGCCCGGGGGAACCGGAAGAGGTTGCTTCGGCAGTGCTTTTCCTGGCCTCCGATGAATGCCGTTATATCACGGGACAGACCCTGGTCGTCGATGGCGGCCTGACAATCACTTTCTGAGGAGCTGTTGATGAAAATCACCGACATCGATTGCCACGTCGTCGTCGTTCCGGAAGCCGACCCCGCGGCGTGCAGCAGTGCACAGGACGACATCGTGGTCGTTGTCCATACGGACGAGGGCATCGTCGGCATCGGCGAGGTGGATACCAATCCGTGGGTAGCCCGCGCTGCCATCGAGGCGCCCGGCACGCACTGCATGGGGCTCGGCCTCAAGCAGATGCTCGTAGGCGAGGACCCGCTGCAACCGGAGGCACTCTGGGAAAAGATGTACATCGGCTCCGCCATGACCGGCCGCCGTGGCGCGGGGATCTGCGCGATGGGTGCGCTCGACATGGCGCTCTGGGACATTCGCGGCAAGGCGCTGGGGCAGCCCTGCTGGCAACTCCTCGGCGGCGCCGCCCGGCAGTCGCTCACGCCGTACGCCTCGCTGCTTCCCGTCGGTGACACGCTGGAGGAGCATCGTCGCGGGCTGATCGAAAAAGGGCTCGCCGCAAAGGAAGCGGGTTTCCAGGCGGCCAAGATGGAAGTCTGCCTGAAGGGGCCCTACTCACACAACGGTCTGCAGGAGAGCGACAAGGCAGTCATTGAAATCGTGGCCGCATGCCGCGAAGCGCTCGGGCCGGACATGGTCATGATGGTAGACGTTGCCTACGCGTGGCAGGATGCCAAGGCGGCGCTGCGGGTCTTGAAGGAACTCGAGGCGTTCGACCTCTTCTTCCTCGAGACGCCCCTGCCGATCGACGATCTCGATGGCTACGCCTGGCTGGCCGACCACTCCCCCATCCGGATCGCGGCCGGTGAATGGCAGAATACCCGCTTCGAATTCATCGACCTGCTGGATCGCGGGCGTGTCGACGTGGCGCAGCCCGATGTCGGGCGTGTCGGCGGCCTGACCGAGGCCCGGCGCGTCGCCGACCTGGTTGCGGGCCGCGGTCGCCTGATGGTGCCGCACTGCTGGAAGACCGGAATCGGTATCGCCGCCTCCGCGCACCTCGCCGCCATCAGTTCCCGCTGCCCCTACATCGAGTACCTGCCGCGGCATCTGTCCGACTCGGTACTGCGCGACGAACTCGCAGATGATGGACTCCGGATGCTGAACGGACAGGTGCAGTTACCCGACAAGCCCGGCCTGGGGGTCGAAGTCGACCTCAAGGCGTTGCGCAAGTACTCCGTAGCCGACATCCCGCACCGCAGGAACGCGGTGCTGACGGTTGCTTGATCCGCAATTCCGGGTGCTCAACCGGACGGGCCCGGCGCTGACACGATCCGTCCACGACCCCTCCTGCCCCGGGCATGTGCTGGCGGGGTGGCGCTCGACTGGCAATCAGGAGCCGGCGCATGCCTGATCATCCCTCCCCGGCCGCCGAGTTACGCCACGACGCGCTCGGCCTGCTCGGCACCGTCACGCTGACCGCTGCTTACATGGCTCCGGCCGCCTCGCTGATCGCGCTGTTCGGTGTCATGGTCGGCCACGTGGGCACCGCAGTGGGCACGGTCATGCTGCTCGCGATGCTCATCACGCTGCCGTCCGCCATCAGCTTCGGGATGATGGCGCGGGAACTGCCGAGTGCCGGCAGCGTCTCCGCCTGGGCACGCATGACGCTCGGTGCAGGCTTCGGCGATTGGATCGGGCTCGTTACCGCCCTGTATTTTCTGTTGACGGTCTTCTTTCCACCCATCGTCTTTGGTCAGCTGACGCTCGAACTCGTCTCGGCCGCGGGCGTGGCTGTTCCGGAGGATGGCCAGATCTACGTCTGGCTCGCAGGCGTGGCTGTGTCGTTTGTCGTGACGGGCTACGCGACTTACCGCGGCATCGAGGTGTCGTCGCGACTCGCCTTCGTCATGCTCATCGTGCAGTTTGTCGTCATGAGCGCGCTCGCCGCTCACTTCATCGCTCGCGCAGTCGGCCAGGGCGCGGTGAGCGCCTCCCTGTTCACAATCTCGGCGTCCCCCGACGGCTGGTCGGGCGTTTTCCTGGCCCTTCCGCTCGCGATGCTGTCCCTTGTGTGCGATGCGGCCGTTCCCGTCTCCGAGGAGACCCGCAACGCCCGGCGAACGATTCCGCTCGCGATCATTCTGACGCTGCTTGTGGTCGGTGCGTGGAATGTGCTCGCGTTTGGCGCGCTGGCGGTGTCCGCTCCTCCCGCGGAACTCCTTGCGATGAGCGGCAATGCCGTGACGAACCCCGTGCCGCTGCTCGCCGGCCGTGTGTGGGGCTCCGGGAACATCATTGTCACGCTGGTCGGCATGGTCGCGATGCTCGGCGCGCTCGTTCCGTGCAGCACCGCTGCCTCCAGGCTTCTCTATTCCCTCGGACGCGAAGGCACGCTCCCGGCATGGCTGACCTGGGTCCATCCGCGTCATCAGACGCCGTGGCACAGCCTGCACGCGGTGTTTCTGATCAGCATCGGTGCGGTCGTGATCCCCGCGCTGGCGGTCGGACCGAACCCCACCATCGGCTGGTGGGGCAGCGTCGTCGTGTGGTTTATTCTCGTCGTCTACTTTACCGCCAATCTCTGCAACATCCTCTATTACCGGCGCCACTTGCGGGACCGCTTCAATGTCCTCTGGAACCTCCTGTGCCCGCTTGTCGCGATGGTGATCCAGATCGCCATTGCGTGGCGGGTCGTCGGGAAGGAACTCTGGAGCGCCGGCTGGTCTGGACGAAGCGCCCAGCTCTTCATCGTTCTCGCGTCCATCGCCTGCATCCTGCAGGCCCTCCGCCTCAACCGGCAGCGCAACCGCTACGCCTCACCGCCGCCTGCGTCATCTATGCCATCTTCCGATGAACGCCGGCGACCTGCCGTGGTTGCCGGCCACGCGGCCGATTCCATTTCGAAGTAACCGTCACTCAGGGTCGGACTGGAATGGGGTAAGTGTAATCTAGAAGTGGGTATAAGGAAGTAAGTATCGCGAGTGGCACTGCTACTTGGCTGGCACCGTCACGATCGGCAGGTCCTGGCTCTTTTCGGTTTGCTGGAGCGAAAAGAGGCAGTCCAAGAGCGCAAACGTCCGCTTGGACGTGACGTCCGACTCATCGATGTAAAACCAGTGTCCCTTGTAGAACACCTGCACGTAGGCATCCGCGCGTGGGAGCACACTGCAACCCACATGCAGCCATTCGGGTGGAGCGTCGCCATCCCAGGGCTGAGTGGCGGCAGCGCGCTCATCTGTCCATCCGCGCTCGACGTGCTCGTCGGGCACTGCGACGCCGCGCGCCAGAGCCCACATGACGCCGAGCAGAGACCGCGTCTGCATCGCGAGTTCATCGGGGCTGCTCTGGAACGGCGCCGCCACAAGCTTGAGGGAGGTCAGGCGTGCCTCGGAATAGCCGAGCAGCTCGCGCAACTCGGCGCGTTCCTGTGGCATTCCGCGTGGGTCCGGCGCGGCGCGCAGGTAAACGTCTTTGGCACCTCCAGCACTTGCCTCGAAGGCAAACACCAGCAGGCCCGCGTCCTGAAGCTGCCGAAGCAAAGCCGCCACGCGTGTGAAGCGGGGATCCGGAGGCCGGCGCGAATCTCGCATGCCCACGATCGAAACGTTGGGAATGCCGTTGACCCGTTGCACGCAGCATTCGAACAGCTGGTCCATCCCCCAGCCGGACTGGCATAATTCGAAGATTGTCGTCTCCGGGATCGCTGTCATCATGCGGTTGGCGAACTTCTCGCCCTGTACCGGAGTGTACGTGATGGTTGGCGAGTCCGTGTAACCCAGGTTGACGCCCCAGTCTCGCTGCCGTGACGGGTGCTTGTCGTTGCCGTAGATCGCCATGAGGGCCGGGTTTTCCAGTTCATTCAAATTGTTCGACCAGCCCGATAGTGAGCCGCCGGTCTCCAGTTTGTAGCTGCTGATCATCGAGCCGATCTCCAGGACGTAGATCGGTTCGCCATACCGCAGCCGCACGATATTGAGCAGGAGCTGTTCTCTCGTGGACTGGGCGCCGGCCTGGTTGTAGTTGAAACGGTCACCGCGTATGGCCGCGGGGCCGGTTGATGCACACCCGCCTGCCGCCAGTGAACCTGCCAGCGCGAACACGGCCCATGTCGCACCTGTGCGATAGCCGCCGCACATCGCATGAGGCATCTGATGCGTCTCCAGGAAGCGTGCTGGTCGCCCGTCGACGGCCCTGCCTCAGATGAAGAGGCCCACGACCAGCGCCTGTACGAGGTTGCTCAGGCCGCTGCTGATGCCTGTCGCCACGGGTTGCCCCAGGGCGTCTGCGAAGTTCGATAAGGATTCCTGACACCCGCCAGTGGCCTGAAGGAGCAATCCGCCGCCGAACAGGCCGCCCAGGCAGCGAAAGCACCGCCGGCTGCCACAACCATTCTGAATCAGAAGCCTCAGAAGCATCATTCCGCGGATCCCGCAATTGCCAGACTGGATTAGATGTATCGACAGGAGCAGCCGCAAATCTGCAGGATCATTGCGAGCCCCAGCCACGCCCCATGTCGAGTGCCACCGGTTCCCGTACTCCGACGGTGTCAACGGGAGGTCAGACGTTTGTCGGACCTGCGGCAACTCGGTGCCCCTTTGCAGCGACAGCACTGTCGCGCTGCTCGCCAACGATGCGAGTACGAGGCTGTGACGGGAACAGTATGTCGGTCTTCACGTTCATTTCTCAGCCGGACTCTTGGCATATTGGGCGACCGGGGTCGGAAGTGCGGGTGGTCACCTACCGGCAATCGGTCTTCGAGGCGCGCGTATTTTCCGGCTTCAACGAAGCGCCAAGGCAACCCTCGCAACGGTGATTGCTTCGTGAAGGGTGCTTCAGACTGACTGTGCGGCGACTGGTCTCACGTATTGTTCGTGAGCGGCAGGCCGTGACCGGGCTTGTGGGCGTAGAGCAGCCAGTAGGTCACCGGAATCACAAAGAGGGTGAAGATCGTCGAGGCGAGCAGCCCGAAAATCAGCGACCAGGCCAGGCCCGAGAACACGGGGTCGCTGACGATCGGGATGGCCGAGAGCATCGCAGTGGCGGCCGTCAGCAGGATCGGGCGCAGCCGCACGACGCGGCTTTCCATGATGGCATCGAACAGAGATCTGCCGCGGGCGAGCGACAGGTGGATAAAGTCGACGAGGATGATCGAATCACGAGTGACGATGCCGGCCAGGGCAATCATGCCGATCATGCCGGTGGCGGTGAAGAAGATCGGATCCGCGTACGGCCCGACGTGCCCCCCGGCAATCACGTTGAGCAGCCAGAAACCCGGCATGATGCCGAGAATCGTGAGCGGAATCGCGAGCATCACGACCACCGGTATGGCGAACGAGCGCGTCTGCGCGACGAGCAGGATGTAGATCCCCACCAGAGCGACGCCGAAGGCGATTCCCAGGTCGCGGAACACCTCCAGCGTCATCTTCCACTCGCCCTCGCCAGCCAGGTCGACACGTATCCCGTCGGGCACGGCCCAGTGAATCCCGCTGCCATTCGTGAAGAACGTTCGCCCCTCCACGGGACGGGCAGGAGTGTTCGCCATCCAGCCGCTGCCGGCTCGAACCACGTTTGACGCACCAGGCATGTCCACATCACGACGCCGGTCCGCCTGAATATCCACCACCACGTCCGCGAGGGGCCTCCCGGCCGTCTCGGCAATGACATATACGACGCGCTGCAGGTTCTTGTGGTAAATTGTCCGGTCCACGAGCGCATCGGACCATTTTCCGATCTCAGCCAACGGAACGGTACGCCCCTCCCGACCCTTGACCGAAATGCGCGCGAGCTCGTCCGCACTCGAACGGATCATCCGCGGCAGGCGGAGTTCAACGGCAAGGGGATTGCGTTCCTGCGGGACAGCCAGGGCTCCGACCGCCCTGCCACCCAGTGCAATCTGCAGCGTGGAAGCCACCTCCGCAACGCTGACGCCGCTGAGCATCGCCTTTTCCTTGTCCACAGTGAACACCAGCTTCTGTTGATCCGCCTCCACGAAGTCGTCGAGGTCGGCAATGCCCGGCTCGGCCGCCATGCGCGTTTTCACAGTGCGTGCGGCCGCGATCAACGCATCGTAGTCCTGATCCGGACGTCCGTAGATTTCCGCGACGACGCCCGCAAGTACCGGTGGCCCTGGCGGCGGCTCGACTATCTTGAGACGGGCACCGTATCGGTCGGCGATCCGTGTCAGGTCGTCCCGGACGCGGAGCGAGATCGGATGCGTCTGGGCCGAGCGGGCCTTTTTGCCAACCAGATTTACCTGGATATCCGCGACGTTCGACCCCTGGCGGAGGTAGTAGTGCCGCACCATGCCGTTGAAGTCCATCGGCGAAGCGAGGCCGACGTAGGACGTGAAGTCCGTGACTTCGGGCACGGCGGCGAGGTAGTGCTCGAACTCGCGTACGGCGGCATCGGTGCGTTCCAGTGTCGTGCCTTCGTCCAGATCGAGAACGAGCTGCACCTGGTCCTTGTTCCCGAACGGCAGCATCTTCAGCGGAACGTGACGGGTCGCGGCCAGGCCGGCGGCGAGGATCGTCAGCAAGCCCATCCCGGCGAGGAAGAGCAGCGCGGCGAGACGTGACCGCAGGAGCGGCGACATCAACGGATAGAACAGCCGGTACAGGAAGCTGTCTTTGACGTTTGAGAGTCCGTGCGGGTCATCGCCATGGGTGTCTGTTGCAGTTGCGGCGCTCGTGTGGCGCTTGTGCAGCAGGTGGTACGAGAGCCACGGCGTGATCGTGAAGGCCACCACCATGGACATGAGCATCGTCACGGGAACGTTGATCGCCATCGGCCGCATGTACGGCCCCATCATGCCGGTCAGGAACAGCATCGGCAGGAATGAGACGATGACCGCCAGGGTCGCGGTGATCAGGGGCGGGCGGATTTCGGCCACGGCCTCGAGCACGATGGCCCGGGTCGCCCGGCCCCGCAGGGCGAAGTGTCGCGAGATATTCTCCACGTCCACGATCGGGTCGTCGACGAGGAGCCCGATGGCCAGGATGAGCGCAAAGAGCGTCACTCGATTGATCGTGTAGCCGGCGAGCATATTGACAGCCAGCGTGAGGCCGAAGACGACCGGTACCGCCAGGGCAACGATCAACGATTCCCGCCAGCCGAGACCGATCGTCAGGACGGCAAGCACGAACACGAGTGCGACGAGGAGCGCCTCTACGAGCTCGTTCACCTTTTCATTCGAGGTAAGGCCCGTGTTCCGCGTGATGACGATATCGATGTCTTCCGGCACGACCTGAGCTTTCAGTTCCTCCGCGGCCCGCAGAATGTCGCGGCTGACCCAGACCGCGTTCGAGCCTTTCTTCTTGGCCAGCGCGATCGTGACTGCCTCGCTGGAAACCGAGGCGCTTTCAGCCTGTCCTGCTGCCGAGGAGCCGCCCAGCACGGAGCCCGCGACATCTTCCTCATGCATGAAACCGCGTGCCGCACCCCAGCCGTGTCGCACATAGCTGATGATTTCACGCGGCCCGTCCACGATCTCCGCGACATCCTTCAGAAACGCCGGACGCCCCGCGGAGACCGCCACGACGAGATTCCGCAGCTCCGACGACTCCGCGAAGGCCCTGCCCGCTTCAACCGCAATCTGAGCATCATTCCGGGAGAAGTCACCTGCCAACCTCGTCACGTTCGCGCCGGCAATGGCCTTCTCGATATCCAACGGCGCCACGCCGTACGCACGCATCCGATCCGGCTGAAGGTAGACGTGGACGACCCGGGGCTGACCACCGACGACGTAGGAGCGCGACACCTCGGGAACGGACGCTAGACGCTGCGTCACCTCTTCCGCCACCCGCCGCAGCGTAAAGGAGTCAGACCGCTGGCCCCTCAGTGTGAGCGTGACGATCGGCACGTCATCGATCTCGACCGGCTTGATCACCCAGCCCGTCACCCCGGCGGGCACGATGTCGACGTGCTCGTCCATCTTCTTGAAAAGCTTGACGAGGCTGCGTTCGCGATCCTCTCCGACGTAGAAGCGGACGGTGATGATCGCCTGCCCCTCCCGCGACATCGAGTACACGTATTCGACACCGTCGATCTGGTAGAGGATGCGCTCGAGGGGCGTGGAGACGAGTTGCTCGACCTCGTGCGCAGAGCGGCCGGGGAAGTTGACGTAAACGTCCGCGAGCGGGACGACGATCTGCGGATCCTCCTCGCGGGGCGTCACGATAAGCGCGGCCGCCCCGAGCACCACGGCGAGCAGGATCAGAATGATCGAGAGGTTCGACTCCAGGAAGATACGCACGATGGCGTTGGTGAAGCCGTGGTGCGGCTCGGCCGGCGGCATGGGAGCGCCGGTGGAATGACTCTCTTCGTGTGGCAGCCCGGAGGTCATGTCACGCGCCTCCCCGGGAGGCGGGGCGCGGCAGTGCGACGCGCTCACCCTCTGCGAGCCCCGACAGAACCTGCACGTCGTCCCCCACGACACGTCCGAGCTGAATGACACGGCGTTGCAGCGTCTGATCCTGCACCACGTCTACGACATCGAGCTGCCCGACCCGCCGGACGGAACGCGAGGGGACGACCAGCAGTTCCTCGTCCCCAAGCGGAATCAGCAGACGCCCGTACATGCCCGCGTACACACCCGGCGGGCACGGCCCGGTCACTTTCACAAGGAAGCTGCGGCTGGCGACATCCGCCTCGGGCACGATCTCGCTCACCTGCCCCTCGCACATAAGTCCGAGTGCGTCGACGCCGACGGGAACGGTCTGCCCGACCTCCAGTTGCCGCGTGAGGGATTCGCGAACGCTCGCCACGAGCTGCATGCGCTTGGGATCGTACAACGTGACAAGCACCTGGCCGGGGGTCACGATGTCCCCGGCGTCCACTTTCTTGTCAACCACCAGCCCCGCGATTGGCGAGTGGATTGTCGCATACTCGAGAACGGCGTCCGCCTCCTTGAGATTCTGCTCGAGGCGTTGAACATCCGCTTCGCGAGACTTGAGAGCGGTGGCGACACGGTCGAGCTCGATCTGGGCCGCCGAGTTCTGCTTGAAAAGCCGATCCACACGATCGAACTCGACCCTGGCCTGATCGCGCGCGGCGCGGGCGGCACTCAGCGCGGCTACCGCTTGCTCGCGGCGTGCCTTCAAATCGGCATCGTCCAATTGGGCCAGAATCTCCCCCCGAGCGACCTGTTGGCCGGCCTTGACGTTCACCGCCAGCACCTTGGCGAGAATCTTGGAAGCGACCGAGGTTTCATGCACCGCGCGGACACTGCCGGTGGCGGATTCGCTCATCGGTACGCGGATCTTACGGACGGGAACAGACGTGACCCCGTCGGCCGACCGCACACCGGCAGTGGCATGGCCGGACGAATCGACTTTGCGGTGGAAGACGCCCATCAGCCACATCATCAGAACGACGATGACCGCCAGGAAGACGGCACCGATCAGGACGGTTCGCAAGATTGGGGAATACCTGCCGGAGTCGACGTGGATCGCCATCAGCGTAATTCCCTCGTGTGTGAGCAGGGGTGCAAGCCGCTCAACGACGCAGACACTCTAAACTTGCGCGGGGTCCACAGCCAGAGGCTTGTGGCCGCGCAAAAAGTGCGGTGAGGCCCCCCGCAGCGACCTCACCGCACCGCACCCGCAGGACCGCGGGATGCTTACTGGCAGCTGCCATCACGCAGTCGAAGGCGGTCACCGCTCCCCTGGCCGGTTCCCGCCTGTGCGGCGCCGCCTGTCGGGCAATTGGCCCCGGTGCCGTCCTGCAATCGCAGCTGGTCGCGCTGCTGAATCTGGTCCATCGTGAGATCGCCTGTTCCGCGATCGGCCGTCACGAGTTTGCCGAGTTCGTTCGGGAGGGCCGCCGCGATTGTCGCTTCGTCGCAGCCGACCAGAACCAGCCCGAGAGCCATCGTCATCGCAAGCACAATCAAGGCCTTCATGTTACTTCTCCTTAAAAGGTGTTGACACTCTGACACGTACGTGAACTGCGCGCTCAGTTCATGAATTCAACGCATTCGTTCATCTATCCCTGCGACAGACTTCCAGGCAATTGCGGCCATATCACGACTCTTCTGGGCGTCACTCGCCACATGCAGCGGCGGCGAGAACCCACTCGCCGCTCACGCATCGCTGAAACACTCCGAAATCATCCTGATCAACATCCATGTCGTCATCGAAATCGGCGCCCGCACATGCAGTTTCCGTCTGCGGCACGTTGGGGCGAGATACGCACGCTCTGAACCGAAGGTAATCCTGGGTATCCACGTCGCGATCGAAATCGAGGTCCGGCGGGACAGTCGGGGCATACTCAAACGCGCCCATATCAACAATCGGCGCGGTCCCGGCACCGGAGTCAGCAACGACAGGGTCCGCTTCGAATCGCGGGTAACCCGCGCCATCGAGCGATGTCGGTTCGATCGCGTTTCCGTCTGCGTCCAGATCCGCGATATCCGGAGGGAGCGCCGCGTTATCGCCGGCATCGATGCAGGGAGAACCGGCGCGCAGCCGCAGCGCGTCGTCCTCGGTGCCCGGAATCCCGTCCAGGCCATCGGGATCAACGAGCATCGGGTCGGCCGCGATCACGCCCGGACCCGGAGTCACCCCGGTCCAGCCCTGAACACAGGAATACGCAACACTGGTTGTTCCAGTATGAACCTGGGCTGCTTCGGTCTGGCCGGTGTTATCCGTGTTTCTCCACAACACGCAGTTGGAGATGGCGGCCGCGCTGGGAACCCAGCCGTGTACGCCCCCGCCCTCCATCGCCGAATTATTGACAACAGTGCAGTTCGCGAGGATGGGCGTGCTGTTGTTGCTCTGCACGGCACCACCCGTACTGGCGGCCTGGTTGCCGGAGAATGTGCAGTTGATGAAGAGCGGTGCGACCGCGTCGTAGTTCTGCACCGCTCCACCGTAGGGAGCCGTGTTTCTGCGGAAGACGCAGGTGATGAACTGCGGAGCACTCATGAGGATCCTTGCCGCTCCGCCTGCATACCCGGCCGAGTTCTGCTCGAATGCGCAGTCAACAAAGCGCGTATCGCTGCTGAGCGTCGTGTAAACCGCACCACCGTCCAGCACCGCCCGGTTATCGGCGAACCAGCAGTTCACGAAACGCGCATCGCCGTTCTCGAGATACACCGCGCCGCCCCGATCCGCCGCATTGCCGGTGAACACGCATCGCGTGATCGCCATGTTCCCTCCGACGGCGTAGAGTCCGCCACCATTCGTGCCGTTCCCCCCGGTGATGAGGAGCGTGTCGAGGGTTGTCGCGTTGTCTGTCCCCGAGGCGGTGACAACGACGTAGCTGTTCTCACTGGTTCCGGCCGTTGGATCATCGTCGTTGAGATCGCCGGACAGGATTGTCTGCAGCGGATTGGTTCCGCGCTGGTCTCGCCGCGTTTCGGTTCCGGAAAACCCGCCGTACATCGCCACACCGGTGCGAAGCTGAAACGAGGCATTCCGGTCGCCCGCGGGGCCGGCGGGCCTGTACGTCCCGTTCGCCACCCAGATCTCGTCTCCCGCCGACGCGGCCGTCAGCGCTGACCGCAGATCGGTGAACGCGTCCACCCAGCTCATTCCGGTGTTTGCGCCGGTCGCGTCCTGCTTGACGCGCCAGATTCTGTCGGTGTCGCATGCATCGCCGATCCCATCCATGTCGCCATCGGACTGGTCCGGATTCGGTACGGCCGGACAGTTGTCGCAGAGGTCACCCAACGCATCGCCGTCGTTGTCTGCCTGGTCGAGGTTGGGACGCTCGCGGCAATTGTCGCACGCGTCGATGACGCCGTCGGCATCAGTATCCGGCTCGCACGTGTCGGGGGTCTGATTGAGATTGCAGTCAGTGAACGGCTCCATCGTGTTGCGGCGAGCCACCCCGGCAGCGCGGAGGGCATCCGCCGCCGCCTGGACCTCGGCGGCACTCATGCCGACATCGGGAGCGTGGTACACCCAGTCAACCTCCATGCTGTCGTCAGCCGCGATCCCGGGAGAAAGCGTCGTCGCCACCCAGTGCAACAGCAGGAGACGCATCGCTGATTCGGGGTAGTATTCACCACCATGGGTAGCTTTCAGGATGCCATCGACGTAATAACGCACACTGCCGGCGCCGATCTGAATCGTGTAGAGGTGCCAGCCTGCCAGGCTCCCGCAGGCGGGAGATGGGGCAGCGGGAAGGAGATCGTGGACGAGCGGGTCGGCGCAGTACTGCTCCCATGTCTGGAGATGCAGTGCCGGCAGTGAACCGCAGCGCGTCCCCCAGGGATCCATCGGCGTGTACTCCACGTCGCACTCGGAGTAAGCCGCGTCGCACGTCAATCCCTTGTACAGCGTGAGCGCCTGGACCATCGGCTGCTGAGCGCCGGGGATTCCGTCGGTGAAGCGGATTCGCGCGCCGTACGTACCCGCAAGGAAGAGATCCTTCTGCGTCCCGACTTCCGACTGAAATGTCGTATCGGGCGTGCCGCCTGTCGTCGCACGGAGGCGCATCAGGCGATTACCCGGCCGGTCGGGGTCATCTGCCCAACTGACGTATTCAGGCATCCAGGTAACGCCCGCAGGACCGGGACCTCCGCCTCCCGAGCGGATGTACCAGCCGGTGCACGTGAACGCAGCCGGCGCGGGGTTGGCAGGATCACCGGTGGCGACGTACGTGAAATCGTCGAAGAATTCGGCGCCGATCGCACCGGAACCGCAGAGCACGATGCAGCTGAGGGCAGTTGCCGGCAATCCTCCCTGTGTGATCGACTTTCTCATGTCATCCCCTTCCGTCAGGACCACCGCATTCTGGCGCCACGGAGCTCGTCGATCACCGCGATCAGCCAGGCGCTGTTCAGCATGAACCCGTGATAGAAGTCATAGACGAGCACGACCGGCAGCAGACTGAGCCGGTCCCCATGGAGAGCGATGCAGAACGCCGCGGCATTCCCACTCAGCAGCACAATCGGCGCGGCTCCGATCATGAGATTGAACAGTCCCCCGCCGGAAAGCAGCGACACCAGGATCGTCATCACGCCGACCGCATACGCAAACGGCAGAAACAACATATCCGCGCCGTACGTGGCGAGCAGCCAGACGAGCAATCGCGGGCGGAGCATGCCGCGATACTCGCGTGACCGCCTCACGAATTTGCGGAGCACCTGCAGTGTCCCCCGCCACCAGCGATACCGCTGGCTGATCAGAGCGGAGACGGTCTGCGGAGCCTTCGTGTGCGAGACGGCATATGGCTCGTAGACAATACGTCCGCCGAGCGACAGCACGGCCAGCGACAGATCGAAATCCTCAGCGAAGGTGTCCCCCTCCAGGGGACCGTCCACATGTCCCGGTACGGCCGCCTCCGCGTGCGCCCCCCACCGCAGGAAGACCTCTTCCACGACCGAGCGCCGATACAGGCCGAGCGGACCCGGCACAACCAGCACGCACCCGGAGTGGCTCTGCGCGAGCCGCAGCGCACCGCTGCCCAGCAGGTACTCGAGCGCCTGCAGCCGCGTGAGGAGATTGATGCGATTCCGCACACGGATATGGCCGGCGACCACGTCGATATCCGGGTCGGCAAGTCGCTCGACCATGAGACGGATGGAGTGCGGCCCGAGTTTCGAGTCGGCATCCACGCACAGACACAACTCGCCGGTGGATCGGGCGAAGGCCAGATTCAGCGCGCTCCACTTTCCGCCATTCAGCTTGTGGTGCACTTCCACCGTGCAGTGCCCGTGACGTCCTTCATATCGTTTCGCCTTCTCGAAGGTCCGGTCGCGCGAGCCGTCGTCCACCACGATGACCTGCATGCGCGGATAGTCGAGGCCGATCAGAGATTCGATCGCGGGGCCGATCGTCTCCTCCTCGTTGAACGCCGGCACCAGAATCGAGACCAGCGGCCATTCCCGGATGTGGGGGACAGGCCGGCGTTCGTACAGCCAGGCCGCCCGCAAGGTGAGTGCGAGAAAAACGAACCACCGCATCCCGCAGAAGAACGCGGCAGCCGCAAGGACCATCATGGCGGGAGCGAGGAACGTTCGCCCCACGTGCCACTCCAGGGTCGAAGCCGACCACTTCAGGATGTGGTATGGGATGTACGTCGAGGCGAGCACCGTTACGGTCATTGTCATGGCCGCGGAGAACGCGAGCAGCCCCAGCGGGATCCGCGGGCGGAAGTCTGCCGCGGCGGGCGGAGAAATCCCAAAGCTGGCGGGAAGGACGCTCATGCTTTCACCCGCAACTCCCCGTCGCCGGGAGTGCCTCCTGTGCAGTCGGTGCCTTCTGCATCTGCAGCCGAATCGGCTCAGTGGCGGAGTCGACAGCATCACGGGAGCGTTCGGGCCCGTGCAGCAGCTCCGGGGCAACCGCCCGCATGATCCGAATGAAACGTTCGCGGCTTGCCCGCGCACCGTTGGCTGGAACCACAGCCTCGAGCCCGCTCAGCAGGGCTCGGATGTGGGCGGGCAGTTCCGGATCGCGATCAAGGCTTCCGGACAGGTGCTCGATGGCACGGGTGTGATGCCGGTCAATTGCCCACTCGAGCGCGGAGAGCAGCGAGGCGCTCATCTCCTGCCGGCGAATGCCCTCGCGCAGTCGCTGTCCCAATAGAGAAAGGCTTCGACCCGTAGCCCCGGCTTCGACAGATCCCGCGCCCGGTACGTTCGGCTGGACCGGATCAGACACACGGTCAAGAGGCGCGATCAGCGAACGATCCATCGCCTGCGCAGCGCCAGGTTGCGCCTGTGCCTCGCTACCGAGGTCTCTTGTCTGGCGGTTGCCCATGACAGGCATCAATGCAAGTCCGATCATCCCAACTCCGAGGAGCACCACCGCCGGCCAGAAGAGCGGCACGGCGTACAGCGGTGGGCGCCACATGAGCCGGCACCAGACCTCGCTCGCCTGGTTTGTGCTGTGATTCGACCAGTCGCGCGACGCCAGCGCACGGATCGTCTCCGGCGGAGGCATGCAGGCGAGTTCCGCAATCCCGTGGCCACTTTCCAGCGGCAGATCCCGCCAAGACAGGAGGCGCCCCGGGAACCGCCGATACAACACGGGGTCGCTCAGGCTGAGTGGCACGTCGCCCGCATGTGTGAGGGATGCGTGCTCACCGCGCGGCAGCCGGACACAGAGTCGAAATCCACCCGCCGGCGCAACCACCACCACCGGCGCGAGCGGCGGGGCCATCTGCGGCGCACTCTCGGAGTACGCAACGACGCCGTCGAACGGCGCCCGAATCACCAGCACATCCTGCAGGCTCTCCAGCTTTGCCTGGGACTGGCGGATCTGCAGCTCGATCTGCTGCAGTTGGCCCGCTCGGAGCGCCTCAGCGCGACCAAAATCCTCCCGCAGGCTGTTCTCGGCGTCCTCGAGGCTGCGGTCCAGCTCCGCCACTTCAGCACGGATCCCGGTAAGTTCCGCAGTCAACGTTGCCGCCTGCGAACCTGCGCATGCGTCGAATTGCGGTGAGCCCGCGCGGATGTGTTCCATCTCACGGCCAAGATTCGCCTCGAGCTCGCGGAGACGCGTCAACTCCGCCTCGTACACCACCACCTCGGTCGTCCGGTCATCCACTTCGAGAGGAGCAGCCGCCGAAGCCGTCGTGAGGTTCAGTGCCCGCTGGTGGTACCGATTCGCCTTCGCCAGCTCCGCAGTCACGCGGGCAATTTCGCCGCTCGTGTCCCGGGCTCGCGTGACGAGTGCATTGAGCCGCTCGACGCGATCCAGACGGTCGCGGAGCTTATCCCGCGTCACCGTCGCCTCCTCCGGCAGCAAGTAGCGGATTGAAGACTGGAGGAGTCGACGGTCGTTCTGCAGGTTCTGGACGAGCCTTACGAGTTCTGGATCCGGAGAGAGGGGCTGTTTTTCGAGGATCTGCTTCTGCGTCTCGAGGATCTGGCGCTTGAGGTCGAGTTCCACCAGTTCGGCCTTGCGCTCGGGCGATCGGAAGCGTGCGATCACGTCGCCTGCTTTCACCGACGGGGTACGAATCACGAATTCGGCCTCGAGTTCCGCGTCGGCACGGACGGTGAACGCGTCGTCGCCGATGAGGATGCCCTCGCGCGGGGTTGCCTCCCGCAGGATGCCCGTGGCCAGGAGCAGAACGAGCCCCAGCATCGCCAGGCCGGTGCTCCATCGCCGGAGCAGTGTGCGGCCCCCTCCAGCAGACTTGACGGCGTGGTTACGGGCTCGCCAGACGTGAAGCGCATACGACGCGCAGAATACCGCGAACCCGATCAGCCCGCTGAAGAGCACGATTTTGATGATTGACTCGAGTTCCATCTTCCGGCCCACCTCCCCGGCGCCGCGCCCCGCGTTCGCCGGTTGTCGCGACCACCCTGGACGCTCGTCATAGAGCCGTGTCGCGCGCGGAGACCTCTTTTCGGCCCTCTTCACGTGGTGTGCCGCATTGCTCGAATGACCGTGCCCGCATTTCCGGGCCAAAAAGGCAGATTCACTCCGCCGGCTCGCCGGAAATCCGCCAATCACGCGCCCTGGGCGCATCGAATGCCCGCCGGGCCGGCGAAAACTCCCGCCGGTCGGCTTCCGACCACCGGTCAGCCGGGGCACGCGCCGCATCACGGA
>CAZJTF010000075.1:0-22930 GCA_964548565.1 uncultured Planctomycetales bacterium | reverse complement strand
GAAAAATCTAAAACGCCACGGCAGAGGGCTAGCACTCCTCTTCTCGTGGATCTGGATGTAAACTGCAGTGAAGTGGGCGCCATGCCAGCATGCTGATTAACAACTCTCGTCTTCCTGGCGTCCTTGGCGCCTGCGCGGTGATTCTTTCTGCAACGTTGGGAACGTTTTCTGCCCGCGCGGCAGCTGTCAGGCAGCGACGCGCGTGGTCGGGTTGCCGAGCAGTTTCTCAATCTCGACACGTTCGGCCGGTTTGAGCCCGCCGCGGGCGCGATCCAATTCGAGTGCCTCCTGCAACCTCTTCTGAGCCTGCCCGGCTTCGCCCTGCTGCACCTGGATCTTGGCGAGCAGCAGTAACGTCCGCGCCCTGGTGCCCGGCAGGTCCTCCGAGACCTGCAGGCAGCGTTCGAGGTCGCGCTGCGCCTGCGAGAGCAGCTGCTGGCGGAAGTAGATCGTGCCGCGCGTGTTCAGCAGGTTGGCGTCCGCCGGGTACCGGGCGACGCCGCGATCCGCGAGTTCGGCCGCCTCCTTGAGCTGCCCGAGGTCCTCGGCCAGGATCCAGGCGAGATTATTGAGCGCCTGGCGGTGGTAGGGGTCGATCTCGAGGATGCGCCGGTACGCATCCTCGGCCAGCTTCACGTCCCGGGCCTGGTAGGCGATGAGCGCCTGGCCGAGCAGGCCTTCGATGCTCCGGGGATTCTTCGCGAGGAAGTCGGCGAGCATTGGCTGGATCTTCGGCAGCGAGGCCTCCCCACCCGGCGCGGAGGCGAGGATAGACACGCCGGAAAGCAGGACCTGCGACTGCGACGGGTCCTGCCCGAGACGCTCCTGCAGCATCGCGATCATCCCGTCGAACTGCTTCTGGGCAGCAGCGAGGCGCAGCCGCAGGATGAACGCACCGAGGCTGCGCGGCGCGAGTTTCTCGGCCTGGGCAATGCGCTCCTCGCAGCGGGCGTAGTCGCCCTCCATGCGATAGAGGTCGGCCAGGGCCAGGAGCGCCCGCGGGCTTTTCCTGGCATCCGGTTTCTGCAGGAAGCCTTCGAGCAGCGCGATCGCCTCCTTCGGCTTGCGGCGGGCGTAGAGGAGCTCGGCCTGCGCGAGGTGCACCTCCTCACTCGCGGGCCCGAGCTTGAGGGCCCGCTCGTTGAGCTGCTCGGCCTCCTTCAGGTTGCCGGTCCGCATGGCAATGCGCACGAGCAGCGAGAGCGCCGAGAGGTTGTTCGGCTCGGAGTCGAGCACACCGCGGGCCAGTTCCCGCGCGGCCACGTGGTTGTTTTGATCGCTCTCGAGCTGAGCCCGCACCATGACGAGCCCGGTATTCTCGGGATTAGCGCCGATGGCGCGCGCGGCGAGCTGCGTCGCCTTCTCGAGTTCGCCCATTTCGCTGGCGTAGCGGATCACCTGCAGGTGGGCGGCCACATCGCGCGGATTGATCTGCACGACCTTTTCAAAGAGAGCGATCGCCTGTTTCTCATCCTCGGGAGCGTTACGGGCGAGCAGCACATTGGCCCGGAGCGACAGGAGATCCGGGTCGTTCGGGCGTTGCTGGAGCGATTCGTCCAGCATCGCCAGGCCGCGGTCGTGGTCACCGGGCCTCGTGCTTTGCAGGAGCGCCGAAATCAACGCGCGTCGCAGTGCCGGGCGGTCGGCATTGACCTTCAGGCCTTCGTCATACGCGGCAATCGCTTTCTCGATCTTTCCCTGCTTCTGGTAGAACTCGCCGAGCCGCCCGAAGCCCTCCACCTGCGTGTCAGGAAAGGCCGTCAGCTTGACGAAATCCTGCTCCGCGAGATCCATCCTGCCCATGGAGGCGTAATACTCGGCACGAAGCAGGTGGGCGGCGAAATCGTTGCGTCGCTCCACCTCGCGATTGAGCAGCGCGAGCGCGTCGGCGTTGCGGCCTTCAGCCTGGAGAATCGCCACCTGGCTCGAGATCGCCGAGAGGACGTCCGGCGCGGACCGCTGCACCTCTTCCAGGAGCTTGAGCGCCTCTTCGGTGTTGGTGGCGTGCTGCGCCGGGTCGCCGTCCTTGTTCTGCTGGTAGATCAGACGCGCGAGGAGGATCCGGGAGGCGTGGTCGGCCGGATCGGCGGCCATCCGGGCCCGCAGTTCATCCATCGCAGTGTTGAAATCGCCCTGGCCGATCGCCACTTTTGTGCGATGGCCGCTCAGAGCGAGCGCCTTGGGCGTGCGGTCGAGGATCTTGCGCGCCTCGCTGAATCGGCGCTGTCGTTCGAGCAGCTCGAGCAGGCGGACGACCACCGGCGCGTGATCCGGGTAGACCTCGGTGTAGCGGCGATAGAGCTGCTCCGCAGGATCGTCGCGCCCCAGCAGTTCGTACACGCCACCGAGCGCCAGGACGGGCGCCGACCAACGCGGATCGCCGTCGATGCAGCGCTGGAGGATCCCGATGACGACATCCGGCTGTTTCTGCCAGGCGTCGTTGCGCAGCAGCAGCTTGGCCTGCTCGAACCGCCACCGCAGACCCCGATCGCCCTCGATTCGGCGGATTTCATCAATCAGGCGCTGCGACTCCTTCTCGTCACTGCGGACGCTCGGCAGTTCGAGCAACCCGAGCCGCGGCTGGACGTCCGATGCGTTTTCGGATGCCAGTTGGCGCAGGACGCCGGCCGCCTCATCCTCGCGTCCCACGGCGTGCAGGAATCGTGCGAGCGCGAAGCGGACCTTGGTGGATTCCTCGCCCTTCAGTCGCGCGGCCGCCTGCTCGAGCATCTGCAGGGCCTCCTGGCGGCGGTCCTCCTGCCACTGCAGCTCGGCGAGTGCAACGATCGGGGCGGCCGAGTCCGGCTGCTGCTCGGCGGTAGCGCGACAGATCTCGATTGCCCTGGCGCGCTGGCCAGCCGTGTTGAGCAGCGTCGCGAGTCGTATGGCGGCGGGCTGCGGACGTTCGCACTCCTGCACCGCCTTCTGCAGGACCGCGATGGCTTCGTCCGACCTGCCCTGACCCTGCGCGATCATCGCCTGGAGCAGGGGCACCTCCACCGCTTTCGGGTGCGCGGAACGGAGCGTCCGCAGTTCCTCGGTGAGCTGCGCGACCTGGGTGTCATTCAGGCGGCCGTCGGCGCCCTTGAGAACGGCTTCGATTCGCAGCAGTTTGGGTTCGAGCAGTTCGGGCTGGCGTTGCTCGACGATCCGCGCAAATTTGAGCACTGCCGGCCAGTCGGAGACGCGCTGGTTGGCCCGCGCGAGCTCGAGGGCGGCGTCGGTATCTTCCTGCTGGCGCGCGACGTACTTTTCCAGGGCCGCCATCGCGCGACGCTCCTGGCCCGTCTTGAGGTAGGCGTACGCAAGGTGTCGCCAGACGCGCGGGTTCCGCGGCTCGCCGGTGGCGACGATTCCCTCGAGACGATCGATCGCTTCGTAGAACCGCCCTTCCGCGTTGGCCATGCCGCCCTCGATGAGCAGCAACTTTTCGTTCTGGACCGTGTCGGAACGCGTGATCTCCCCCACGGCGGCGCGGAACTCGTCGACAGTGCTCCGGGCCTCGTCCAGCTTGCCGGCCGCGAGGAAGAGGTCGACGGCATACGGCAGGAAGAGCGTCCGGCGCGTGTCGGAGAGCTCGCCAAGAGCCTGGCGGGCAAGGACAAGGCCGCCTTCCTTGTCACCACTCCGCAGCGCGAGCTCGGCCGCGGTCTGGTGCACCTCCAGCGCGAGATCCAGCGGCTCCAGGCCTGCGGCGGTCGGCGCGGACGTTCCGAGCGTGCGAATGTGCTCGATTTCCGCGCGAGCCCGGTCGTGCTGACCGTGCGACATCCACTCGCGGGCGAGCAGGAGGCGGACATGCGGGTCGGCGGTACCGAGCTGGTCGGCCTTTTCGAGGTCGGCCCGCGCCCGCTCGGGCTCCTTCTGCACGATGGAGTAGAACCGCGCCCGGCGGACGTGAGCGTCGGCCGACTCGGGGTTGTGCTTCACCGACTCTTCGAGCCACTTGAAGGCGGTTTGAGTGGAATCGGGGGTCTGCGACTCCATGGCAATGTCGCTCAGCATCGCGTAGAGCTCGATGTACTTCTGGTTGCCAGGCCGCTCGAGGAACCGCGTGATTTCCTCTGAAGCCTCCGGGTATTTCCGCTGGGCCATGAGGGCGCGGCCGAGCCACATCATCGCGGAGCCATCGTTCGGATCCTCGCCGAGGCGATGCCGCGCCACGTAGGCCGCTTCGATGAAATCGCCGACGCTGAAGTACAGCATGGCGAGCCGGTCGGAGACCTTGTCGTCGCCCCGGTTGACCTGCAGCATCTGGCGATACGCGCCGATCGCCTTGCCGATGTTTTCCGGCTTGGCGGGGCGGACCTTGAGCTGCGCTTCGGCGTACTGCTCGAGAGTTTCGACGTCGTCGGGGTACTTTTCGAGGTAGACCTGGAGATGTTTGCACGCCTCGGGCCAGTCACGGCGCTCGAGCGCCGCCTTGCCGTCCTCGAGCGCGCGCCCCGCGATCGCCCGCTTGCGTGCGACGTAACCAGCCGCCAATCCACCGCCCGTCACCGCGACGACGAGAACCAGGATCACCAGCAGCTTGACATTGACGCGGCCCGGCCGCCCGAATGCATTCATCGGATACCCCCTCGGCCCGGGCGCGGCGCAGCACTCCACGCGCCGGTCCCGGCAAATACTGAGTGCGGGAACATTCCGCCTTCGCTTCGTGCGAAGACCACTGTGAATTGTGCTGAACCGCTGCCCCTGGGATGCAGGCGCCTTCCGGCGCCGGGCCATCAACGCCAATCCGCGGGAGCGAACGCAGCGGCAGTTCACGTCGGCCGGCGCGCCTCCACAAGGCCCGCTGCCACCAACATGACACCGAGCAGCGTCCCGATCCCCTGGTGCAGCCCGAAGCCTGGCGCGTTGCCGAAACCGACCAGGTCGGCGAGCAGCGTCAGCCCGCCGAACAGCAGGCCGATCACCAGAAGCGTCGGCACCTGCACGATCGCCGCCGTCGTCACGAGCACCCCCGCCAGGAGCAGGCCGCCGCGCTGCTTCCAGCCGAATGCGCCGGCGTCGAATCCGAGCCAGTCCGCCAGGATCGACAGGAGCAGCACGAAAGCTCCGGCCGAGATCAGGATAGCGCCGTAATTCAGGTGACGCCTCCGTTCGGCGCCGGCGGTTTCCTCCAGGTCGGCACATGCCAGGCAGAGGCGCCGCATGGTCGGGCCCTGTTCCTCGTCATTCGTGATGTTCACGAGGGCCGGGGCGCCGCATTTCTCACACACGAACTTTGCCGAGCTCACGCTCATCATCAATCACCAGCCGGTTCAGCAGCCAGAGCTCGCCGACAAGGATGAGAATCGCCATCGGCATCATGGTCAGCCCTGCAAAGTCATGAAAGAACCGCTCGGCAACGTCGCTGCTGAAGGACAGGAACAGCAAAGCGGTCACGACAAGCCGCACCAGGTTGCAGAAGATCGCCACCGGGATGCTCGACAGGATGAGCGTCACCTTCTGCCAGCGCGGGCGTTCCACCACGTACGCGAACACGGCGGAGACGACGACAAAGGCCGTGAGCATCCGCAGGCCGCTGCAGGCCTCGGCCACCGCCACGGGCACGCGGTCATTGAGCAGCATCGTGTTGCCCTCGCGGGTCACGACGACTCCCAGCATCTCGAGCGTCATCACCGCCATCACCGTGGCCACCCGCTGCAGCGGCGGCGAGATCCGGTCGTGAACCGCTCCGGGCAGCGGCACCATCAGCAGCAGGAAGACGAGGATCCAAAAGGTCTTCCGAAACACGGCGCGGCCGCCGATCAGGAGGACGAGCCCCCAGATCGTCAGCACGAACGCATACCGCTCCAGGGATTCGTACAGCATCAACAACCCGGCCGCGCGGACAGCCTGCGCGACGAGCAGGACGGCGAGCCCCCACCACGAGGGCGCGATGCGGCACCGCGCGAGGCGGCGCCGGTCCTGCCACAGGAGATACAGCGCGGCCACGGGCACGAGGGCCCCGACGGAGTAGTTATCGTCGGAGCGCCAGTCGCCGGCGAGCTGCGTGAGCGTGCCCCAGTACGACCACAGCAGTACCGCCAGCACGCCAGCAATCGCCAGTGGCGCGGCTGCCTGCAGGACGTCCACAGCCGGGCGAGCCGGCACGACGACGCGGGGCGCAGTCTGGATCGCCATCTTGCGAATAACAGTCCACCTCCCTGATTCAGGACGCGTCCGCCCGCTGCTCTGCCGCAGCACGGACGGACTCTGTGAGCAGCGCGTCGATCGGATCCGCCGAGGCGGCCGCAAAACGTCGAACCTGCGCTTCGGCATCGCCGGCCATGCCGGTCTCGAGCGCCGTCACTTGCACCTGCGCCGAGTACGAATCGGCGTTCGCGCCCCGCCATCCGCGGTGACGCAGGAGTGACACGTCGGCGCAGTGCTCACCATCGACGATGTAGTAATTCAACACGACAATCTGCTCGGCATCGAGCCCGCTCCGCTGAAAGCGCTGCACTTGGTACGGAACGACGCGCCCGGACGCGGACTTCACCTCGCCCCGGCGCGACTCGAGGAGGGTCCAGCCCGCGCCGCGATAGCAGACCTCCGGCCGGTGCGGAGTCAGGTCCCGCAACCGGACGCCGTAAGCGACAAAGAGTGCAACGGCGCGCCCGCCCTGCCGGTACGTGCGGTTCACGTGATCATCGGTGTCCGTCGCGCGGACGACTGCTTCACTGAGGGCGACGTCCTCGCCGCGCCAGCTCTCGATTTCCAGCGGCAGCCGGGCGAGGGTGCCGCGCGGGATGGGAACGCTCCCTCCCGCTCGGGCCAGACGAGCCGCGGCCACTCGATACCCCGCGCCGGTAACGAGGAGGAACAGGATTGCCGCAAGGATGGCGCCCCAGGGCAGCGACCTGCCCGGGGCCGGACTCGATCGACCCATCGCCGTCTGTATCTCCTGAGTGAGGGAGCCACGCGGCTGGTTCCGGCCACAACTCCGCGTCCGGACGGTTTCCGGACCTGATCCGAAGAATCGTATGCCCGGAGGGTGGCCGCTGTCGCCGCCTGACGTAAATCCGTCCGGCAGATGGTGGTCGGCGGACGGGGCGGTCGGTGTATGTGCTTGATCTGCAGCGATTTACGGTAGCGGTCGTCCGTTCACGTCCGGTCAATGTGGTGGGCGTTGAGCATCGATTCCGGCAGGGATACAGTCAGGGGGGACCCCTCTGCTCATGCCTGCGTCGGGCGGGCCACTGCGCGTGGACTTTCGGGGCGACCCAGGCCATCGAGGGACGCTCCTTGCGACACGCGTACAGGACTGCCGGCATTTGCGTGCTCACCGTCTGTGCCGGAATCGGGTTGGGACTGAGGGCGTCGATCTCCGAGACGCGGGGCTCACCGGGCAGTCCGCCGTCGCAGCACGTGCCGCCCTCGTCGCGTTCCGCTCCGGCGGGCGATGCCGATCAGTCATCTCAAGGTGGGAGCCGGACTGACAGCCGTCCCGCAGGCGCAGACCAGCCTGTCACGTATTGGAAGCCACCCATCGGAATTCCTTCGCCGCGTTTCGGAATCGTGGAGCAGGCCCCCCCCCGCCCGGAGCCGTGGACGAGCGAAGTGCGCGGTTTTTATTACGTAGACGCGCAGCGCGGGAGCGATGCGCGTACGTACGGGACGCCGGACGCGCCACGGCAGACGATCCCCTCCACCCTTCCGGCGGGATCGGTTGTCGAACTGCACGGAACCTACTCGTATGCACCACAGGGCTACCAGGAGATCCGCCCGGCAGGCACGCGCGAGCAGCCCGTCTTCATCCGCGGCCAGGATGCCGAGAGCCGCCCGAGCTGGACCCGCGCGCTGTACATCAAAGGCAGCTACTGCATCCTCGAAAACATCGTCTTCAAGGACCACGACGGCACGCTGCAGGGGTCCGTCTGGTTTCTTGCCCCGTCGAGTTACTGCGTGCTGCGTCACTGCGACGTCAGTGGAAACAAGAACAAAGGCGGCGGAGTGCGGGCGGTCAGTTGGGACGAAAGTACGGTCCACAACATCGTCCTCTGGAAGAACGTGATTCACGACAACGGCGACTGGTCCAACCCCAACGGCGACCAGGACGTGCACGGGATCGTGGTCAGCGCCGACGCCCACCACATCTGGATTCTCGACAACGAGCTGTTCCACAACAGCGGCGACGGGCTGCAAATCAATGCCGGAAACGTAAAGAAACTGCCGACCACGCATCACATCTACGTCGGTCGCAACATCTCGCACCACAACAAGCAGACGGGCCTGTGGACGAAGCAGGCGACGGATGTGATCTTCTCGCAGAACACGAGCTACGGGCATCGGCCGAGCGAGTCATCGAACGGAGCGGGGATGGGATTTCAGTACGATCCGCAGCGCGTGTGGTTCCTCTACAACCACATTCACGACTGCGCGTACGGGATTTCGACGACGAGCGGCAGCGGACTCGGCGACGGGACGGAGGCGTACTTCGTCGGCAATCTCATTCACGATATCCATCACGATCCGGAGAGGCCGTACAACCCGGGCAGCGCATGGTCAAACGCCGCGCTGATGCTGGTCGGATCGGTCGACAACTACGTCGTGAACAACACGATCGTCAACGTGGACGCGGGAATCAACACGCCGAACGGCAACCTGCGTCTGCACATGTATAACAACATCATCAGCAACGTGACCGACGCGCGGGGGAACCACGTCTTCATCGAGTACCCCGGCGCAACTCGCCCGTCGCAACTCGCGCAGACGCTGCTCTGGCAGAACGAGCGGCCGGTGCGGATCCGGTGGGCATCAAGCGTGCGCGACCTGCTCGCATTTCAGTCGATCACCGGGAAGGGGCGCGGGTGCATCAAGGCCGACCCGCAGTTCGTCAATCCGGCGACCGGAGATTTCCGCCTGCAGACCGGCAGCCCGGCGGTCGATGCCGGCACCGCACACCAGGTCTACGACCGATTCGAACGGCTGTACGAGCTGGATATTCGCGTGGATGTGGCCGGGACGGCGCGGCCCCAGGGCAAGGGGTGGGATATGGGGGCGTACGAGCAGACTACACACCAGGTCATAAGTGACAAGTAACACGGACAAATAAGAACCCGGGTTGGCGGTGCTTGGTTTCAGGCGCGGACTGCGCCGAGGAGGCGATCGATGTTGGGGATTCGCTGGCGGATGACGGCGCGCTTGCCGGCGGATGTGCGTTCGATGTGATCGCACACATGGATGCGGACGGTGATCTGCCCGTTCAACTTGCGGTCGAGGTGCTCCTGCATCCGCTGGAGGTCGTAGCGGGCCGGGCCGGACAGCGGGACGACGTAGAGCTCCGCCTCACCCGGGACGTCCTGCACGAACTGGAACTCCTTGATCCCGTCGAAGGTGTCGTCGTGCATGTTGAGCGCAGTCCAGACGATCGCAGACTGTGCCCCGCGCGTGACGAGAAACTCCTGCGAGCGGTGGCCGGCCAGATCATCGAGCAGCAGGTGGTGACGTCCGCAGGCGCTGCACGTGTCGTCGCCGCGGACCGCGAAGTCGTCCGTCCGGTAGCGAATGAACGGCACAACGCGGTTGATAAAGCCGGTGCCGACGATCTCGCCCTGCTCGCCGTACTCGACCGGACGCAGCTCGTCGTCGAGCAGCTCGCAGTAGCCGTACGTCGGCCACACGTGATAGCGGTGGGACTGCTCGCATTCACCGGCAAGCACGAGCTTCTCCGTGTGGCCGTACGAGGAGTACACCCGGCGGTGGAAGTGCCGCTCGATAAAATCGCGCTGCTCAGGGTAGACCGGCTCAGACTCGAGCAGGATGGCGCGGACGCTCTCGGGCAGGCGGAGACCCTGGTCGACCATGAACCGGGCCAGCGTGTGCATCGATGAGGGGTAGGCGTGCACGAAATCGGGCTCCGCGCGGTGCATGTGCTGAACGTAACGCGTCATGTCGCGCTCGGTCATGTGAAAGCTGCTGTAACTGTACTGGCGCAGCAGCGGATCGTGCTGACAGTAGAAACCCGTACGATCGGGGGTGATCCGCGTGCCGCGCAGGACGGCCATGGACATGCCGGGGCGGTAGCCAACGCGTGCCCAGCACTGCGCGAGGTGAGCGAACTCGACGGACGAGCGGTCCGCGTTGATGTAGAAGCTGAGCGGCGTGCCTCCGCTGCCGCCGGTTGTCATGTAGTCGACAGAGGGTGCGTTCTTCGGCACGGTCAGCATGTCGTCCAGGTGCTCACGGACGGTGCTCTTATCGATCGTCGGCAACCCCTGCAGATCCGCCAAATCCTTGAAGTCGCCGGGCTCGAAGCCGACGGCATCGAATGTCCGGCGGTAGTAGGCGGTCTTCTCGTAGGCGAGGCTGAGGATTTCCCGCACACGCTGTGTCTGGTAGACGCGGATGCGCTCGGCGTCCCACCACTGGGCCTCTTCCAAAAACCGGTAGCACGCGCGGAATCGGCGCCCGAGCAGCAGCGGCAACGGAAGCATCGCCAGCGAGCGTCCGGCGGCCGCCTTGACCGGCGCGGGCATCGCATTCCAGAGATTCTTGCGGGAGAGCGCCTTTTTCATGTGCCCTCGACTGTCGCATGCCCCGGATGCGGCACGAAACCCCAGCCGGACAGGATCGCATCCCAGCGTGCGGTCATCGCCTCCGTGGTGTACCCCGACGCGGCCGCACGAGCCGCCTGTGAAGACGCCTCGTACCGCGCGGCATCGTCCAGGAGGGACAGGATACCAGACGCAAAGGCCTCCACGTCACGGCGCGGGGGGAGAAATCCGTTCACGCCATCCAACACGAGATCGCGCAGGTCGCCCACGTCCGACACGACCGCCGGCAAGCCGGCCGTCATGGCTTCGATCACCGAGAGTGCGAGCCCCTCGCTGTCGGACGTCAGTACGAACAGCCGTGAGCGTCGGAGCCAGTTGTGGACGTCGCTGCGATGGCCGGCGAAAGTGACGTTTGCCGAGATACCGAGGCGCGCGGCACGCAGTTCCATCTCCTCGCGCAGCGGTCCGTCGCCGACGATCACGGCGCGCGTCTGCGGGCGACGTTGCACGACGCGGGCGATCACATCGAGCAGGACGTCCGGGCGCTTGATCGGCACCAGGCGGCCGACGAAGACCAGGTCGAACGCAGCGTCCGTGTGTGCACTCGGGCCGTCAAACCGCACCGGCTCAATGCCGCCGGACATGATGACGACCGGCGCGTCGATCCCGCGCGATCGCAGGAACGTGCGGCCACCGCTGCCCATCGTGAGTGTTAAGTCCATCCGCTCGACGAACCAGAGAAGCTGGCGCTCGAGCCAGGGCGAATCCTGCCCGAGCTGATCGAACAGTCTGGCTTCCGATCGCGAGCCGCCGCCCCAGATTTCTGACCAGCCGCCCACGCAGTAGTACATGGCCCGGGCGTTCAGCAGGCGGGCGAGGATGAGACTGATCATACCGTTGAACACAAGGTGGAATCCGCCGACCACGTCGGCGTCGCTGCGGAGCGCCGCCAGCACGCACATCAGCGTCCGGCTCCCCACGCGTCCGGCGATGCGCTGGAGCCAGGGCGGCGCGCAGACGTAGGTTGTCTTCGGCATCATCAGCATGGGGCGATCGGTTACGATCCAGATCCTCTCGACGTGCGCGGAGCGTGTGAGCGGACGGACGTGGGCCTCGACCCAGCTGTCTGAAACGAACATCCCGGTGAGGAGCACGCGGGCACCGCCTGCATGCCGGCGCGGGGGCGCGAGCTTGGGAACGAGTCCGGCGACCGTCGCGGCCATTCGCAATGTCAGCACGAGAGCGCCGCACGCCAGACGTGCGATGAGCCGCCTCGGCCGGGACACGCCCGCCAGATCGTGCAGCGGAGGCGCCTGAACGGGTGCGGAGGGGCTCTCGCCCGCGCTGCGGTGTCGAGTGGTGGCGGCCGGCAGCGCGGTCATACCGAACGCCCCACGCTCGCAACCGCTGACTCACCGGCGGATTGCCATTCGATGTGTCCCTTCCATCCGAAGTGCGGCACGTAGCCCAGCATCGGTCCTTCGAGGTCCACGACACGTCCCTCGCAGTCACCTCGATTCGATGCGCACGTGACGTCGTCCGCCGCGAAGCGCGCGAGTGGGAGCGGGTGCGCTGACAACGCGCGATAGAGCACGGGCAGCGACTGAAAGTCGAATCCCATCAGCCGGGCGCAGGCGAAATCCACAGCAACGGGGTTGAAGCCGGCGACCACGATGCCCGACTGTTTCGCGACCGGATCGAGCGGACCATTGCCTTCGCCGCCGATGATGCCGTCGACGATGCTGAACAGTCGCCGGACCGGGTGCTCGTGCACGCGTCCGTCGGCGTCGGCATAGAAGAGGATGCGATTCAGATCGAGCACCATCCGCCAGGTCGTGTCATTGCCGTACCAGTTGCCGGAGCGAACCGTGTCAGTGTTCGTGTCTCCGAAGACGCGCCTGCCGAACGCCTTGACGGGCCCGGCGATGAGCGGGCGCAGCGGGCCGAGCAGCGGGAACACGCGTTTGAACTGCGCGACGGTGGTACGTTCGATGCGGCGTTTCACCGCGTTGTCGCAAAACTGGTCACCGCCCTGGCTCGGAGTGCCTTCACGATGGTGCGGCAGCCAGTTCTTATTGCCGTTGATGCCGACCAGGTTCTTGAGATTGACGGTGATCCCCGTCTTCTTGTGCGTCTTGAGCTTGGGCACGCTGATGACGACGTCGGCCTCCAGGATTGTCCGGGCGATCAGGTATTCATGCACATCATCGTGCTGGTGGCTGCACAGCTCGCTGGTGTCGTACTCCGAACCGTAAAGGCGGTGACACAGGTGATTCACCTCGGCGAACATCGAGCGGAGACCGAGATTCACCCGGGTGTACCCGGCCGGGTCGCCCGGGAGCCGGCGGTGCCCGACGATGACGCCATCGACCTTGTCGGCCGCCTCGGGCCGGAGGTCGTAGAGCTCGATGTCGAAGTCGGCGTGCTCACGGTAGAACGCACGGATCGCATCCACGTGCGTGATACGCCGGATACCGTCGAAATCGGCGTCATTCTGCGGAGCATCGGCGATGACAATGCGTCCGGTCCCGCCCAGGGCCTTGAACACGTAATCCGCCACCGCACGCAGGATCGCCCCGTGCGTGATCAGGCAGTCATCGTGGGCGTCGCGGGTCTCGCGGAAATCGCGGACGAAATTCGGCTTGAGCACCACGGTGTCGCCGGGGCGCACCACACACGCGAGCGGGTTCCACGCGGATGTTCCGAAACGGGCTGCGTCCAGGCCCACCAGGCGGAGACTCTCGCGGACGGTCGCGTACACCTCGTTGGCAGGCGCGCACGTAGCTGCGGCGAATGGATACTCCGGGTAAGGCATGCCCGGGCTGTACGGCGGCGCGGCCTCGTATCGTGTCGGGCCGAAGGCAACCGCCACGCGCGCGGCGCACTCATCCAGCATCAGCGGCGCAAGCATTCCCTTCGAATCTGCAACGTGCTGGCCCATCAACTCCTCTCCGGCCTGGCCTGCGGGCGTCTGCCGCCTAAATCGGCGGGAACTCCAGCCGAGGCAGTGGAATCGTCATGCTCGGCCGCCCCGTGTGGTCGGGCGGGTTCACGCGGACGTTTACGACAGGCGTGTCGTCGAGTTCCACGCGATCCGGGCGCCCACCCGAAGTATAGAACGTCAATCCGCCCAAGTCGTCGCGTGTGAGGCGCGGATGGAGGCGGTCTTCGGGCACGTTTGAGCGAAGGGTGACCACCCGGGAGCCGCCCTCCCGGCGCATCGCGATGTCAATCCGGTCGCGCACGGCGAGGTAGCGCAGCAATCGACGGGTCGTGAGCACACCGATGTGCCCGGCCCGCATCCGGTCCGCCAGGCGATGGAACGCGGCGATCGCGACGTCATCGAACGGCTGCTCGGGATGGCAGATCTTGCCCAGGTGCGTGTAGAGCACGCACACCCCGCCGCGCTCGACAAGGCGATCGAGGAACCGTGCGGTCAGCACCCGGCCGATGCCGCGCCCGGTGTCACACGAGCTCACGCCGCCCCAGTGCGGGTTGCAGCGGAGGAATTCGTACACGGGGGTGCCGTCGCGCAGCATGGAGCGCCGCAGGACGCGATTGTCGGCGTGCATGGCGTATTTCTGGTGGCCCTGTCGCGCCAGGGCGTGCTTGGCCGCCTCTTTCGCGACGGTCCACAGCGACGAGACGGGGTGCGTGCGGTCGAAAATGCCCCCGAGGCTCGGTGGCGCCTCCTGGCCAATGACGCTGGTGACGCGCCCGCGCCAGACGTAGCGGACGCCGAAGCCGGCCGTCAGGTCCGCGTGATAAGCGGGATGCCCGGGCTCGTCGCCGTGGCCCTGCATGATGTCGGCGCCGAAATTCGTCGGTGCGACGGCGTGATCGATCCATACCTCGAGGCGGCAGTCCCAGCGGTCGAGTTCCTCCAGGGCGCGCCCGGCATGGGCCCGGGTCGTGGCGAGATCGCCATAAGAGTGGAGGCAGTCGATGTGGCCGCTGTGGATCAGCGTACGGATCATGGCCCGCCCGCGGTCGTCCGTGTTCCAGTAGGCGAAGTTCCCCCGCTCCATGTCGAAATACATCGTGTTGCCGACTTCCAGGCCCGCGCCCGGCCCCATGAACGTCTCGCCCGGAGTGTTGAGGAAGCACATGATTTCGCGATACACGCGGGCGTCGGGCGTTTCGTCCAGATCGCTGCAGATGGCCAGCAGCGCACGGAAGGGATACGGGTATGGGCGAAGTTCGACACGCTCGTCAGCAGCAGGCATGGCAGCTCCGGTGCTGTCCGGCCGCGCGGAGGTAGACCTCGCGGGTGCGGCGGGCGACGGCATCGGGATGGAAGCGGTCACGCGCGATCTCGGCCGACTTGCGTCCCATCTGCCGGCGGAGTTCGTCGTCGCAGAGCAGTTCACGCAGGCAGGCGGCAATATCGTCCGGATCGTCGGGATCCACGAGGAACCCGGACTCGCCGTCGCGCACCATGTACGGCATGCCGCAGCGATTCGAGGTGACGACCGGAATGCCGGCGGCCATCGCCTCCTCGATGCCCATGGGGCTGTTTTCCTCGAGCGAGACGAGCACGAACGCGCTGGCGCGGCTCAGTTCGGCACGGACCTGGTCTGTTGTGAGCCGCCCCAGGAGATGCACGTGGTCGTGCAGGTCGGCCGACGCAATCCGTTCGCGCACCCGGCGCTCGTAGTCCTGCTGCGGCGCAGTGCCGGCCAGGCGAAGCTGCGCGCCCACGCCCTGCCTCACGAGCCGCTCGAACGCGTCGATCAAGGTCAGCGTGTTCTTGCGTGGAGAGATCAAGGCGGCACTGAAGAGCGTGCCGGGCTGCTCATTGCGCGGGATCTCGAAGAACGAGGGCGCGATTGGGTTGTCGATGTCGTGAATTCGGGCGTTCGTGAAACCGCTCAGACGTTCGCGGACGTAGGGACTGATGGAGATGATGTGCGGCTGGTCGGCCCAGCCCGCGGTCTCGATCCGTTTCCAGATCTTCGATCGCAGCCACGCCAGCGGTTCGCCGGAGACGAGCGTGTCGCCGTAGATGAAGCCGTGCACGGTGAAGACGCGCGGCACGGGGAGGCCCTGCACCATCAGGCCGTAGACGTCGTGCGCGTGAACGAGGTCGGGGCGCAGGGACATGACATACTGGCTCACCGTTCGACGCCCGGGGCCGGTCGCATCGCGCAGCACGCGTTTGCCCGAATGCGGGAGGCGGTGAACCGTAACGCCTTCCCAGTCGTACCGCGCAGACCCGGCGCGGCTTCGGTCGGTCGTGACGACGTGCAACTCGAGATCGTCGAACGCCTGCAGGGCGCGCACGAGGTTCACGCTGACCGACTCGACGCCGCCGTGCGGAGCGGCGGGATCCGTGGGGAACGCTGTGACAACAACGACTCTCACGTCCCTTCACCCCGTGCAGCGAGAGCCGGCGGCAAGGTGGCGGGGGAGGTCTCGCTTTGGCCGCAGACATCGAGAAAAACGCGTTCGAATCGCCGCATGACGGCATCCACGGTGTGATGGTCGAGATAGTACCGGCGGGCCCGACGCGAGGCCTCGCGCCATGTGTCAGGTGAATCGATGAGGCGGCGCAGTGCATGCTTGAGGCCGGGCAGGTCCGCGGCCGTGGCCCCGAGTCCGCGCCGCGCGATCAGGTCATCGGGATCGAACGTCGAAACGACCGGAAGTGCGTGACTCCACGCTTCCAGAAACGTATTCGGGAATCCTTCCAGGCGCGACGTGCAGCACAGGGCGGAGACACGGCGATAGATTTGCGGCATCCTCGCCCGCTCCACGCGTCCATGCATGGTCACATTCGGCAGTGCGTGGCCGCGCTCGAGCAGGCGTCGCGTGTACGGGGCGTCGTGCTCCGGCGCGCCGGCGATCTCGAAGTGCACATCCGGCATCGCCTCCGCCAGCTCCAGCAGCCACTCGAGGCGCTTGAGCTCGACGATCCGCCCGACCCAGGCGACGCGGGTGCGTCCGGCCGCGGGCACCATCGGCGATACGGGTTCCTCCTCCGAGGGACCCGGGCACGGCATCGGAATCACAACCGATTCCAGACCGAAGCCGTCCCGCAGCATCGCCTGTTGCGTCTGCTTCTGGACGATGATTTCTTCCGCATGCCGCAGGCCATAGCGATAGAGGACGCGCTCGCGAAGCGTCCGCATCTCCGGGAGCGCGGGGTCGCAGTCCGGATCGCTCGCAACGGAGTAGACGAAGTGCCTGCCATGGCGGCGGCACCACATTGCGACCTGCCCGGTGACGTACTCCCCGCAGTTGTGGTAATAGAGGTCGGCATCGGCGGCTTTCAGCGCGCGGGCGAGGCTTGTCCAGCGCGGGTGAAGGAAACGCACACCGGGCAGCCCGGCATCGCGTGGACAGAGCTTGATCACGCGGACGCCGTCGATGATGGTGTCATCCGCCTGACCCTCATCCCAGGTGATCATCGAGACGCGGTAGCCTCGGCGTGCGAACCACCGCGCCGTCAGGCTGGTCTGCCATTCGACGCCGCCGACGTGGCCGCGCGTGCCGCCGCTTAGCGCACCGTACGCAAAGTGTGCGACAAGGCACAGCGACGGGCGCGTCCGCACATCGTTGGATACAGGTGCCGCCAGAGTGGTTTGACTCACGTCACTCCTCAATCGCGCCGGGATCGTTGAACAGGCACGGTTGCCGCCCGTGCTGCGCAGAGCAGGAGGCTCCGCAGGTCGGGGGTCCGCTTCGTGCAACCGCTATTTGACCGGCAGGATTTCCTGTCCGCAGGTCGCGCGTGCGCTGCGGGCAAGCAAGTCGGCGTACAGTCCGATCGTCCCGTCCACAATCCGGGCGAGGTCGAACTGCTGAACGGCGTCTCGCGCGCTGCGTCCGAGATTCACTCGGAGATCGGGATCGTCAGCCAGCTTTTCGAGTGCGGCCGCCAGTCCGTCGACGTCCTCGCGTTCGAAGAGCAGCCCGTTGTGGCCGTCCCGAATAATAGTAGGCGTGCCACCTGTCCTTGATCCAACACAGGCACGGGCGGCGGCCATCGCTTCGAGCAGCGCGGAGGAGAGCCCCTCCGAGCGTGAGGGGAGGACGAACATGTCCGATGCGGCGAGAATCCGCGGAATGTCTGTTCGGACGCCCGCGAAGACGACGCGTGATTCCACGCCAAGGGCGGTCGCCAGGGCGCGGAGTTCGGCCGCCGTCGCCCTTTCGTGCGCCGCCTCCGTACTCCCCACCAGGAGCAGCCGCGCTTGCGGCCGGGCCGTCGCCAGTTGCGCGAACGCCCGCAGGAGGATGTCCCAGCCCTTCACCGGGACCGCGTGGCCGACGGTAGTCACCAGCAGCGCGTCGTCCGCGAATCCGAGCTCGCGCCGTAATCCGTCCGGAGACGCGTTCTCGAAACGCGGCAGATCGATTTGCGGCGGGATTTCCACCAGTTTTGCGGGAGGGACGCCGAGTTCCTCGAACTCGCGGAGCACCGGCGCGGAGATGCACGCGATGCGGTGGGCCAGGTGCGCCGAGAGGCGCAGACTCGGCTGGAGCCGGTGCCAGCCGTGCAAACGCTCTCCCTCCTCGTAATGACGGGACATGGAGAGCACGGACCAGATGCGAACCGGCACGCCGGCAAGCGCGGCACCGATGAGCGGGCTCGTGTGCACGTTGTAGCAGTGAAAGATGTCACAATCGAGGTCAGCCAGCAGCCGATACGTCCGCAGAATGCAGCCCGGGTCGAAGTTTCCCCTGGCCCGCGGCTCCACGATGATTTGGCAAGCGGCGTGGACGAACGGCTCGATCAACTCGCGCTCGCGCGGCAGTTCCGACAGGACCAGCCATGTCCGCCAGCCCTCCGCCGCGCACGCCCGCACAAGATGCAGCGTCCGTCGCCAGCGCGAGTTCGGCATACGCGGGCACCCGCCCCAATACTGCACGACACCCACAGGTCGGTTCGCGTCCATGTGTTTTCCTGCGGTCAAGCGGTCGGCCGCGCCTCCTCCTCGGGATCATCCTGGCGGCGCGCCTGGAGAAAGAGGCAATTTGCCAGATTGCGTGTCCAGCCGGCGGTCACAACCGTGTTTTCCGCGCCGCCGCGCCTCCCGTATGGCATCTCCAGGACGCCGAGCTCCCGCACGATCTTGAAACGCGCCTTGCGGAGGTGGTTTTCCCAGTAGCTGCCGCTGAACGGGTTGAGATGGAGGCGCGCGTTGCGCACGGTATGCCCCCATCGCTTCGGCGAGGCGCGGGCGAGGTCGGCCGCCAGCGAGAGCGCCTGCCGGAAGAAGAGCCACACGTCGAACATCAGCATACCGCCCGGTCGGAGCACGCGGCGCACCTCCGCCAGAACGACCGGCGGATCGAGATACCGAAACACCGAGTGGCCGGCGAGCACCGTGTCGAATGACGCGCTCCGCAGCGGCAAGGCGTGACCGTCGGCAGCCGCCACCCGCGTGACTCCACGGCGCTGCGCCGCCTTGAGCATCCCCGCCGACAAGTCAGTTCCGTAGTAGTTGCGCGGCACCTCGTCCCGTGCCAGAGAGGCCAGGAGGTGGCCGGCACCGCAGCCGATCTCGAGCACATCGCGGCCCTCGATATACCGCCGGTACAGCGCGTCGGTCGCGATGCTCGAGGGGCTGCTCCGCAAGGCGTCATAGTCGGCGAGCCCCTCGTCACGCGCGGAGTAGGCCTGCCATCGACCGAGTTCCGAACGCACCAGATCGCGGTAATTCTGCTGCACCAGGCACCTCGACAGGCGAACAGCCGCTTCGCCATGCAAGTCAGGCTTTTCGCGCGACCACGAAGACAGAGTCGGCCAGGTTGCGTGCCCAGCCCTCGGTCAAGACCGGTCCGTTCATCCGGGACGAGACGCCCGGCACCTGCAGGACGCCGACCTGGCGCTGGACGCGAAATCCGCCGCGTTCCAGGCGGCGTTTCCAGTAGTGACCCGTTGCCGGGTTCAGGTGCAGGCGTGCGTCCCGCACACGGTGCCCCCAGCGACGCGGGGGCGTCCGGGCCAGGTCACCCGCAAGCGCCACGGCGTGGCGGAACAACAGCGGCACGTCGAACAAAAGCTGACCGGCTGGCCGCAAGACCCTGCGGACCTCGCGCAGAACATCGCCCGGGTCGAGATAGCGAAACACCCAGTGCCCGGCGACCACCGCATCGAACGACCCGTCGGCGAACGGCAGGCGATTCCCGTCCGCGCAGGCGATTCGCGAGAAGCCGCGATCACGAGCGCCACACAGCATCGATTGAGACAGGTCGATGCCGGTGTACTGGCGCTCAACACCGCCGGATGTGAGCCGCTGAAGCAGGTGCCCCGCCCCGCAGCCGATCTCAAGCACGCTACGGCCCTGGAGGAACTCGGCATACAGCGCGTCGACTGCAGAAGGGACAGGCATCGCCCGCCAGCGATCGTAATCCGCCAGGCCTTCCCGCCGGGCGCCGTATGCGTCCCACCGCTGCAACTGCCGATGCACCAGTTCCCGGTATTCGGCGACGGGCGTGTGGTCTGGATGGCTCACGTGTGCTTTCATGAGACTGCCTGCAGCTCAGAGCGGGACGCGCGCCACGCACGGTCAAACTGATCGAAGGTCACAAGGATCTCGAAGAGATGGTTGAGGCGCGGCCGTGCGGAGCGAAGGTCATCCTGTAGGAGACGCTCCACCGCTTCGCGATCGAACAACGTCGGGTCCAGCCGCTCCACGGCCGACTGCACCAGTTCGCGGTATTCCGGCAGCACCTTGAGGGCGATGTTCCGGTCATGCCAGGAGTACGCGGTGGTTACGCCTTGGCCATGAACGCCGCGCCGGAGCCATGTGTGGCACTTCAGGCGGCGCGCCAGATGCCCCGCCCGCCGGCGTGATCCGAGCAACAGGCCATCCCACGGGGGGCAGAGCCCCGCCGGCAGACCGGTGCTGATGTCGCGGATCATCGCCAGGTCGCGCGAGCAGACCTTCAGCGCGTGCCGCACGAGCCGACCGCCGCGACGCCACTCCAACGGCAATGCGAGCGAGAGGTCGAGCATGCTGTTGTCGAAATACGGTGACCGTTCCACGAAATGCGTCGTTATGCCGCGCAGGAATCCCATTGTCGTGAAGCACTGCCAGTCGCTGAGCGCCAAGAGACGCGCCGATTCGAGTGGTGAGCGAGCGGGGTCGATGCGCTCGCTGACAAACTGGATGAGCTTCTCGCGGGCGACGGCCGCAACCTCCTTCAGGTCCTCCGAGAGCGCCAGCATCATCAGGTCCTGGCGATCGGGGCGGCGTCCAATGGGCGAGTCGACCAGCAGGCGCGCCAGACGGCGCTGTCGGAGTTCGGGAGGCTCGGAGGCGTAGAGTCCATCCGGAGTCGGCAGATCCGAAAAGTAATCCTTGAAGGCGGTGTCAAAACGATCGCCGGTGAGCACGACCTGGATCCCGGCCTGCTCGAGCTGGTCGTGCGCGCCCACGGTATGACTGCCGACGAACGTACAGAGCCCCTCGTTGACGGCCGTCGCGGCCGGGGCGATTCGGGCATAGTAGTCCGGATCGCGGAGCAGCCAGACGTGCGGGACATTGACCGCCCGCGCCGCTGCCTGGGCGATCCGGGCCTCCGTGTGGAGCTTCTGGTTGCGGTCGGCAAATGTCGTGGCCACAACCGGACGCGTGCAGGTGCCGAGTATCAGGCGCGAATCGAGGCCACCGCTCAGCATCAGGCCGGTGCGCGCCCCGTCTGCGGTTCTTTTCTCAACGGACCTTTGCAGGCGACGCAGGAGTTCCTCGGACGCCTCGCGCCAGTCGGTGATCTGGCCGGACAGCGTACCCGCTTTGAGCTCGAAGTAACGTTCGATGCGCCAGCCGCGGGGACCCCAGGCTGCGTGCGCGCCCGCGCCGAGCCGCCGGATCCCCGGCACGAGGGTGGCGTCGCGCAGCACGCGCTCGAAAACCACGAGTTCGGCGAGCGATTGGCGGTCGTACTCACCAGTGGTGTCCGGACGCGCCGCCAGGATCGACCGCAACGACGACGCAAATGCCGCCTGGCCGGCGCGATCCTCGACGAACAGCAACTGATGGCCGAACCGATCCGTGTACAGGTGCAGTTGCCGGTCGCGCCCGTCGAAGATCGCAATGGCGAACGTTCCGTTCAGGCGCCGGACGAAATCTGCTCCGTGCTGCAGGTAAAGATGAAGGCAGTACTCGGCCCGCTGCACAGACGGATGCGGATCCTGTAGTTCGTGTGGGACCTCGGAGCTGTCCGGGAAGACTTCGCCGTCCATCCAGAGGCGGACGCCCTGCCATGCGGCGGATGCCGGTTTGAGAAACGCGAACGAGGCCGGGTAATCGACAAGTCCGCCGGCACACGCGTCCTCGACGAACGTCTCCACCTCCTGGTCGGGCGCGTAGCGGATCGGCTGCGACATGCGCGCGAGCACGAACGACGCATCGATCTCCAGACGTCTGTCGGCGACGACCCCGAAGATCCCCGGCATGCAACGTATCCCCTGAACGGAAGCGCGATCCTGCGTTGTGGGCGTGTTGTTCCGCGGCGTTACCGACACCGCCGGAAGCGGCCTGCCAGCTTCGTGCGCAGGCCGGGTGGCGCGACGTACAACCAGTAGATCGGCGTCATCACGAAGACGGCCCCGGCGATGCCGATCAGCAGCGCCCGGACCGGTTGGCCGCTCCAGAGATATCGTATGCCCGCCAGGACGCCGAGGAGCGGCACGATGCTCAAGAGGGGCCCGGGCACGGTGCGGCGGACATACGCGCGGTACGGCAGCCCGACCGCGCGGCACGCGTACGCCGGCACGAGCAGTGCCCAGACGACGGTGAGCGGGACCGTCACGGCCAGCGCGGCGCCGAGCAGGCCCATCTTCATGGGCCCGAGGCAGAACAGCGCCAGCAGGACTGCAAACAGTGAACCGATGAGCGTCGCCATGGCGGGCCAACCGTGGCGTCCGAGCCCCATGAGGATCTGGTACGTGCCGAGCTGGCTGTGGACGGCCATGTGCCCTACGGCGAGCACCGCGGCGACAACCGGCAGGTCGTACTCGGGTCCCATCCAGACGTGGAGCACCGGTCCACCCATCACTGCAACGAAGGTAGCCATGGGCAGCGCGAGGTACAGGCCGTACCGGGTGCCGGTGACGAGCAGATCCTGCAGGGTTGTCCTGTCTCCGCGCGCTTCGAGCGCACCGGCCGTGGGAGTGAGGACATACGCGAATTTGCAGATGAAGGTCCGCGTATGCCGCACAAGGGCCATCGGACGTGAATACACGGCGAGGGCCGGTGCACCCAGGAAGTACACGATGAGCATGCTGTTGGTCTGGTACATCGCCAGGTACGACACCGAGTCCATCATGCTCTTGACGCCGAAGCTGAAGAGTTCGCGGGCGCGGCGCAGACTGAAAAGGCCGGGGTGCAGGCGCAGGCCCGGACAGAACCGGTGCGCCGCAACGACGCGCAGCACACCCGAGAGAATGTCGCCTGCGAGCGTCAGAGCGGCCATCGTGACGAGACCACCGC
>CAZJTF010000074.1:10048-23078 GCA_964548565.1 uncultured Planctomycetales bacterium | reverse complement strand
GGTCTCCTCCCGGTGTCACGCGGACAGCCGATCACGATCGTGGTCGGAGAGTGAGTGGGAGGGCGATCACCGGTGCGGACGCAGGAAGGGATTCCTGCGAGCATGCGTGCGAGAAGGGATTCTCGCACGAGCGGCGGGGATGCGTGCGAGAAGGGATTCTCGCACGAGCGGGATCCCTGCCAGGGATGCGTGCGAGAAGGGATTCTCGCGCGAGCGGAAAGCTTGCGCAATCTGCGATTAGCAATGTCTATCCCACTCCGGCCATGCGGGCGAGGCCGGTGGGCGGGGGGGTGTTTGCGAGGGCGGAGCGGATCATGGCCCATTCGCCGATATTTTCGAGGCTGAGCATGCCGATGAGGCGGCCGCCCTCGAGCACGGGCGCGGTGTGCAGGCCCTTGCTGTGGAGTTCCTCGAAGGCCCGGTCGAGGGGGGCGTTTGCCTGCAGGGCGACGAATTCGGGCTGCATGACTTCGGAGACCAGCCCGTCCCGCTTGCCGTCGGCGAGGCTCTTGAGCAGGCCGGAGCGCGGCAGCATGCCGACCACGGTCCCGTCCGCCGTCACCGGGAAATCCTGCTGGGCCCCGGCGAGGAGTTCCTCGATGGCGACCTGCAGCGGATCGCCGGCATCGAGCGAGCGGAAGCGGGTCATCATGGCGTCGCGCACCGGGACGTTGCGGAAGGTGGACCGCAGCGTCACGACCTGGGACTCGCCCTCGGCGCCCAGGTAGACGAAGATCGCGATGAACAGCAGAACCCAGTGGCCCCCGAAGACCGCCAGGAAGCCGAATGCGATCGCGAGGGCCTGGCCGACGCCGGCCGCGATCTGCGTCGCCCGCGCGTACTCCATCCGGGTGGCGAGCGCTGCCCGCAGCACCCGGCCGCCGTCCATCGGGAACGCGGGAACGAGGTTGAAGAGCACGAGGGCGACGTTGACGTACAGGAGCTGCGAGAGCAGGCCTCCCCCGACCTGGAGGGCACGTTCGAGTCCTTCCACGTTGGTGCTGATCGCGAGCAGCACGTACAGCACGAGCGCGATTACGACGTTGACGAGCGGGCCGGCGACGGCGATCGCGAGTTCCTGCCGCGGATCCTCGGGCATGCGTTCCAGGCTGGCCACGCCGCCGATGGGCAGCAGGGTGATATCGCGCGTGCGGATGCTGTACTTGCGGGCGGTCAGGGCGTGGCCGTATTCGTGCAGCACCACGCAGGCGAAGATCGCCAGGATGAAGAGGATGCCCTGCAGCGTGAGGCCCAGACTGCGACTCTGCTGGTAATGGACGAGGGCGATCCAGGCCACGAGGATCAGGAACGTCCAGTGCATGTAGAGATCGATGCCGAAGAACCGTCCGATTCTCCACGACCACTTCATGGACGGGGCGGCCGGCGCCTGGGCCTCAGTTGCGCGATCCATGGACACTCCTTTCGCGAGCCCCGGGGTGGGGGCGGTGAATTCTAGGCAGGCTGTCGCCGCTGAGGCTCTTGACGTGCCCCGATTCGGGCGTAAGTTGCGCATCCGCAGCGTGACAGTGCACCGTCGGCGAAGCTGGAGTGAATGCATGCCCCGCGGGCATCCGCCGCCGGATCCGGAGCCCGTCATGAGACGCGCCGCGCCGATTCTGCTCCTGGGTGTTCTCGCGATTGCCGTTACCGCCTGGCAGATCGGGACCATCGACAGGACGCCGTTTTTCGGGGATGAGAGCCACTGGATCGTCAGCTCCGCGGCGTGGTTTCACCTGTTCCACGGGACGCCGCACGAGCCGTTCTGGATCGACGCGTTCGACCAGCCGATGTTCGTGCCGTACGTCTTCGGCGCGATCGCGGCGCGGCAGGGGCTGGACGAGCTGCATCTGAACCCGCCGTACGACTTCCGCAGGGACTATGAAACCAACGTGAGGGAGGGCCGCATCCCTGACGCGGCGCTGCTCTACCGCTGCCGACTGGCCAGCACGCTGTTCGGCGTGGGCGGATGCCTGGCGGGCGCAGCGATCGCCTGGCGGCTGGCGGGCCCGTGGGCGGCCGCGGCGGCGCTCCTTCTGGTGGGTCTCAATCCTTTTTACCTCCGATCGATCCACCGCGCGATGGCGGAAGGTTTTCTCGCGTTCTGGTTTCTGTCGGGATGGCTGTTGTGCGTGCTGGCGGTGGAGGCCTGGGTGCGGGTCCGATTCACGCGCGGGTTGCTGCTGTCGATCGCAGTCGGAGTCGTGGGGGGCCTCGGCGCGATGACCAAGCTGACGGCCGGCATCATCCTGCTGAACGCGGCGGTGTGCGCGCTGGTGGCGGTCCACCTGCGTCTGCGGGCCGAGGCGGCCGCGCGGAACCCGTTCTCACGGGATACGGGCGAGGGCGACGCGTCGGGTATCGTCGCCCGGCGGCGGGTGCGGCGGACGTGGACGCTGCCGCTGATGCAGGTGGCGGTGGCGCTCGCGGTCGGTTACCTGGTCTTCATCGTGCAGTCGCCGGTCACCTGGCGGGAGCCGCTGACGGGGGCGCAGGGGCTGGCGATGGAGCGGCGGCTGATCGCGGCGGACCAGCAGGTCGAGCATGCCTCGGAGGCGCTCCGGACGCCCGGGCAGCGGGTGTCGCGGTTCGTCACGCGGGTGGGGGCGGACCTGGGGCCGCTGGCTTCGATCGCCGGCTCGGCTCGGGTTCTCTGGCCGGACGGGCTTCTCACGCTGGCGGGGCTGGCGTGCCTGCCGGGGCTCCGGCGGGCGGAGCGTTCGAGCCAGCGTGGGGACACGCTGGTGGCGGTGGTGTGGTTCGTCCTTCTGACGCTCCCGTTCATGGCGATCGTTCCCCTCGACTGGGAGCGGTACTTCTTCCCGGCCGTTCTCGCGTTCAGCGTCATGGAAGCGGCCGCCCTCGGCACGCTGGCGGAGCGTGTGCAGCACGCGAGCTTCGTGCGGCGTCCGCCGGTCGGGGCGCCGCCGGCGCTTTCGCCGCCCGGCTGAGGCCCTCAACCCGCTCGCGGGGCCGGTCCGGACGGTGGCGCCGGGCCGCGCGCCCGACCTCGTCGTCGCTGGACTACTCATCGATACCAGCAGCGGTTATGATCGGCACCCCGGTCCGGGGGTGAGGGACAACCCGGACCTGCAGAACATCGCGATTTGAATCCTCGGAGTTCGCATGCGTGTCATCCGAATGATCCTGTCGTCTCGAATCCGGGCGATGCTTACCAGCCGCTCCAGTGCGGCGGTCCCGGCGGGACGCAGCGGCTGGATCCGCGTCGCGGCGCTGACCGCGGCACTTACCCCTTCGGCAGCATGGGCGGCAGGACCGATGGCGGAGCTGCCTGAACCGGGCGGCTACATGAGCTACTGGCGGATCCTCGTGGTCGCCATCGCCATCCTGCCGTGGCTCGCGTTCTGCCAGTGGGTGGACAAGGACACCCAGTTCGTCCGCCGGATGAAGCGGAACGTGTGGAACGGCGTCGTGCTGGGCGGCGGCGTGGTGGGGCTGGGCGTGTGGCTGCTCCTGCCGTGGACGACGACGGGGCTGTTCGCCGCCGGCTTCGGACTGTGGCTGCTGATCACCGGCGGCGCCTGTGCGGTGTACGTGATTCTGCGGAACAATCACGTCGACGCCGGCTCGCGCGTGTTTACGCCGCGGCACATCAAGGCCTGGTTCGGCAAGCTCGGCAAGGGCAAGAAAGAGGAGCACGGTCCGGTCATCGAGCGCGTGAAACTGACCGCGCACGACGGGCAGAAGGTACCGCCGCCGACGGATCCGAACCAGACGGATGCGTACGACGCGGCGCAGAGCCTGCTGTTCGACGCGCTGTGGCGGCGTGCAACCGAGGTCGAGCTGCTGGTCTCGAGCAACGGGGTCAAGCTTGCCTACCGGATCGACGGCGTCGCGACGCCGCGAGCCGAACTGCTCACGCCCGAAACGGCGAACACCGCGATGGTGTTCCTCAAGAAGATCGCCGGGCTGGATGTCGAGGAGCACCGCAAGCCGCAGGAGGGCTCGATCGGCGGGGCGATCGTCGGGCACGACTCCGGGATGACGGAGATCGAGGTCCGCACGAGCGGGACGACCCAGCACGAGCGGCTGAGCCTGAAGATCATCACCGAGCAGCACCGCATCCGCGTCGGAGACCTGGGGCTGATCGAGCAGCAGCAGATGAAATTCGAGGAGGCGTGCTCGAAGCAGTCCGGGCTGGTGATCGTCAGCGGGCCGAAGGCGAGCGGCGTGACGACGACGCTCTACGCCGCGCTCCGCAGCCACGACGCGTTCATGCAGAACCTGCTGACGCTCGAATACGAGCCGCTGATGGAGCTCGAAAACATCACGCAGCACACGTACGACGCGGGCAAGCACGAGGCGAGCTATGCGCGACAGCTCCAGACGGTGCTGCGGCGCGAGCCGGACGTGGTGATGGTGAGCGACTGCCCGGACCGCGAGACCGCGCACCTGGCGGCGAAGGCGGCGTGCGAGGGCAAGAAGATTTACATGGGCATCCAGGCCAAGGGGGCGTTCGACGCACTCAAGAAGCTGGTGAGCCTGGCGGGCGACACGGATGCGGTGGCGCAGGCGCTCCTGATGGTGACGTCGCAGCGGCTGGTGCGGAAACTCTGCATCGCGTGCCGCCAGGCGTACCGTCCGGACCAGGCGCTGCTGAAGAAGGCGAACCTGCCGGTGGACAAGATCGAGCACTTCTACCGTCCGCCGCCGGAAGGGCTGGTGGATGCGAAGGGCCGGCCGATTGTCTGCACGAACTGCCAGGGCAGCGGGTACTACGGGCGGACGGCGGTGATCGAGGTGCTGGAAGTCAACGATGCCATGCGGGACCTCATCCGGAAGGGCCAGCCGGTCTCGGTGATCCAGGCGCAGGCCCGTTCGAACGGGATGCTGTTCCTGCAGGAAGTCGGCCTGCAGAAGGTCATTGCGGGCATGACGAGCATGAACGAGGTTCTCCGCGTATTACGGGAAGAGGAACCGGCGCGGAGCAAGTGAGCGCTTGCCCGGCCGGCGCGGCTTGCCGGCGGTTTTCGGATCCCGCGGAGGCGCAGGCCTCCCGGCGAGAAACATGAGGCTTCTATGTGGTTTTCGCTCTTTGCCCTCGTCCTGATCCTGACGATCACGTTTTACCAGGGTCTGCAGGGCATGTTCACGGCGGTGATCAACTGCATCCTGACGATCCTGGCGGCGGCGCTGGCGTTCGGGCTGTACGAGGACATTTACTACGCGTTCCTGATCGACCGCCAGCCGGATTACGGGCGCCCGATCGCGCTGATGGCGGTTTTCATCATCGCGATGCTGGTGCTGCGGCTCGTGTTCGACTCGCTCATCAAGGGCAACATGCAGTTTCCGGTGTACGTGGACCGGGCGGGCGGTGGGCTCTTCGGGCTCGTGACCGCGTTGATCACGGTGGGGATGCTGGCGATCGCGTTCAACATGCTGCCGTTCGGGCCGGTGTTCCTGGGCTTCTCGCGGTACACGCTGGTGGACAAGGGCTCGGGGGAACCGGTCATCAAGCCGAAGACCGAAAACTCCGAGGCGACGGACGCGACGGCGCTCGACTGGAGCAATGTCCGGCAGGACCGGCACTCGCTCTGGCTGCAGCCAGACGCGCTGACCGTCGGGCTGATGTCGCACCTGTCGAGCAACTCGCTGGCCGGGCGGAACCGGCTGTCGGACGTGTATCCCGACCTGCTGATGACGATCCACCACGCGCGGGCGAACCCGCTCGGGAAGAGCCGCCCGGTGGCGAACAAGGACGCGTTGCAGGTGGTCGGCTTCTGGGACATGGCGCCGAACGAGCTGTACACGTACAAGCTGAGCGAAGACAAGAAGAACGTGCAGATCGTGCCCGCGCGGGAGCCGGTGCCGGCGGGTCGCAAGCGGATTGCCGTCCGTGTGAAGCTCGGGAACGACGCGAAGGACCCCGACAGCACCTACCGGTTTATCCCGGAGCAGGTGCGGCTGATTGTTCCGGATGACAAGGCGGGCAAGACGCAGCACTTTATCCTGGCGGGCATCAGCGACGAGAAGTTCCCGAACCGCATCATCCACGTAGTGCCCGGGCAGGGCATCGGTCTCAAGCCGGAAAAGCCGGACATCGACCTGGCGTTCGTGGTGCCCGAGAACCTGAGGATCACGCCGGGCAGCTACATCATGTTCAAGCAAAACGGGCGGGCGGAGGTCAGCCCGGGGCAGGACATGAACAAGAAGAAGCCGGCGCCGCTCTCGATCGGGCAGCAGCCGAAGGGCGGGACGGGGCCGCGCACCGGCAACGAGAATCGCAACACAATCACCCCGCCGAAGCCTCAGGGGCGGGTGTCCGTGCTCGGGCCGGCGCGCGAGATGGTCGTTTCCGACCAGTTGCCGTGGTCGATCACGAATTACGGTGGGCAGGCGGAGGTTTCCGGGGGTAAGATTCGCAGCGCGCGGCACATGGTGGCGGAACTGGACGAGAACTGGCAGCCGCTGCCGGGGAATCAGCCGCCGGCCGAGAGCATTGATGTGCCGTCCGGGCAGCGGTTGCTGCAGGTGAGCCTGGAACGCCTCATCGCCGGGAGCACGCTCGGGCAGGCGCTCAGTTTTGCCCGTGAAAACGTGGGCGATTTCTATCTCGTCGACGAGGCTGGCAAGGAGCACCGCCCGGTGGGCGTCTACGCGATGGCGGAGGTCGGGGGCAAGAAGCTGTTCGAGATGATCCTCCTCGAGGCGTCGGAGCGTGATTTCGCCCGGCTCCCCAGGCTCGAGCGGATCAAGGGTTCGAACATGCGGGGAGATTACGCCCTCGTGTACATGTTCGCCGTGCCGCCGGGGACAAAGCCGGCGTCGGTGCACACGGGCGGCAAGAAGGTGGAACTCCAGCAGTTCAACCTCACGGTTGAGTAGAACACGTTCAGGATCGGAGAACGATGGCTTCCACAGTGAAACAAAATGCCATGCCCCTGCTGTTCGGGGCGTTCGTGTTGTTGCTGATGCTGCTCGTCGGCGCGTACGTCGCGTTCGGGCCGGGCGAGGAGTCGAAGGGCGGACCGACGGCGGGCGCCAAGTATCCGGGCGATCCGGTGAGCGGCGAGCCGGTCAAGACACCCTCCGGGCTGACGTACTATGACCTGAAGGTCGGCGAGGGGCCGGAGCCGTCGCCCACCAGCCAGGTGCGGGTGCACTACACCGGCTGGCTGGAGAACGGGACGCAGTTCGACAGCTCGGTCGGGGGAGAGCCCTTCGAGTTTTCGCTCACGGGCGGCGTCATTCCGGGCTGGCTCGAGGGCGTGAAGACGATGAAAGTCGGCGGCAAGCGCAAGTTGGTTGTTCCGGGGAATCTCGGCTACGGTCCGGCGGGCTCGCCACCGAAGATTCCGCCGAACGCGACACTCATCTTCGACGTCGAGCTTCTCGACATTCTGAGCTGATGCTCGCCGGCGGCAGCCAACAATCGCGCGACCAGATTCATGAGAAGAGCCCGGCCCCGCGGAGTGCGGAGCCGGGCTCGTTGACGTTCGCAGGTTATCTTCCATGCCGCATGTCGCCAGTGGATATGCCGGCGATGGAACCGGTGCGGCGCTCGTGGATGGTCAGCGGGCGACGGGCTGCGTCGTCGGACGGGCAGCGACACCGGCGGGACGCGTGGTGATCCGCGGGCGTGCGCCGAGGCCCGGCAGGCTGGCGGGCACCTGCGGCCCCTTGCCCGGCGGGTACTCGATCTTCGCCTTATCCTTCAGCTCCTGGACGTACTCCTTCGAGACTTTTTCGATCCTCTCGCGCCGGAGCTGCGCCCGGATGGTGTCCGCCGCTTTCTCCTCGGTGAGCGTTTCGGGGCCCTTGCGGTCGGTCACCTTGATGATGTGGAACCCGAACTGGGTTTCCACAACGTCACTGACCTCGCCCGGTTTCATCGCGAAGGCGGCGGCCGCAAACGGCTCAACCATCGGGCCCTGGCGGGCGAAGAAGCCCAGGTCGCCACCTTTGGCCTTCGAGGGGCATGACGAGTGCTCTTTCGCGAGGGCAGCGAAATCGGCGCCCGGTGCCTTGGCCTTGGCGGCCAGGTCTTCGGCCTTCTTGCGGGCCGCCTGCTTCTCGTCATCCGTCTTGAGCCGGCGCGTGTCGATGAGGATGTGGCTGGCCTTCACGAGTTCGGGCTTCGAGAACTGCTTCTGGTTCTCCCTGTAGTACGCGGCGACATCCTCGTCGGTGATCTTCAGCTCCGCCGGCCTCTTGGCGTTCAGCAGCTTCTCGCGGAGCACCTGCTTACGCATGTTCGGATCGGTCTTCAGCCGGTCTGCCATCTGCTGGAGCGTCATGCCGCGACGCTGCTGCATGGTATCGTTGAATTCCTCGCGGGTCATGGACTGGCTCTTCATGGCGTCCTGGAACATCTCCTCGACGCGCGTTTCGATTTCCTTGTCACTCACGGTGAGCTTTTGTTTCGCAACTTCGCTGCCGACGAGCTCTTCGTCGATCATGAACTGCACGAGCTGATCGTGGAATCGCTGGCGGGTCTGCTGGAACTGCATCTCGTTGACAGGGCGGCCGCCACTCTGGGCTTCCATCATCTGGCGGAGCTGCGTGTCGAGATCGCCTTCCGTGATCTTCTGGCCGTTCACCGTGACGAGGACGCTGTCCTGCGTGGCGGGGGCGGACGCGGGCTTCGAGGCGGGGGTCGCGGCGGCGAGGACCGCGGAAACGGGCAGACAGACAGACACCGCCCCGATAACGCATCGGGTAAGACGAAGCATAGTTGGCCTTTCTAATTGCACCGAGAACCAGTGAACAGATCGAGAGGGCGAGGCAGGCGTTGGTGCCGCTGACGTGCGAGGCGGCACATGCCGCCACGACGCCAAGCCTGGCGCGACCTTGATCAACAATCCTATAGCGTAGTGGGGGAGTCCGCAGGCGTCAAAAAAGTGCGATGTTCCGCGTTTGCGGGCCGCTTTTGGAGGCCGGTGTTCTCCCCCTTCGGGTGAACACGAGCCGGCCCGACCATGTGGCCGGGCCGGCGGGTTGGATATCGGTCATGAGGCGCTCCGGCTGGAGCCGCCCCGTTTTATCGCTGGAATCAGGCGGGTCTGCGTCGGCGGATCACGAGGCAGCCCAGGCCGAGCAGGGCCAGGGTTGCCGGCTCCGGCACCGCCTCGGAGAAGCTCGTCGCAACGATGAGGTTATCGATGGTCTGAGTCGAGTTACCCCCGGCCTGCCGGAAGGCGTAAGCGGACACTTCGTCGCTGAAACCGGGGTCCGTCGCCGTCACGGAGGGGCTGGACTCGTTCACCGGGTTGACCCAGAGGGTCGCGCTTTTGCCGTCGTAGTCGTAGGAGTGGATGATCCGGTACCGGGTGCCGAACGCCAGATCGTTCGTGAACACTTCGCCGTCGTTATCGGTGATGCTGTTGTCGTTGCTGATCGCCAGGCGGTAACCGTTCGCCGTGGGCGCGGTGATCCAGATGCGGCCGTCAAACAGCGACGTCCCCTCCATGAACATGGCGAAATACACGTTGGTGGGGGCGCCCGTGGCTTCCACGGTCAGATCGAAGCCCGCGTAGAGCTTGCCGCCGGCGCCCAGCGGGGTGCCGAGGGCGGTGTTGACGTCCTCACTCGCACCGGTGGCCTGTCGCACGACGGCGGCGCCGCCGCTCACCTGGATCGGGCCGGTTCCAGCACCGCTGTGAGCCGCCCACGTGCCGCCGGGGCCGGGCGTGGGGGTGAGGCCGACGAGATTGCCGTCGGGGTGGTTGAACGTTTCGTTCACGAGGACCGCGGCCGTCGCCGGCCCGGTGATCAGCAGCAGTCCAGCGATCGCAGTCAGAATCGACTTTGCCATTGTGTTTGTCTCCAGTCCAGGCACACCATCACTCGCGCGACACGGCGAATGAGTCGTTTCGATGCAGTTCAGAGAGGGACCACGCGTCGACTGGTGTGATGCCTCTTTCCCTCGAACCTCGGCTACGCATTGTACCAATTGCATATCCCCCGCGCCTAGCCAGGCCGCCGCCCGGCGCTGCTTAGGGCGGCGAGGTTGAAAGTGAGAAGTGGGGAGTAAGAAGTGAGAAGCGCAAACAGAGAGCACTCGCACTCCTGCGCTCGGGTACGCGGTGGGGGACCGGGGGGTTGGGTTTTTCCGTGGGGTTTTTCCCGGGGGGGCGGCGTTTGGCGGGGCGGTTGGGGGGGGTGGCGGGGGGGGGGGGTCCGCGCGGGTTGCGGATGCGCGCGAGTTCCTCGCCGAGGTTGCGCAGCGCGCGGCTGCAGGAGTCGCGGGGCAGGCAGACTTCGATGAGGGCGATCTCCCGCAGGCCGACAGCCTCGGTGAGCGCGTCGTCGAGTTCGCCTTTTGTGTGGACGACATAGGGGCGACCGGCGCGGATCACGTCGCAGACCTCGGTGTACTCCCACCGGCGGATGTCGTTGAACTTGCCGTCCATGATGATGCGCTGGGTTCCGTAGCCGTCGTTGTTGAGAAGGATGACGATCGGAGCCATGCCGCGCTGGGCGGCGGTCGAGAGCTCCATGCCGGTCATCTGGAACGCGCCGTCGCCGACGATCGCGAAGACGCGTTTGCGGGGGTCGGCGGCCATCACGCCGATGCTGGCGGGCACGGCGAAGCCCATGGTGAGGTAATACGCCCCCGCGATGAACTCCTTGCGCTGGGCGGTGCGCAGGCCGATCGCGCCGAGCAGTGCGTCACCGGTGTCGCTCACGACGGCGCTGTTTTCGTCGAGGTGGAGGCCGATGATCCGGAAGACATCCTCGGCCTGGAGCAGGTCGCGCCGCTCGGCGGGCTGGACGGGGACGGGCTCGACCGCGGGGTTGGGATTCTCGAGCCGGGGGCGCCGGCGGATGCGGGCGCGGCGGAACCCGCGGAGGAAGTCGGCGAAGAGGATGCCGTCATAGTAGTGCAGGCCGACGCGCGTGTGCTCCGTCGTCGCCATAATCGAGCGCTGGCGGGTCAGGCGGGCGGTGTTGATGCCAAGGAACATGTCGGTGATGAACGTCCCCAGCATGATGACGCAGTCGCTGCCGTCCACGTACTCGCGGCACACCGGGTCGGAGAGCGCGCCGCCGTAGACGCCGATGTAGAGCGGGTGGGTTTCCGAGATGACGCTCTTGCTCAGCATGTCGGCGGCGACCGGGATGTTGAAGTGCTCGGCGATGTCGAGCGCGAGGTCGGTGACCTGGTGACGGTGCAGCTCCACGCCGGCGAGGATGACCGGCTGCCTGGCGGCGTTGATCATCTCCGCCATTTCCTCGAGGCACGCCGCGAGGCTCTCGGCGTCGGTCGCGGGCGGCGCTTCGCGTCGCGCGCGGGGCGGCTCGATCGGCATATCGACGATGTCGTAGGGCACCTCGATGTAACCCGGACGGCGACTGGCCATGACGGCGTCGACGACGCGGACGATTTCGGCGGCCGCCGTGCGGGGGTCGAGGAGGATCGTGTTGGCGCAGGTCACTTCCTCGTAAATGCGGCGCTGGGTGTCGAAGGTCTTGACCTTGTGATGCAGCAGGGGGTCGGCCTTGCGCTCGGTGGCCGACGGCCCGCCGGAGACGACGACAACGGGGCTCTTTTCCGCGTAGGCGCCGGCGATGCTGTTGAGCATGTTCAGCCCGCCGACGCAGTAGGTGACGCACGCGAGGCCGAGGCCGCGGATGCGGGCGTAGCCGTCGGCGGCAAACCCGACGGAGGGCTCGTGTGTCATCGTGATCAGCTCGATGGGCGAGCGTTCGAGCCAGCGGAATGTCGGCAGGGCGAAGTCGCCCGGGATCCCGAAGGCATGGCGCACGCCCCGGCTGTGCAGGTGTTCGAACAGGAATGAACCGATCGTGTGCTGCCGCGTGCGAGATGGCATGCCGTACCCTCCGACACGAGATGAGACGCCAGCCTCTCACGATTGTACCCGCGCGGGCCGGGTAAGCGGGCGCGGGAGGCGCGGGGCGTTTACGCGCCGAGCTGTCGACGCAGATCGTCGAGCTGCGCCGTTATGGCCGCCACCTGCTCCTCGAGGCACGAGACGCGTGCTTCGAGCCCTTCGGCGGGGCGGCCGGGTTCGGGAGCGGGAGCGGCTGCCGCGGCGGGAGCAGCCACGGGGGCGGTGGTCGCCTCGCGGGGTTCGCCGTCCATGTAGAACGTGTGATCATACCGCGCGGTGGACTTGCCGGGCTGGCGCGGGAGTTCCACTGCGAAAGGGGGATCATGCTGCGTGAACTGGTGCAGGAGATTGGCGGCGACCTGCAGGTCCTCGAGGGGCGTCATGCGGGAGGCGTTCTGCTTGAGTTCGCCGACGGTCTGGGGGCCGCGGAGCAGCAACTCCGCCATGACTGCCCGTTCGCGCTTGTCCCAGCCGAACCGCTGCTCGGCCTGGTGGAGAAAGCGGTTGGCGCGGGCGGTGGGTTCAGGGTCGGCCTGCCGGACGAGGAGCATCTGCTGCAGGTCGTACAAGGCGCGCGAGACATCGGCTTCGGTGAGATGCATGACGGGGTTGCGGCAGGTGAGCTGGTTGCACCCGGCGACGAGGGCGCTGACCGTGAGGGGGTACGAGCCGGGCGTGGTCATCGACTTCTCGATCAAGACGCCGAGGACGCGTCGCTGGACCGGATTGAGCTGCATCCGGAAGACTCCTGGTTTCAGCGGAAGGGTCGAAAAAGTCCTGTCCGCCGGGTGCGCGCCGCGGGTGGCGGGTCCGTGCGGTCATCCTCGCGGATCGGGTCCGGCCTTGTCAAACGAAGGTGAGTGCGCCGGGCCCCGCGGGCCGGCGGTCATCCTTGTGCTTGGTCTTCCCTGTCTTCAGGAAGCGAACCACACAACGAGAGACACCGGATGGGGCAAATCCGTGCGTTTGGTTTGATGAGCGGGGAGCGGCAACGGAGCACGGGTGGCTATTGACGCACCGACAGACGAAAGGGGCGGGAAACCAGCGCTGAAAGGCGTGGCAAGGGTCCTCTGCGGAAGAGGAATCCGGCGTGCACTCGCAGGACTCCAACTGGGTGCTCACGTAGCGATAGTGGCGACCATCGAACTCGGTCCCGGCAGCGTTGCCCGGCGGCAGATTGAGAAGAGTGGATCCCGCGGGAGGTGATCGCCCATGAA
>CAZJTF010000074.1:0-10038 GCA_964548565.1 uncultured Planctomycetales bacterium | reverse complement strand
GATGAAGGCTGGAGCTGCCGGCGGTGTTGGCACACCCCACATCTGGCCGCAGCAGAGTCAAAAAAACTCCTATTAAACCCAAAAAGCCGCTTGGCGTGATGCCTCCTCTCATTATCCCAGGCCCCGGAACCGTCCCCTCCCGTGCCTGACTCCGGCTGTCCTCTTCGAATGGTCAGATTAGCGTCTTTTGACGGTAATTGTCAACGCCCTGCGAGAGATCCTGTGAAGCCGTCGCGGCCAGTGGTGCCCTGCGCGAGATTCCCCGGATCCGTCACGCACGTTTGAATCGAAGCCCGCAGCCGCTGACGCGTTGTCGGTCGATGATTGGTCCCCAACGGGGCTTGCATGCACCCTCTCGCGAGCATGGATCAGACTTCGAGCATGTCGCCGACGTCGTAGCGGGAGGCGACGTGAAGGGGCAGGGTGGCCCCGACCTGCCGGCGGTGCGTATCGAGGGCGAGGTCCGGGCGGTTGTTGTCGTGGCTGAGATGGGCGAGGGCGGCCCACTTCCAGCGTTGGCAGCAGCGGCGGACCAGGGCCGCGCATTCGTCGTTGGAGAGGTGCCCGCCGTTGCCGCGGATCCGGGCCTGCAGGTATGCGGGATAGGGCCCGGAGGCCAGCATCTCCGCGTCGTAGTTGCTCTCCAGATAAACCGCGTCGAGTTCGGGCAAGGCCCGGCAGAGGGCGTCGAACGGGTGCCCCAGGTCGGTCATCACGCCGAGGCGGCGGCGCTCGTGCTCGACGACGAACGCGACACCGTCGGCGGCGTCGTGGGGCGTCGGGATGGTGTGCACGGTGACAGAGCCGAATTCCAGGCGATCTCCGGCCTGGAAGTGGCGCAGGTCCGAGAACGTGCCCAGGTTGCAGCGGATGGCGGCGTGCGTGCGGCCGGTCATGTACACCGGCAGCTTGAACCGGCGGTGGAATACGCCCGCGCAGCGGATGTGATCGACGTGGTCGTGCGAAATGATGACGGCCGTCACGTCGCGGATATCGCGCCCGTGGACGCGCATGCGCCCTTCGGCCAGCTTGCCCGAGATGCCGGCGTCGAACAGCAGGCGGACATCGCCCGCCTCGACATAGATCGCATTTCCGTTCGAGCCGCTCTGCAGAGAAAAGGTCCGCATGTCCATCCCCGGGGCAGGTTGGTCCGGATCATACTGATCGGGCGTTCCGCCCGCAACGCATCCGGCGCGGTTTCATTCCGCTGCGCAGAACTCCGATAAGACACGGGGTGCAGGCGCGCTGCGGAATGGCTGCGCGCGACATGTCCCTGGCGGCGTGGCCTCCGGCAGGAGGCGGGCATCCACGCAGCCGGTCGTGGCGAGGAAGGCGTCATGGCAGCGGCGAGCGACTCACTGGTCGTGATGTATCAATACGTCCGGCCTTCCGGCGGTACGACGGCGGGGGGGATTCGCCCGCTCCCGGCGCACGACTTCGAACGGCAACTCGACTGGCTGAGCGCGCGCTACGACATCGTGCATCCAGGTCCATTCCTCGCGCGCATCCGCAGCGGCGCGACGGGGCGACCGGCCTGCCTGCTCACGTTTGACGACGGGACCCGTGATCATGCGGAGGTGGTGACTCCGATTCTGCAGCGACGCGGACTGGGGGGCGTCTTCTTCGTGCTGACCTGGCCGTGCGAGGTGGGACGGATGCCCATGACGCACGCCGTGCACTGGCTGCTCAGTCACGCCGAGGAGCAGGTGTGGGCCGCGTTCGAGCGGTACGCGTGCGCGCGGCTCGGGGGGCTGTCGGCGCTGGGGGATGCGACGACGGCGCGCCGGACGTATTCGTACGAGACGCCGCTGCGGGCCCGGATCCGATACGCCGCGAACATGGCGCTGCCGCCGGACGCCACGGCGCGCATCGTGCAGGAATGCCTCGCGGGCACGGGTCGCTCGATGGGCGAGCTGGCGCGGGAGTGGTTTGTCTCGGCTCCGCAGATTGCCGCCATGCACGCGGCGGGAATGACGATCGGGATTCACGGCTGCAGCCATCAAAGTCTGCAGGTGCTCGGGCCGGGCGGAATCCGCGGCGAAATCCGGCATTCCTCCGACTACATCGCCTCGCTCACCGGAGAGCGCCCGACGTGGTTCGCGTGCCCGTTCGGCGGGTACGGCGCGGCGCCCGACACGGTCGCGGCGATGCGCGGTGCGATGGAAGAAGTGGGCGTCCTGGCGGCGGTCAGCACGGTGAAGTCGCTCGTTCCGGCGGGCTGCGACCCATTCGCCATCCCGCGCCTCGAAGCGACGGACCTGCCGCCGTGCGGTCACTGGCTGGAGCAGATCAGGCGGTCGGCATGACAGATTCGGTCACGATCCGCATGGCCCGCGCGGATGACCGCGACTTCGTGCTCGCGTTCATCGAGCGGATGGGGTTTGCCCCGCGCGATCGCGCCACGTGGGATGCGCTGAAGATGATGGCCGTCACGGCATGGTGTGACGGGCGACTGATCGGTGCGATTCCGCTCGAGCCGCGCCCATTCCAACTCACATCCTACGCGAGTGTGCCCCTGCTGCAGCAGACGATGGTGGCGGTGGAACCGGCGTATCGCGGGCGCGGCATCGGCTCGCGGATGCAGGAGACGCTGATGGCGAAACCGCCGGTCGGCGGTGCGCTCGCGGGGGCGTATCTCGACCCGGCGGAGAGCGCGGCGGCCGGCTGGTACCGACGGAACGGGTTCGACGCGGTCATGCACGTCCAAACGTGGTATCGCGACGCGGCATGCGATGGTCGCGAACGGGTCCGCGTGGAGGATCCGCTGGCCGAGATGTTCGACTGGGGGCCGGCGGGGCAGGTGTGGGACGGGGCGATCGCATCGCACTCGGGCGGATTCGTCGACCGCAGGATCCGGCGACGTCCGGACTGGCTCCGCGTCCATCCAAGGCGTCATGCGCTGCGGTTTCATCTCGTGCGGCGACCGGGTGAAGGTTTGCTGACGGGCTACGCGCTCCTGGGATGCAGCCAGTCACCGACTGATGCGCCGGTTCTGGAGATTCTCGAGATCGCGGCGACATCGTCGGACGTGCTCGAGCGGGTTGTTCGCGACGTGCTCACATGTGCGGCGACGTCGGCCTGCAAGACGGTGCGATGGATGCTCGCCACCACGGATCCGGCCTGCGACGTGGCGCGGAAGTGCGGTTTTCTGCCGAAGGGGGGCTTCGACATGCTGATCCGGCCGCTGACAACGTTCCGGCCGGACGGTTTGCGGCCCGCGCAGGTTGCGCGATGGCGGTTTATGGGGTTGGATCACGTCTGAACGATGAGCGGGGACAGGGAACAGGCGGAGCCGATCTTGTCGGGATTATTTTCCGGAGTGCTGCATCGCTTCCTGCAGTCGACGGGCATACCTCCGTTCCGGCTCGCGCGTGACACGTGCTATGCGATATGCCACTCGGCGCGTCGGCGCGCAGTCGAGACGCCACGGGGCGCGCGTGTTCGGGAACCAAACTCCCAGCTCGAAACGTCCGATGATGATCGACGCCTTGCGAGACATGTCGGCGCGGGCGCGCGGACGTGTTCATGCACAATGCATCGCGTGCGATGTCGCTCGACGCGCGTGGTTCGAGGATGCCGAGAGCAGTCGGGCGGCGCGGAGCACGCGTACGTCGACGCGCGATGCGCGAGCTGTGAGTTTTGTGCGCCGTGCGCGCTCGTCGAGGGTGTTTCACGCGCGGTTTGATGTCGATGCATGTCGCGCGCGGCGAGAGCGGCGTCGGGAACGATGATGCAAAATTTCACGTCGCGCGCAAAAAAGATGTTGACTCGGACTTGAGAGGGGATTAGCTTCTGTGACAAGTCCCGCTCGCGTCACGCGGGATCCAACTCCATTACTGGGAGGTGTGCCATGGCTAAGAAGAGGAAAGCCGCTAAGAAAGCGACGAAAAAGGCCGCGAAAAAGGCCGGCAAGAAAGCCGGTCGCAAGAAGAAGTAATCGCGACTCTCTTCTCAACGAGGCGGACGGTCTGCTGCGTGCAATCGTCCGCCTCGTTGTTTGCGCGGCAAAAAAATCATTCCTCGTGCGCGACGAGAATTCGTCGCCCCGCCTCCGCTCCAATCACCACTTTGCGTCTTCGCACGCTCAGGCTGAGGGGGCCCTCGAAGGGTGCTTTGGCCACGATGCGGAACGTGCTTCCGATCTTGAGACCCAGGCTCGACACGTAGCGGAGGAACTCGGGATCGCTGTCCGAGACGTGCACGATACGTCCGCGCTGACCGACGGCGCACTCGCTCAGGGGGGTTCCGCGTAGCGGTTCGTACGTGCCGTCGACGCGCGGGATGGGCGCGCCGTGCGGGTCGAACTCGGGCTGGCCGAGGAAGGCGTGGATGCGTTCGATGAGCCGGTCGCTGACGGCGTGCTCGAGGATCTCGGCGTCATCGTGGACGGCGTCCCACTCGAGGCCGAGCGTCTGGTGGAGGAACAATTCGATCAGCCGGTGACGCCGGATCATGGTGAGGGCGATCCGGCGTCCCTTGTCCGTCAGTTTGACGCCGTAGTACGGCTTGTGCCGCAGGTAACCCTCGGCCGCCAGGTGCTTAATCATCCCGGTGACCGAGGCCATCCGGACGCCGAGCTGCTGGGCAATCCGCTGCGTGGTGGCCCGCTCCGCGTCGGCTTCCAGGCGGTAGATGGTCTTGATGTAGTCCTCGATCGACCTGCTCAGCACCGGCATGCTCCGTGGCGTTCTGCCCTTCGAGAGTTAGGCTGCCCAAACTTTTTAGTTGCCCCGTTCCGCACTTTCAACTAGCATTTTTGCGGCGGCGTTCGGGCCGCCGGCGACACGGGACATGAGAACGAGTGCGCCTGCAACCGGCGAGCGCCTGCGAAACCGCAGGCGGCGCGCGGCTCCGGGTGCGTGAGGTCTATCGAACATGCTCAGAAGCGGCTGGATTGCGCCGGGGGCGATCGGGACAGCGCTGGCGGCGATGGTGATCGGTCTTTGCGGTTGCCGGGACGGGGGCGCGGAGGGCGGCGGCGACGGACGCAAACTGGTCGTCTGCACGACGACGATGATTGCGGATCTCGCGCGGCAGATCGGCGGCGACGACGTCCAGGTCGTCGGCATCATGAAGAGCGGCACGGATCCGCACATTTACGACCCCACGCCCGACGACAGCATCTGGTTTCGGAAGGCGGATGTCGTCTTCATCAACGGGCTGCACCTCGAAGGGCGCATGGTGGACATGATCGAGGCGGTCGGCGGGAAGGCGGTTCACCTGGCGGAGCAGTCGGAGATCAAGCTGCGGAAATCGGCGGCGGCGGGAGCGCCCGATCCGCACGTCTGGTGGAATGTCCGCTACTTCGCGCAGTTCGCCAGGAAGGCGGGGCAGGAGTTGCAGCGGATCGATCCCGCGCGGGCCCAGGCGTACGCGGCCCGCACGCAGGCTTACGTGGAGCGGCTCGAACGCCTGGACGAGATCGTGCGTGCGAGCGTTGCGACGATCCCCGAAACGTCGCGGGTGATGATCACGAGCCATGACGCGTTCTACTATTACGGTGAGGCGTACGGGTTGCAGGTGGACGCCGTGCTGGGGATCAGCACCGATGCGCAGGCGTCCGCCGGCGAGCCGCGTCGCCTCGCACAGCTCTGTGCCGAGCGCAAGGTCCCGGCGATCTTCCACGAGACTTCCGTCTCGGCCGCACAGAACCACCTGGTCGACGAAATCATGCGTCTCGCACTCGACAAATACAGTCACCGGATCCGCGTGGCCGGTCCGCTGTTCAGCGACAGCCTGGGTGAGCCCGGGAGCGGCGCGGACACGTACATCGGGGCGGTCGAGGCGAATACGCGAATGATCGTCGAGGCGCTGGGCGGCCACGTGGTGGCATCGCAGCCGTCCACCGGGAGCGCACCATGACCGCACAACAACCGGCCGCATCCGAACCCGTGCCCGCGGCAACGGGTGATCGCAGCGTGTCTGCGGCGTCCATGCCGGCGCTGGACATCTCCGCGCTGACTGTCTCCTACCACGAGCAGCCGGTGTTACGGGACATCACCGTCTCGATCCCGTCGCGGCAACTGGTCGCGATCATCGGGCCAAATGGCGCGGGCAAGAGCACGCTGCTGAAGGCGGTGCTCGGCCTCACGCCGGTGGTGAGTGGAATGGTGCGGGTGTTCGGCCAGCCGGTTTCGGAAAGTCGCTGGCGGATCGCATACGTCCCGCAGACGGAGACGGTGGACTGGGATTTCCCGATCACGGCCGGCGAGGTGGTGATGATGGGGCGGTACCCGGCGCTCGGTCTGCTGCGACGACCGGGGGCAGCGGATCGGGCGATCGTGCGCGAGAGTCTCGAGATGGTCGGCATGACCGCTTACCGCGACCGGCACATCCGGCAGCTGTCGGGCGGGCAGCAGCAGCGGATCTTCATCGCGCGGGCGCTCGCGCAGCAGGCGGAGATTCTGTTCCTCGACGAGCCGTTCGTGGGGGTGGACGCGCGGACGGAGGAGGCGATCTTCCGGCTGATGGACGACCTGACGGAGGCGGGCAAGACGCTGCTGGTCGTGATTCACGACCTCGGCGAGCTCCGGCGGTTCGACTCGGTCGTCATGCTCAACAAGGTGCTGGTCGCCCACGGACCGGTCTCGACGACGCTGACGCCGGAGAACCTGCGACGCACGTACGGCGGGCGACTCACGCTGCTCGAGGAGGCGGAGAAGCAACTGCAGAGGGTGGATCCCCATGCGTAACGTGATACTGGCCGCCTCCGCGTATGAGATCAGCTGGTCCGAACGCCTGTCGGATCCGTTCCTGTTTCACCCGGTGCCGCTCGTCGTGAGCGCAATCATCGGGGCGACGCTGGGACTGGTCGGATGCTTTGTGGTGTTGCGGCGGATGGCGTTGCTTGGGGATGCGCTGTCGCACGCCGTGCTGCCGGGTGTCGCGGTGGCGTTCCTGATCATCAGTGCCGCGACGGGGACGCTCGGGGCGGCGGCGGAGGTGTGGGGGCTCTTCGCGGGGGCGCTGCTGGCGGGGCTGCTCACGACGGTGGGGATCAGCCTCGTGACCCGCCACAGCCGCGTGAAGGAGGACACCGCGATCGGCATCGTGTTCACGGCCATGTTCGCGGTGGGCGTCGCGCTGGTCAGCAGCTTCGAGAAGGGCACGCACTTCGACCTCAAGTGCTTCCTGTGGGGCGAGCCGCTGGCGATCCGGTCGGAGGACCTCGTGGCGTCGGGGATCATCGGGCCGCTGGTGCTTGTGCTGATCCTGGTGTTCTACAGGCCGCTGAAGCTGGTGAGTTTTGACCCGCAGATGGCGGCGGCATCGGGGTTGCCGGTCGCGTTTTTGCATTACCTGCTGATGGGGGTGCTGTCGGCGACGGTGGTGACGGCGCTGCAGAGTGTGGGGGTGATCATGTCGGTCGCGATGTTGATCACGCCGGCGGCGGTTGCATACCAGCTCACAAACCGGCTGAGCACGATGCTGGTGCTCGCCGCGGTGGCGGGGGCGTTCTCGTCGCTGGCGGGGATGGTGCTTGCGTTCGCGCTGAACCTGCCGCCGGGGCCGGCGATGGTGATCGTGGCGACGCTGCTGTTCATGATGACGATGCTGCTGGCGCCGGAGTACGGGGTGCTCGCCAAGGCGCTGCAGCGGCGGCGCGTCCGGGCGCACATTCTCAGCGAAGACGTGCTGAAGTCGCTCGCGCGGCTGCCGGCGGGGGCGTCGGTGTCCGATATACGGGGGATTGTCGGCGCCCATGCGCGGGAGGCGCAGGTCCGCACCGCCTTGCGCAATCTGCAGAGCCGGGGGCTGCTGCATGATGCGCCGGAAGGCGCGAGCCTGACGAGTTCGGGGGCCGCGCGGGCGGAGCAGCTCGTGCGCAGCCATCGCCTGTGGGAGACCTACCTGGCCGAGCACAAGGTTGCCCCCGATCTGCTGCACGACGTGGCGGAGGAGTTGGAGCACGCGCACGAGCTCACGGAGGAGATCGCCACCGAACTGGGCCACCCGGACCTGGACCCGCACGGAGAGCCGATTCCGCGGCCGCGGGGGGAGTGACGCGGGCCGCCTGCCCGGTCATTCGCCCATTTGCCTTCTCTCATTGTCGGCAGAGTCGTGGTGAAGCGCAATGCGGCCCGGCAGTCGCCATGGGGTCGCAGAGCCGCACGAGGCGGTGCCGGCGGCTCGCCGTCACGGGTTCACGGTCAGCAGGATCAGACTGGTCACGCCGGGGCCGGTCGAGATCAGGTCGATGCCGGCCAGGCCGTTGACCGTCAGGCGGTCAAGCGTCGACTCGGCACCGCTGATCCGCACGACCGCAGCCAGTCCCGCGACCTGCACAATGCCCGTGTTTGCGGTGATGCCGATCACGTCAGCGTTTGCCGTTCCGTTCACCGTGATGCTATCCGCTGCGGCGTCGCCGGTGCCGTTAGCCGACGCGAGATTGACGTTGATCTCGGCGGCATCGGTTCCGGCGAGGTTGTGAACGACGATGTTGTCGGCTCCACCCAGGGCGTTGTAGTCGATCCGCTCCAGGTCGTTCAGATCCATGGTCACACTGGCGACATCGCGGAAGAAGATGACGCGCCCGCCATTCGCGGAGATGGTGATGCTCTCGGCGGCGTTCGAACCGTTGAACAGCATGATGTCGGCGCCCGACTGGCCTTCCAGAGTGTCGTTGTCGTCGCCGGGGTTCCACACGAACGTGTCATTGCCGGCGCCCATGAGAGCGACATCGTCGCCGTCGCCGCCGTTGATCAGGTCGTCACCGTCGCTGCCGAGGAGGACGTCCGCGCCGAGTCCGCCGTTCATCGCTAACTGGATCCCATCCGCTTCGAGCGAGGTTGCGTCCACAATGTCGTCCTCGCCGAGGCCATTGAGGGTCAGGCGATCGTTCGCCTGCTCCTGGAAGAGGATGTTCACGTCGGTGTGCAGCCCGAACACACGGACGCCGCCCGCATCACCGGTCGCGCCGAAGACGTCGGCGCCCTGCGTGCCGTTCACGGTGACGGTGTCGGCAGTGCTGTCTCCGCCGCCGTTGGGCCCGCGCAAGTCGAGGGTGACCTGCGTCGCATCCGTGCCCGAAAGATCGCCGATGACGATGTTGTCGACGCCGCCGAGGGCGCGGAACTCGATGGTCTCGACGTCGTCGAGGTCCATCGTGACGTTGCCGACGTTCCGGAAGAACAGGACGCGGCCGCCGTTGGCGAAGATGTCAATGTTCTCGCCGCCGTTCGAGCCGAAGAAGCGCATCGTATCGGTGCCGGCCTGGCCTTCGAGGGTGTCGCTGCCATCGCCGGGATCCCACTGAAAGACGTCGTTGCCGGCGCCCATCAAGGCCACGTCGTTGCCGTTGTCTCCGAAGATGAAATCATCGTGGTCGCCGCCGAGGAGGACATCGGCACCCTGGGAGCCGAGCAGGGTGTCATCGTTCGCACCGCCGTCGATGGTGAGCTTGATGACGCCGGCGGGGAGTGTGGTCGCGGTGACGCCGTCGTTGCCTCCCATCGCGTTGATGACCAGCGAGTCGTTGGCGCCTTCCGAGTTGGTGATATTGACCCGCGTCGGCAGGCCGGTGACGGCGACCGAGGTTCCCGCGCCGAAGACGTCGATCATGTCGTTGCCGTTCGTGCCGTTCACGATGACAACGTCCGCCAGTCCGTCGCCCGTTGTACCACCGATCGTACCGGCCAGGTTGATGTTCAACTCGACCAGGTCGGTGCCGCTCAGATTATTCACGGTCGTGGTGTCGGTGTTGCCCAGGGTGTTGAGATCGATGGACTCCACGTCGTCGAGGTCCATGCCAATGTTGCCAAGGTTGCGCGTGAAACGCACCCGCGCGCCGTTGGACGAGACATCGAAGATTTCGACGCCGCCACTGCCATTGAAGAGCAGGGTGTCGGCGCCGGCCTGGCCTTCGACCGTGTCGCTGCCGTCGCCCGGATCCCACTGGAACACGTCGTCGCCGGCGCCCAGGAGCGCCGTGTCGCTACCCTGCTGGCCGTCGATGAAATCGTTGTTGTCGCCGCCGATCAGGAGGTCGGCGCCGTTGCTGCCGAGGATGGTGTCGTCACCGGCGCCGCCATCGACGGT
>CAZJTF010000073.1:0-23214 GCA_964548565.1 uncultured Planctomycetales bacterium | reverse complement strand
GCAAGTCATCGGTTCGAGCGCCCCGGTGTAGGAGCCGGAGGGGCCCCAGTGTTGCCAGTTACCCAGACGATCGAAGTCCTTCTGCGGATATTCGATCTTCACGCCGAAGCCGCGCTTCCGGTTGACGACGCCGCACACCACATTGCCGTCGGCGCCGACCTCGGGATCGATGTAGGAGAAGACCTCGCCTGTTCCGCGGTGCTCGGCCAGCGGCTGAGGGGCGGCCCGGAAGTCGCGTCCCGCCACGAACCACTTCGCGCTGTCCCCCCGGGCGGTCAGCTTGACGCGATAGCAATAGGTGCTGGCCTCCGGCTCAAGCAGCGGGTAACCGAAGTTGATGTGCAGCAACCATGCGTGCGGCGCCGGCTCGTTACCGCGGTTGGCGAAGACGTCGTGAATGCGGATCGCCGGCTGGCCGAGCGTGCTGCTGATCGTCCGCCGCAGTTCGATGAACGGTCCGAACATTCGCGCGGTCCGCAGGACGGCCGTGATACTCATGTCGAGGCGCCCATGCTCCGGATCGGGGTTGACGATCGACTCGACGACGCCCGGCGTATTCGAATGCGTGCCGTGGATGCCGTATTCCTGGCCGCCCTCCTCGAAGGGGGCGCCGGTGTTCAGCGGGCCGCAACTCGTAAGCATGCCGGTGAAGAACGAGCGCAGCCACTCCATCCCCCGGTGGTAGGCGTGTGACGGGGCCACGATCCCTGCCGGGGCGTGCCAGGTGAGCGATTGTCCGAGGTACTCGGCATCGAGGATGTCCAGGCCGCGGTCGATCACGACCTTGTACCGCAGCCCCCCGCCGGTGTTCACCCAGGCAATGCGAACCCCCCGCCCGGGCCCGTTGTCGAGCACAGACGTCTCGATGCCTCCGAGTTGGGTCGGGTTCATGACGGGCGCACGTTTGAATGGATTGGTCGTGGTCGCCACTGCGATGCCTCCTGTTTTCGCGGTCGCATTCTACGGAGCGGTGCGGACGTGGCCAAGCCTCAGGCACCGGCCCCGGAGAGGTAATGTGGCGGTCCTGAGCAGCCGGCGCTTGCCGCGGGCGCAAACAGTCCCCTACCATCCGCGGAAGCAGAGGCGGAGGAAACGCGCATGCTCGCCGAAATCGACCTCTCAATCGTCCCAGTTGTGATCAGCCGCTGGATCCACATCGGATCGGCCATCGTGGCAATCGGTGGGACGGTGTTTCTCCGCGTGGTGCTCGCGCCGTCGGCAAGAGCCACCCTCAGCGACGACGTCCACGGGCAGCTCGCGGGGGTGCTGATCCGGCGATGGGCACGTGTGGTCCACGCCTGCGTTGCATTCCTGCTCCTGACCGGCATCTACAACACGATTATTCAGTTTCCACGTCACCAGGGGCAGCCGCTCTATCATGGGCTGTGGGGAGTCAAAATCCTCCTGGCGCTGACGCTGTTCTTCGTCGCGATCGCGATCACCGGACGGTCCCCCGCCTTCGCCAAACTGCGTGAGAAACGGATGCAGTGGATGAGCGTCAACATCCTGCTCGGCGGCCTCATCCTCCTGATTTCGAATGTCTTAAAGAACCTGCCGGCATCGCTTCAGTAGGATGTGGGCCGTAAAGTGGTGTGCTCCAACAAGGGGCTTGCCGCCAACTTGTTTTCATATCGAAAATATAGCCCTCGCGACATTTTTCCATAACGTGCCGTCCCAGCGAAGGTTGTGCTCTGCTCCTGGCGCGCCCGGGAGTCCACAGGGCACCCATAACACCTGCAGAATACTGCACTTGAGAAAAATGCGTCCGGTTCTTGCAGGGATGCAACCTATCGGGCGGTCGTGTGTCCAAGCAGACGTAGACTTCGGGGTGATTCGCCCGGACCCGCAGGCTGCCAGCCGCGGCAGAGCGGGACAGGAAGCAACCGGGCGGATGCGAGTTGAAGGGAGTAGTCGTCGTGCCAGTTTACGTTTTATGTCCACATTGCGAGCACCCACACGTGGTGCCGCCCCACCGCAGGGGGAAACGGCAGTTCTGCCGACAGTGCGGTCAGTTGTTCCAGACCTATGAGCAGGCTGCCGTCGTGCGGCCATTGGCGTGTTCATCGATCGCCGAGTTCCGGGGAACGAAGAAGCGCCAGGACAACCTGTACGTGATCGAAGTGTAAGGCGTACCTCCATGGACGTTGGCGGCATCCCGGCGCAGCAGGAGCTGCGGCCGGGATGCTCGTTTCATGGGGGCAAGAGCGCCGCCGGTCAGGGCACCGGCGACGGCCGAGAGGACGCGGCGCCGAACTTGCGGCAATCAGAGCCAGGCGGGGGTCTGGGTGCCGTCCTTCAGGATGTACGGCGCCCAGCAGAGACGGCAGGCTTTCACCTGGATATTGGCTTTCTTCGGGCGCACCTCGAGAGTTTCGAGCTCCGCAGTCGCGGGATCGACCTTCCCCTCGATCTCGTCCAATTCTCGCTCGAACTGCTGCTCCAGCTCGTTGATCTGCCCCCGCACAGCATCGATGTCCTCGGCGGCACGCCGGACATCGCCTGACTCTTTCATGCTGCGCCCCACCCCCCGCACCGCAGTACTGGCCCGCCCGACATTCCCTGCACTGGCCACTTTGCGACCGAGGAAGGCCGACAGAATCGCGCTGCCCACCTGCGCGAAGGTCGACAGCTTCGCCTGGCTCGCCTGCTGCTCCTGGACGGCCAGCGCCTGCTGGGCGCGCCGCAACCGCTCCTGCAGGACGGACAGCTTCGGCGCGTACTTGGCCCGGAGCTTTTCCGCCTGCGCGTCACGCGCTTCGCGGCACGCCTGCGACACGCGGAGCCGGAAATCGCGCTCGCTCTCGCCGGGGCGCGATGTGAGCTTTGTCGTCGCGTGCTTGAAGAGCGACAGAGATCGGCTGCGGTAGAGCAGGTCGGCAAACCCTTTTTGCCAGACGGAGTAGGACTTCTCTTTCCCCGCTTCCGCCGGGAGAGACGCGAAGGCAGCCCCTTCAGCCGGATCGTCCTCGAGATCCTCCGCCAGCAGGTTTGTTTCCCGGGCCGCTTCCCAGTCGACGACCGATCGTCCACCGAGCGGCACCAGGCAGGCGACGTCCTCCTCCTGGGCGATCCCGAGCTTCGCATCGGCGTAATACACGCTCGCCTGCGCGAACAGCATCGGGCGGTATTGCAGCGACTCCGGAGCAGCTTTGGCTCCAACGGGCGCGAACGACTGCTGGATGCCGGGCGGCAGAATGGGCCTCTGCGAAGCGGCCCCACGTGCAGCCTGCATGACGGGAGCGGCGGCCACTGGGGCAGGCTCTGCCTCAGCAGGCATGGCTGTCCGAGCGGGCTCGGCGGACTGTGCGAGCTGTCGGATCTGGTTGCGCGTGAGCGGACCGCACAGGTAGGAGAGCACCCAGCGGACCTCGAAGACCTCCGGTGCGTCCTCGTGCACGTTGTTCATCAGGAACACGCGGCTGCCCAGCTGCGAGAGCATTTGCTCAATCCGGCTGCGGTCGAATTTCGCCGAAGCACCGGCGGCCGCCCCCTCGAGCCCGTCCAGAACGCGCATCTTGTCGCGTTCCGTCTGCAGACGCCCGATGAACCACGTGCCGGCGTTCGCGAGCCCCTTGTAGTCGATGTCGACCGGGTTCTGCGTGGCCAGCAGCAGCCCGACGCCGAACGCCCGTGCCTGTTTCATGAGGATCAGCAACGGCTGCTTCGATGGCGGGTTGGCCACCGGCGGGAAGTACCCGGCGATCTCGTCCATGTAGACCAGCGCCCGGAGGCTGGTCGTGCCGGACTGCGTGCGCACCCAGGCAAGCACCTCGTTGAACAACATCGAGACGAAGAACATGCGTTCCGCGTCGTTCAGGTGCGCGATCGAGAAAATCGATACCCGCGGCTTGCCGGCTGGCGTGTGCAGCAGCGACCCGACGTCGAGGGCGTCGCCCTCCATCCAGCGTGCGAAGCCGGGAGAGGCGACGAGGTTGTTGAGCTGCATCGCCAGCGCAAATCGCTCCTTGGCCGGATAGAAGGTCTCGACCTCCATGACGCCAATGCGTTCGACGGGCGGCTCCTGGATACGGTGGATCATCGCCGGCAGATCGAGAGACTCGCCCTTGGCCCAGGCCTGACCGAGGATCGTCGCGATCAGAATGTGCTCACGGCTCTGGAGCGGGTCGGCGTCGATACCGACCAGGCCCAGCAGACTTGTCGCAGTGGTCGCGACGCGTTCCTGCATCAGTTCGGAGTCGTCAGCGATCTCGGGAGGTGGCGGCGAAAACGACTTGAGCACGGAAACGGGTGTGCCGGCGCTCGAGCCTGGTGTGTAGATGGTGAAATCGGCGGCATCCCGCAGACGCTGGATGCGCGCGGCATCCTGCCCCCACTCAGCGAGCCCTTTCTTCCAAGTTTCCGCCTGCTTCGCGGCGTACGCGGCCGGGTCCAGCTCCTTCCGGCGTGCGTCGTCGGAGTTGACCCACGGCGCGAAATCTTCCGGGCGGAGCTGCGGAAACGTGAGCAGCAGGTTTGAGAGATCGCCCTTCGGGTCGATCACGATGGAGGGGACGCCGTCGATCGCGGCTTCCTCGATAATTGCGATGCACAGGCCGGTCTTGCCGCTGCCGGTCATGCCGACGCAGACACCATGCGTCACGAGATCGCGCGAGTCGTACAGCACGAGTTCCTCGCCACGGCGGCGCGCGTCGAGATCGTATGTCTTGCCGAGGTAAAACGCGCCGAGCTTCTCGAAATCCTGCATGATGCACCCCCTGCGCAGGCCGGCCGCCAAAGTCCGGTCTGCGCCGCGTTTTTATCCGGCAGAAATCTTACCGCAAGGGGCATTTCGGGGCTCGCGCGGGCCAGGCAAGGGTGCACTTCGCCCCTGGGTTGCCGGAACCGCCGACGCAACCCCCACCGGGCCGGCAGCCACGCCAGCGCCATTGTCGCGGCCCGGGCACTCCCGCTATCCTGCCTCCTCCGCAACCTCTGGAGAAACCGGATGGCGATACAAAGACGTGCACTCTCTCGTCGGCGCCGCAGTGCGGTGATGGCACTCGTCCTCCTGGCCTCGTCCGGGTGCGGCTCGTTTGAGCGACGGATCACGATCGAGGATTACGAGGACAAGGTCTACGCCTCCTGGCTCGGCCAGTGCGTGGGCAACATGTACGGCCTGGCGCACGAGTGGAAGTACATCGATGACCCGCGCACCGAGCCGATCACCGGTTACGACCCGAAGATCCTCGACAAGATCCGGGCGGCAGGCGGCGCGTTCAGCGATGACGATACCGATATCGAGTACGTCGACCTCTTCGTGATGGAGAAGTACGGTCCCGAGCCGACGTACGAAAACCTCGCGGAGTTCTGGCAGCGGTGCATCAACGATCACATCTGGGTGGCGAACCGGGCGGCGCGCGACCTCATGAAGCAGGGTTACCTCCCGCCGCACACGGGTCGTCGCGGCCTCAACCCCCACTGGGACAAGATCGACCCGCAGCTGGTCTGCGAGATCTGGGCGGTCACTGCGCCGGGAATGCTCCGCTATGCCGCGGCCAAGGCGGACTGGGCGGCCAAGGTCACCAACGACGACTACGGGACGCATCCCACGATCTGGTACAACACGATGTACGCCGCCGCCTTCTACCAGACCGACGTCGAACGCCTCTGCCAGATCGGCTACGAGCACCTGCCCGCGGGAAGCATCTTCCGCACCGCCATCGACGACGTTCGCCAGTGGAAGCGAGAGGCGGGTAACGACTGGGTCACGGTCCGCCGCAAGATCAAGGAAAAGTACCTCGATGGCGTTGGCCTGCCAGCGGACATCACGAAGGACAAAGTGAGTGCGCTGCTCAACGGGACCCTGGGCGTACTCGCGCTGCTCTATGGCGGCGGCGACTTCGAATCAACGCTCAACCTCTCGTGCATGGCCGGCTATGACGCCGACAACCAGTGCGCAACGCTGGCCGGCTTGCTCGCCCTCATGAAGGGGAGCGCTTCGATCCCGCGGAAGTACCTCTACCTGGATGAGGGCTGGACGCGCCCGCTGAACGACCGCTATCGGAATCTCACGCGCGACGAACTGCCCGACGGGAACTTGACGGATATGGCCCGGCGCACCGCCGCCCAGGGGCGTGAGCTCGTGCTGCGAACAGGCGGGCGGGTCGAGAGCCTGCTCGGCAGGGAGACGCTGGTGATCAGGCCCGACGCGCGGTTCACCGCGCCGGTGGAGGTCCGGATCTTTCCGGTGCACATCCCGGCCGGCCGGGAGGCCGTCGTGCGCCCGGAAGTGGTTGGCGGCGCACCGGACGCCAGGATCAGCGTCGGGCTCGCCGGGACACTCCCGGGAGGGATGGAGATCGACCGCCGCGACGGCCAGGTTGTGATCGCGGGCACGCCGAAGCGCGAAGGCCGCTACGACATCACGGCGACGGTCTCGGACGGCACCACCAGCCGATCGGTCGACCTGCGGCTCGTGGTGGATGCTCCGACCGCGGGTAAGTGAGTCGCTGAGCACTCCTCATCCAGCAGGAACACAGGCGCCGGGTCCTCCGCATTGGTCATTCCCGCTCTGCTGCGATATAAAGCAGGCGCGTTTGATCGAGGGAGTTGTCCGGAGTCGCCGAGGAGTTATATCCCATGCTGCATGCAGCCATAGTCGTCGCCCTCACCAGCGGTTCGGTCGGCGCCACGCCGGCGAAGGATTACCCGATCGCCCCCGTCCCATTCACCGACGTGAGGGTGCAGGATGAATTCTGGCTTCCACGCCTCGAGACGAACCGCACCGTCACCGTCCGCTACTGCTTCAAACAATGCGAAGACACCCACCGCATCGACAACTTCGCCGTCGCGGGCAAGCTCAAGCCGGGCAAATTCGAGGGGATCTTTTTCAACGATTCCGATGTCTTCAAGGTCATCGAAGGTGCCGCCTACTCGCTGTCGCTGCACCCCGATCCTGACCTGGACAAATACCTCGACAATCTGATCGCGATGATCGCGGCCGCCCAGGAGCCGGATGGATACCTGTACACCGCCCGCACCATCGATCCGAAGAATCCGCCGAAAGGCTCCGGCCCGGAGCGATGGAGCAACCTGAAGGACAGCCACGAACTCTACAACATCGGTCACATGTACGAAGCGGCCGTTGCACATTACCTGGCCACTGGAAAACGCTCTCTGCTGAACGTGGCCATCAAGAGCGCGGACCTGGTGGACAGCGTCTTCGGGCCCGACAAGAAGCACGATGTCCCCGGGCACGAGGAAATCGAGATCGGACTTGTCAAACTCTACCGGGCGACAGGTGAGGAGCGTTACCTCAAGCTGGCGAAGTTCTTCGTTGACGAGCGCGGCCACAAGTGCGGGCGCAAGCTGTACGGCGAGTATGCGCAGGACCACGTGCCGTTCGCCCAGCTCGACAAGTCCGTTGGTCACGCCGTCCGCGCGGGCTATCTCTACAGCGGCGCTGCGGATGTCGCGGCCATCACCGGCGAGACCGCGTCCCTCGCGGCGCTCAGCAAGATCTGGGACTACACGGCTGGCACAAACCAGTACATCACGGGCGGTGTCGGCGGGCGCTCGCACGGCGAAGCCTTTGGCGATGACTATGAACTCCCCAACCTGCAGGCGTACAGCGAAACCTGCGCCGCGATCGCGAACGCACTGTGGAACCAGCGCATGTTCCTGCTGCACGGTGAAAGCCGGTACGTCGACCTCGTCGAGCGCGTGCTCTACAACGGCTTTCTCTCCGGCGTCAGCATGACGGGCGACAAGTTCTTCTACGTCAACCCGCTCGCGAGCGATGGCAAGCACGAACGCTCACCATGGTTCGGGTGCGCCTGCTGCCCCGTGAACGTTGTCCGCATCGTTCCGTCGATGCCCGGGTACGTCTATGCGGTCAAGGGCGACGACGTTTACGTCAACCTGTTCGTCGCCGGCACTGCCATGGTGAAGACGAAGAACAACACGGTGAAGATCACACAGGAAACGCGGTACCCGTGGGACGGGAAGGTGCGTCTGACGGTCGAACCGGAGAAGCCGGGCCGCTTCGCGCTGCGGGTCCGTGTTCCCGGCTGGGCACAGGGGGCGGCCTGGCCGACGGATCTCTACCGACTCGCATCAGCAGAGCGCGAGGCGATCCAGTTCGCCTCGGGGAGCAGCAGCGGGGCGACGTCCGCCGATGACCGTTCCATCACCCGCACGGACGGCGTCGTGGTCGTCGACCGCGCGTGGTCGGGTCGCGAGGAGTTCACAATGACTCTGCCGATGCCGATTCAGCGCGTGCTCGCCAACGAGAAGGTAACCGACTGCCGTGGGCGCGTCGCGGTCATGCGTGGGCCGATCGTGTACTGTGCGGAAGGAATCGACAACAATGGGAAGGCTCTCGATCTCGTCCTGCCGAACGACGCGGAGATGACGAGCGAGCATCGTGCCGACTTGCTCGGCGGCGTCACCGTGATCAAGGCGAAAGGCAAGCGGGCGGTGAAGGGCGAGGGCGGCCAGGTCAAGCTGGTCCCGGCCGAACTCACGTTGATCCCCTACTACGCCTGGGCACACCGCGGCAAGGGCGAGATGGCGGTCTGGCTCCCGCACGACACGGAGTCGCTCTACACCCAGCCGGCGAATTGAGGGCCTTGCACGACCGGCGTTCGTGGACCGCTCCGGAGGGGGAGAGAAGCTACCGGGGCGGGAGTTTGCCCGCGCCCCGTTTCATGAGTTGCTTCAGCTCGTCCATGCGGTTTTCGTAAATACCGCGCGGGTCGTAGTCGTATTTGCGGCAGAGCGAGGCCGCCATCCCCACAATCTCGCCCATGATCCCGCAGGTCCGCATCACCCGCACGGCGCCGAGCGCCTCGTGCGTCACACTGATGTCACGGCCCGCCATGAAAAGGTTCTGGACGTTGCGCGAGTAGAGACAACGATACGGGACCCAGTACGGCATCTCGTACGGCCCGAAGTCAGCCCGAGCGATGAACGCGCTGCCTTCGAAGCCCTGCTCGTACCGCGGATCGGGCCTGTGCACGTCGATTTTCCACCCCGTCGGCACACACCCGTCAGCGAACTGCCGATTGCTGACGAGGTCCTCCTTCGTCAGGACAATGTCACCGAGGAGTCGGCGAGATTCGCGCTTGCCGGAGATGTGGGCGCACCAGTTCAGCTTGTAGTCGGGCAGCACCTCGTCCACGTTCTTGAGGGCATCCCACGCACCGTACATCGCGCGGAAGTTCCAGTCCCGGACGTGCTCGCCGTTTTCGATAGGATCCCGCTCAAACCCGCTCTCCCAGTACCAGCCTCCGAGCTTCAGCGGGTCGGGCTTCTCCTTGTCTCGCCCCGGGAAGGGCTTGTCCGCCAGGTCGAGAGCCCACGGACAGCGCGGGAAGGGTTGCGGTCTGTCGGTCTTTGCCACGTTCCACAGGTTGCATTGCCCCATGTGGCCCGGCACGGTCATGTCGTAATCCGCGTCCACAAGCACCCCGAGGCACCCGTCGCCGGTACAGTCCGCAAACCACCGCCCCGCCAGTCGAACGCGACGACCGCTGGTGATCTCCTGTGCCACGACCGCCTTGATCCGCCCCGTCTCGCTGTCAGCCGCATTCACGCGATGCCCGAGGAACAGGCGGATGTTCTTCTCTGCCCGCAGCACCGCCAGCTTCTCCTGGTCCTCGTACAGGTCGCCCGTGTTTGCCGGACCATAGTGCGCGGAGCGTGCCTGCTCCAGTTCCGCCACCAGATCGCCCAGACGCTCGTACGGGGCGACGTTCCGTGCCCCCTGCAGCCAGACACGCACCTCCGAACTGTTGTTGCCGCCCACGACCGGGCGATCCTGGACCAGCGCGACCTTCAGATCGAGTCGCGCGCCGGCCAGGGCCGCACACGTCCCCGCAATCCCGCCGCCGACGACCACCAGGTCGAATGTACCGCCATCCTCGGGCGTTTCCGGCTGGCCGAGCGCTTTGCGGCGAAACGAGGCCAGTTCAGGGTCGCGGTTCGGCGGCACGAACGCAGCATCCGCAAACAGAATCGCATCGCAGCGGCCCTCAAATCCGGTGAGGTCGTGCAGGGCCACCCGCGCGCTCGCCCCGACGCGTACCGTTCCTCCGTCCTGCCAGTGCCACTCCGCCCCTTTCGTGCCGAATGTCGCCGCGAGTGCCTGGCCGTCGATCAGCACCTGGAAACGACCAGGCGTACCGGGAGCCTTCCACGGCGCGACCCAGTCGCGCGTCCGCACCCACACCCGATACGTACCGCCTCCGGGGAACGCGATCGTCGCACTTGCGTCCGCGACGGGCACGCCAAGCCCGTGCGCCAGTACGAACGGCGAGCCCATCTGGTCCATGAACTGCTGGTCGATCACCCACCCGCCGAGCGTCTCGAAAGATTCCGGCTCGACGAGCACGGGGCAGGCAACGCCCTCTGCGGACGCCGCGCCCGGCCGGAGCATGCAACTCAGTGCGAGAATCGACGTCCAGACCGGCGTCTTCGATATGCGTCCCGTCGTCATGATGTGCAGCCTCCGGTTGCGGGAGACCCACTATAAACCGGCGGTGCAACGGATCAAATCCGCGTCGCGGCAAGTGAGTCGGTTGCCTCACATCCGCAACGACGGCCTGCCCGTGCAGGGTGTGCGTTTTCAGATGGAGCCACACGCACTGGTATGGTGCACGCCTGAGCTGTGCGGGAGACCCCGCGCAAACAGGCAGGGATCCGGCGGCGTCTTGCCTGCCGGATCCCTGCGTCTCTGCTGAGGTCCTTTGCGCGACCGGCGTCCGTGCCGGTCGGGACGCGGCTCGTGGCCGCCCCCGGGCGCTGGCCGCGGTGTCCTTACCGCGAGCGGACCGTGCGCTTCGCGTAGCTCTTCACGCCAGTCTTGGCGTTGCTGCGGCAGGTTCCCTTGCACGAAGCCGGCTTCGTGGTGCGGGCGGCCGCGGTCCGCTTGGCGGCGCCGGCCTTGCGCGGAGTCGTCTTGCGGGCCGTGGTCTTGCGGGTCCGCGAGGCGGTCGTGCCATACTTGCGGCCGGCACTGCGACGGCGGGGAGTGGTCTTAGCCATATCGAATTCTCCTGCGTTCGAATTCCGCCGACGACGTGCCGGCGGGTCTTGTGCCAATCACGCTGGCTCGCTGACTATCGGTCCTGCCGGAGGTCGACTGAAGATCAAAAGAAAAAACGTGGTTGGTTTCTCAAGTTGCCCGCGACGGTGGGCAGGCGCCGGCTGCGGGGCGAGCCAGTTGACGGCATGCGGGAGCCGGGTACACTTCAGCCGCTGATGAGGTTGGCGACGAGCCCTACGCGGGGTTTCTGCCGCCGGCCCGCGGCACGGGAGTCTCACGAATGTTCAACTGGACGCGCGCGCTCCGCTGGATGATGGTGATCGCATCCGGATCCATGCTGCTGCAGGTGGACGCTGGCTGCACGCCCGCACTGGAGGCGATCCAGACGGTGATTCTCGCCGGTATCGGTGGCGGCGTTTATTTCCTGGCCCGCAATATCTGAGCCGAACGCGCCACCGGACCTGGCGCAGTGGACCCTTGCGCGGCCCGGGCGCGAGCCGAGGGCTCCCAGGCCGCACACTGGCGCCGTCGGGCTGCAGTTTGGCGGTTGTGGGCACAGCGCGGGGAGCACTCGCGCGGGAAGGACCACCTTCGGAGCACACCGCAAAAATACAGCACACCCTGCCTGTCTGGCTCTCCTGACCGCGCCCTCCGATGCGGTTTTTCAACGAATCTCCCGAATGACCGTAGCCACGTAGCCATCGCCCGGCATTGCCAGATTATATAACACGCGTTACCATACCCTTGCCCTGAAAAGGCGGCAGGTGTGACGCCGCTCCGAGGTTCCTCCCTCGCCAGCGTGGCTTCCCCGCACAGAAAGGTTCCGCAGGCAATCTGAAGGCCGGCATCCGGCCATGGAGTCGACTGACCGTGTTCCACAAGGAGCCCATCCTCACCGGCAAAACCTTCACCGCGCTCGAGAAGATCCCTACCACCATCTGCCGGGACGACAGCGAGGCGGCCGGCAGGGTCGCCGGCATCATCGCCGATACGATCCGTGAGCGCAGCGCCGCCGGCAGGACCACTGTCCTCGGCCTGGCGACCGGCCACACCCCGATCGGCGTCTACCGCGAGCTGATCCGCCTGCACCGCGAGCAGGGGCTCGATTTCTCAAAGGTCATCACCTTCAATCTCGATGAATACTACGGCCTGGCGGCCAACAGTATCCAGAGCTACCGACGGTGGATGCGAGAGAACTTCTTCGACCACGTGAACGTTCCGGCGCAGAGCATCCACATCCCGGACGGCGCCATCCCGCTGGCTGAGGTGCCCGGCTACTGCGAAGCGTACGAATCGGCTATCGAGGCGGCCGGCGGAATCGACATCCAGATTCTCGGCGTCGGGCGGACGGGCCACATCGGGTTCAACGAGCCCGGCTCGTCGCGCGAATCGAACACCCGCATGATCACGCTCGACCCCGTGACCCGCCGGGATGCGGCCGCCGACTTCTTCGGCGAAGAGAATGTTCCGCGCCAGGCGATCACCATGGGTGTGGGCACGATCCTGCGGGCGCGGCGCCTCCTGCTGATGGCATTCGGCGAGCAGAAGGCGACGATCATCCAAAAAGCGGTGGAAGGCCCGATCACTGACACTGTGGCCGCGAGTTTCCTGCAGGACCATCCCAACGCGGAGGTGTACATCGACGTTGCGGCCGCCGCCGCCCTGACGCGGGTGAAATCCCCGTGGGTTCTCGGCGAAATCGAGTGGAATGACGATAACCTGCACCGGGCGGTGATCTGGCTGAGTCTCTCGACCAACAAAAGCCTGCTCAAGCTCGAGGAAGACGACTACGACCACCATCACCTTGCCTCGCTGCTGCGCCACAACGGTTGTTCCGGCGACGAAATCAACCGCAAGGTGTTCCGGCGGCTGTTCAGCACGATCGCACATTACGGCTCGCTGCCGACGGACAAGCGCGTCCTGTGCTTCAGCCCGCATCCCGACGATGACGTCATCAGCATGGGCGGCACGCTCACCCGGCTGGCTCGGCGCGGCTGCGAAGTACACGTTGCATACATGACGAGCGGGAACATCGCCGTCTTCGACGAGCACGCGCTGCAGATGCTCGAGTTCTGGGCCGACCTGAACCACGTGATCGGCTGCGAGACCAGGAAGACCCAGGCACACCTGCGCAAGGTGCAGGAGTTCATGCGCGCCAAGCAGCCGGGGGCGGTGGACATTCCCGAGGTGCAGGAACTCAAGGCGCGGATCCGGCGAGCCGAGGCGCTGGCGGCCTGCACGTTCATGGGGATCCCCGCCGAACGCGCGCACTTCCTGGATCTGCCGTTCTACCAGACGGGCGAGGTCCGCAAGCGCCCGATCGGCCCGGAGGACGTCGACATCGTCTACAGGCTGCTGCAGCAGGTCCGCCCGCAGTGGATCTTCATCGCCGGCGAAATGTCTGACCCACACGGCACGCACCGGCTGTGCGCCGAGGCCTGCTACGCCGCGATCCGGCGGTGCGAGGGCGAATTGCGCCCGGAGACGGTCTGGTTGTACCGGGGGGCCTGGCAGGAGTGGGAGCCGCACGTGATCGATATGACCGTACCGCTCTCACACAGCGAACTGACGCACAAGATCTACGGCATCTTCAAGCACCAGTCTCAGAAGGACAAGGCTCTTTTCCCCGGGCCGTACGACGACCGCGAGTTCTGGCAGCGCGCCGAGGCCCGCAACACGGACACCGCGAAGACCTATGACCGGCTGGGGCTCCCGGAGCACCACGCCATGGAGGCCTTCGTCCGATATCCGCTGCCCGGGTGAGAGCTGTGCCACGCTTGTGACACCGCCGCCTCCGGCAGCAGCCCGTCGCCGGTAAAGCAACAGTGTATCTGGCCAGCTGTCAGATTCTCTTTGCCGCCCGCGCGCGCGCCTGCTACTATCTCCTGTGATGCGGCTCATGTCGGTGCGTTGTCAGGGATGGACACGACGCCTTCCTTGGAGCAATGGTGTGCACCACGTAATCCTCCGACAGCCTTCCGGGCAGACGCGTCGATGAACGACAGCACGAAGACCTGGAGTGACCCATGAGTCTTACTTACTCGCACGGCCGTGAGTTCGTTCATGAAATCCGCCCGATCCTGGAGCGACAGGACCTCGACCAGTTGTCGCGACACCTTTCGCAACGCTGGCCCAATTCGAGGCTCCTCCAGATTCTGGAGTGCGGCCACGACGACGCGGCGCAGGTCGCGCTCGCCTGCCTGTCTCTCACGGGACGCATGATCGACACCCCCGCGATCGCCCCCCACCTCGCCGACGACGACCCGTTCCGATCCGCCATCGCCGAACATGCCATGTGGTGCATCTGGTTCCGCTCGGGCGACGCTGGCGTGGACGTGGCACTGACGCGCGCGGTGCAGTTGATCGCAGCCGACCACTTCGATGCGGCCATCGCTTCGCTCGACGCGCTGATTGACCGTGCGCCCGGGTTCGCGGAGGCGTACAACCAGCGGGCCATCGCCTGGTTCCTGAAAGAGGATTACGCGCGCTCGCTGGCCGATTGCGAGATCGCCCTGCGCCTGAACCCGTGGCACTTCGGCGCACTGGCCGGCGTCGGCCACTGTTACGCTTCGCTTGGACGCCTCGACCGGGCGCTGCAGGCCTACCGGGCGGCGCTGCGGCTCCACCCGCGCCTCGAAGGCATCCGCCAGTCGATTCGCCAGATCCGCTGCAGCCTCGAGACGACCGCTCCGGCTGAGCCGGACTTTCTGCCCTCCCCCGACCCCGCCGACCTGCCCCGCCGCTCCTGATGCCCCCTGCCCACACCCCGGGGGGAGTTCCGCGCGCCCGGTCGTGAACAGATTCACGATGTTTTTGCTTGCCCTGCGCCCGGGAGCGAGCCATATTGGAGCAGACGGGCCCGACATTCTGTCAACGCTTATCAGATCCTGACGGAGGTGCCGCATGGCGGACGTGGCCGATATCCTCGCCTGCAAGGGTCACGACGTGGTCACGGTCGTGCCGGAAGACACTGTGCTCGAGGCAGCACGGCGCATGAACGAGGCGCGCATCGGCGCGGTGATCGTGTGCCGATCGCGGATGGAGGTTGTGGGAATCTTTACCGAACGCGACATCCTGCGCCGCGTGGTCGCCGAGTGCCGCCCGCCGGCGGAGACGCGCGTCTCCGAGGTGATGAGCCGCCCGGTCACGTGCTGCCGCCCGAACACGCCCCTTGCCGAGTGCCAGAGTATCATGACATCGAAGCGGCTCCGGCACCTGCCTGTGTGCGAAGGCGACGAACTGGTTGGCATGATCTCCATCGGCGACGTCATGGCGTGGGAGGTCCGCCAGCAGCAGAGCACGATCGAATACCTCAACGGGTACCTGCATGGCTGGACGTGACACGCGTCCGCTGCCCCTCGAACCCGACCACGTCCGACCGCACGCATCATGCGGTGCACGTCACGAGCCCGGAGGAGACGCCTGATGGTGTTCTGCCGTCCGATCGTCCGCGCCGCCCTGCTTCTGTCCGCGGCTCTCGCAACGTGCGCCGAACCGGCGCATGCAGGAGTGCCGCTGCGGGGCACGTATGCCGAGAACTTCGACGGCATGGGCCCTGGCGGCACCGTCACGCCGGCGAACTGGTACGTAGGCGGACTGGCCGGCACGGACGGCGCCGTCGACGCGTCGGGTCACGGCGCGATCACCGGCACGACGCTCCAGGTTGACAACGGCAGCGTGGCGGCAGGCGCAGGGACGATCGGCAACTGCAACTACGGGGCGACGGGCGGCACCGACCGCTCGCTGGGCTCGCTGGCGACGACGGCCCGTGGGCATCGTGCGATGGAAGTGCGGATCGACAACCGCACGGGTTTTGGGATCGGGTCGTTCGAGATCCGCTACGACGGCGAGCAATGGCGCCGCGAGAATGCGGGCGACCAGGCGCTCGTGCTGATGTACAGCACGGACGGCGTCAGCTTCGTCGCGATGGGTGCCGCTTTCGATTTCCATTCCGTGCAGGACACCGGCGCGGCGGGGCCGCTCGACGGCAACGCCGTGCGCGTCGCCGCCGTTGGTGGCGTGTACACCCCGGCAGCGCCAATCCCCCTCAACGGCACCTTCTACCTCCGCTGGTTCGACTTCAACGATGCAGGGGTCGCCGATCACGGCCTCGCCATCGATAACGTCACCATCTCAAACCCGCTGCCGCCCGGGGGAACCGTCCTGACATTCCAGGACGGCCCCGGCTATTCCGGCACGGTGGATACGTTCCTGCGGCAGGCATCGCCTTCGACTGCGCAAGGCGAGGCAGTCGTGGTCGAGTGGGACGGTGATGACTCGGGCGGCATCAACTCCGCGCTGCTCCGCTTCGACGGCATCTTTGGCACCGGCCCGGGGCAGATCGCGCCCTCCGACACGATCACGTCGGCTGCCGTCATCTACGAGGTGATCGATTCCGGCGATGCGGCCACGGTGAACGAGGTCAGCGTGGACTGGTCCGAGACGGAGACGTTCAACGCGTTCGGCGGCGATGCGGGCGTCCAGTCCGACGAGTACGGCGCCAATATTGGTGCCGCCACCGGATCTCCGGTGGGCCCGCAGGTGCTCGACGTGACCTCCAGTGTTCTGGCATGGAAAGCGGCCCCGACGACGAACCGCGGATGGATTTTCCGCCCGACGGGCGGCACGAACGGCGTCCAGTTCCGCAGCAGCGAGGATGCGAACCCCGCGCTGCGTCCGATCCTGCGGGTCGTGGTGAACGGTGGACCGCCGCCCCGCCGCACGCTCACCGTCAAGCACCAACCGTACCTGCAGCTCGGGGATGCACCGCTGGTCTCGACCGGCCCGGGTATCGGCACGAGTGATCGCATCACGATCATGTGGCAGACCGTCGAGTCCGGCGGCGGACTGGCGCCGGATGATTTCTTCGAGGTCGAGTACCGCGCCGGCGGTGCCCCCGCATACACCCCGGCGGGCAGTCCGACAAGACTCGTCACCGGCGCCGGGACGCGGGTAAACCACTCTGTCGAGATCACCGGGCTCACGTATGACGCGACGTACGACTACCGGGTGATCCACAAGCGCTCCCCCGCGGAACCGGAGGTGATCGCGACGTACGAGGGCACGTTCCGCGCCCGGCGCGCGAGCGGCAGCCCCGAGGCCTTCGCCTTCGCGGCCCACGGGGACTCGGCCAACATCCACTCCGCCAGCGAACTGGCCCAGTTCGAGAAAGTGAACAGTCGGATCACCTCTGGCGCGGCGGAATTCGTTCTCCTGCTTGGCGACAATGTCTATGATTCCGGAACGCACGACGAATTCGACGCGCGTCTCGACGCCAGCCGCGTTCCGGTGAACTCCGCGTACATTCGCAACCACGTCGAGTACTTCTGCATGGGCAACCATGACGCGGGGAGCGGCGCCGGGCTGCCTTCGCTGCACAATTACGCAGTTCCCATCCCCTCCCTGGGGGTAACCAGCCCCGTCGCACCGCCGGTCGGCGAGGTGCCGGAGAAGAACTACTCGTTCGATTACGGCATGGTTCACTTCACGGTCATCGACTCGACCGCCTGGGGCGGCCCGGGAGTCAGCGCCGCACGCCAGCAGGCCATCACGGGCTGGCTCGCGGCGGATCTGGGCGCCAGCAGTCTGCCGTGGAAGATCGTCGCCGCACACCATCCGCCAAAATCGAATTTCGGCCACACCGACACGGGGGAGGGCATGGCGGCCGAGATCATCCCCGTGATCGTGCAGAACGGCGCAGACCTGCTCCTCGTCGGGCACAGCCACAACTACCAGCGGAGCTTCCCACTCACCGGGTACGCAGCCAACGATGTCACGTACGTTCTCGATGAAAGCGGGGTCTACACCAAAGGCTCGCAGGTCCTGCAGGTGATTGCAGGCACGGGCGGCCGGAACATCGACTGCTGTGCACCGACAACCGCCACCCAGTGGCTCGCCCGCGCGTTTGGGTCGAACAACGGCGGCGAGGTCGGCCCCCTGATGATAGACGTCTCGCGCGCCGAGATGCGCGTCCGTTACGTCTCGGCGGCTTCCGGCGCGACGAAAGACGAGTTCGTGATCGTTCCGCCCGGGCCGACGATCGCAGTGCATCCTCCAGCGATCACACGGACCGTTTATCTCGGCGACGCGCTGCCGAATGACACGTTCAGCGTCCGCAACAGCGGCCCGGGAACCATCACTTACAGCGTGACGCCCGACGCGCCGTGGCTCAGCGTGTCGCCAGCATCCGGAACTTCCACCGGCGAATCCGATGACATCACCCTGGCATACGACGGTGTCGCGACCCTTCCGCGCGGGGTCCACGTCGCTACCGTCTCGGTCAGCGCGCCGGAGGCGCTGAACAGCCCGCGAGCTTTGACTGTCACCGTCACCGTCCGGACCGTGAAACCAGACATGAACGGTGACGGCGACGTGGACCAGGAGGATTTCGGCGTGTTCCAGCGTTGCCTCAGCGGGAATCTGCCACAGCCGGAACCGAGCTGCGCAACTGCAAAGATGGATGGAGATGGTGACGTGGACGAGCAGGACTTCCTGATCTTCTTCGAGTGCATGAGTGGCGCCGACACAGCCGCCGTCCGCACGTGCGCCGGTTGATTCCCCCACCCGTTGTGGAACAATCACACCCCGATGCCGCGACGTCGTCACGCCGTTCCGCAGACACCCGCCATTCCGCCCGCCGCGCTGCGGGTCATCCGGCGGTGCCTCCTCGCGTGGTACGACCGCGCCAAACGCGACCTGCCCTGGCGCCGGCGACCTGGCGACGGCTACGCACAACTCCTCGCGGAATTCATGCTCCAACAGACGCAGGTCAGCGTGGTACGTGGCTACTATGAGCGCTTTCTGGATCGGTTCCCCACGCTCGCTGACCTCGCAGCGGCAGAGCAGGGGGATGTGCTCGCACTGTGGTCCGGCCTGGGCTACTACAGTCGCGCGCGCAACCTGCACGCCGCCGCCCGCGCGATTGTCGAACGCCACAGCGGGGTGGTTCCGCGCGACGTGGAGTCACTTCTTGCACTGCCGGGGATCGGGCGCTACACGGCCGGCGCCATCGCATCCATCGCATACGATGTGCCCGCACCGGTGCTGGACGGGAACGTTGCCCGCGTGCTCTGCCGAATCCTGGCGCTCGCCGGCGACCCGAAAACGCCTGCCACGCGCGATCAGTTGTGGACGGTAGCAGAGTCCCTGGTGCCGCCGAGGCGGTGCGGCGACTTCAACCAGTCGCTGATGGAGCTCGGGGCGACGGTGTGCACGCCGCAGTCGCCGCAGTGCCTGATCTGCCCGCTTCGATCCTCCTGCCTGGCATCCACCCGTGGTCTCGCGGATCAGATCCCCCCTCCGTCCAGGCGTCCGCGAGTGCTGGAGGCGGAGACCGTCGTCGTCGCCATCCGGTCGGGGGATCGGCTGCTCTTTATGCAGCGCCCCCAGACGGGGCTCTGGGCGGGACTGTGGGAATTGCCTTCCGAGGATGTTCGAGCGGGCGAGGAATGCAGGGCAGCCCTCCGCCGGCTGCGGCGACGGCTCACCGGCGACGCGCGGATCCAGCCACAGCGGATCGGCTCCGTCACACGGCTCCTGACACACCGCCGGATCGCATTTCATGTGTACGCCGGGACGTGGCGGGGGCCGCAGATCGCTCGGGCTGGTGCCCGTTGGCTTCGTCAAGACGAGCTCGAAGGCGTCGGACTCAGCCGGGCCTGCCAGGCGACCCTTGAGTTGCTTTCCGCGTCTGCCACCCATCCGTAAACGCACCGGAATCAAAGGGTCAGCGCATATCGGGGGACCCGAATCTGTTTTTCTCCCGGATTTCCACTTGCGACTGAGTCTCAACTAGCTATACTGCACCCCAATTGAGATCCAGTCTCAACAAGGGAGGAAATCTGATGCATCGTTCCTACTCCGGCGTTCGGAGCTCATCCGCGTTTACCCTGATTGAAGTGCTCGTCGTTGTGGCGATCATTTCGCTGCTCGTCTCGGTCCTGCTGCCGTCCCTGACGAAAGCGCGGGATCGCGCCCGCGCCGTCGTGTGCCTGTCCAATCTGCACCGCCTGGGACACGCGACCGTCTTTTACACCAACACGTACAAGGTGCACCCGCCCTTCCGGCTGCAGAAAGTGCTCAACCGCTCCACCGGAATGTGGGCCGACTACACCAACCGGTACGGTCGCAAAGGACCACGATGGCAGTGGTTCATGGACTACGGAGTTGGCGCGGTGATCAACGCCGGGGGTGTGGCCGCGGGGTCAGATGAAATGACCAACGACCTGTTCCTCTGCCCTTCTCTGAAGGGTGCGTACGAACGGAACATCCGGAATGGCGCGTACGGCTACAACTACCAGTACCTCGGTAACAGCCGCGAAAGCAGCATCCCCGGCGAGTACGCGAACTGGCCCGTCGGCATGGGGCGAATCAAAGCACCCGGGCGTACGGTCCTGATCGGCGACAGTCGTGGAGCCGGAATCTCGCACGGGCAGCACAGCTACACGCTCGACCCGCCACGGCTGGCGATCGAGGTCGGCGCCACGAAGTTCGGCCCCGGTGTCTCCGATGCCGGCGGGCGCGCGGACCTGGCCTACTCGCCGGTCGAGGGGCGTCACAACGGACGGGGGAACGTTGCGTTCACGGACGGCCACGCACGCGCGATGCTCCCGCGCGAACTGGGATACGCGATTGACCCGCAGGACAACATCGCCCGGCCGGCGGAAGACCCAGTCGCCTCGAATGCGCTGTGGACGGGCAAGGGTCACGACCCCGCCCGAACGACCGCGCGCTGAGAGCACGCCTCCTGCGGCACACGCGGCGCAGCGGGCCTTGCGGGTCGCTGCGCCGGTGTGCTCCGGAAGAATGCGGAAGTCTCGTTTCTGTCCGCAGGACCAAGCGGTCGAAATACATGGAACGGAGCAGACCGCACTCCGGGAGACGCCTGGGATCGGGCCCCTGACGGTTTTCTGCCAGCCGACCTTTGCCCCTCTCCCGGGGGTTCCGTACGGATGAGCTGCCTTGCTTGACCCACGTGGTCTGCCGTAATATCTGGCCGAATTTACCGCTTCCTGCGGCTGCGGGCTGCGGCAACTGCGACCCACCAGTGGAGGCTTCTCCTGATGATGGTTCACCGGTCTGGAATGTGGACCGCCCGGCGATCCTGGCTTGCGATCGTCGCCTGCGGCCTCACACTGTCGGTCGGATGCGGCGTATTGAACCCGTCCCTCCTGGCCGCGTTCGGTTCGAACACCGCCTCGCAGGACACCGCCCCGAACGGGTTCATCGTGATCCTCCTGACGAACCGGGCCGCCGTGTCGGTGCAGGCCCGGGTGCAGGTGACGAAGACCAACGGCAGCGCCCAGGAATTCACGCTCTCGAGCGCGCCGCTGAACTTCTTCGCCTTCACGCAGGAATGTGACGTCGCCGCGGTCCAGTTCACCAGTTTCGGCTACGCCTCTTCGGCCGGGACGATCAACGTGAACGCCAACCTCGGCCAGCTGCAGGTGGGCAACGGCCTCGAGTGCGGAAACGTGATCTCGGTCGTCGCGGACGGCAATCCGCCGGCCTTCTCGGTGGAGGTGTACTGATGAGAGACGCGCGATCGAGAATGGGGGCCACATGCTGGTCGGGGCTGGTGTTCGCACTCGTTCTGCCTCTGGCCTCAGGGTGCATCAACCCCTCGCTTTACAACAGCGAGACCTCGAACCTCTATCCTCTGGCCCCCGGCGACCAGCCGTTCGTCCTGGTCGAGGTCATCAACGACACCACGGCCGTCGTTGATTACACGATCACCGTCGATGACGGGCGCGCCACGCCCACGCAGTACCCGTTCTCGGACATCACCCCGGCCACGCGGGATGCGGGCGTACTGGTTCCATACCCGTTCCTGCGGGTCAACCTCGGAGATCTGGACAACCCGATCACACCCAGCATCACCGCCACGCTGCCCGACGGCCTGACCATCCAGGTCCCGCCGCAGGTAGCGAGCCTCCGGGCGGGGGTGGACTTTCAGCAGGGTGATACAATTATCTACCGGCTGGTCGCCGACGCGCGCAGCCCGTCCGCGATCACGGTGTCGGTTGCGAAGATCGAGGGAACAACGCAGACAGGCCCCTTTACCCGGGCCGACACCTTCCAGGTTGTCAAACTGCTGCTGCTGTCCCAGGGACTGACAACGGCGAACACCAATTGAGGTGAGCGGCCGCCGAACAAAGGAATCCGCGGAACCCTGCATGTGTTGCCGGCGACCTCCGCCGGATGGAGCCGATCCATGACGAGACGTCGATCATTCCTGCTTCTCCTGCTGGGCAGCTGTTTTGTCGCCCCGATCATCTTCGGTGTGAGTTGCCCCCCGCCGGGAAACCCCCTCGTGATCGCCGTGGTGCCGGACAACAACTCCGTCACGCAGGGAGCGGTGCCGGCATGCATCGAAGGGTTCGTATGCGTGAATCTCGCCAACGGCACCACGATTCCGGTGAAGATGGCGCTCTACGTGCACAACGGCTTCGACCCCACCAACCAGTTCGCGGATCCGCCCAGCTTCCAGTGCTGCACGAATCCAAATTCGCAGGTGGCGTGTCCGTGCACCTGCCCGAACGCGGCCGATGGCGACTGCCTGCTGACCCGTCCGGAGCTCTTCCAGCCGATTAACCTGTACTCCGTCAACGGCGCGACGCAGAACACGCTGATTCCGAACGGCTCGCTGCTGGTTCGCATCCGCTGCGGCGACGCCAAGTCGATCGGCGCCAGTGCCGCCCTCTCGACGGGTGACGCCGTCACGGCCCCGGACGACTCGAACGGTCCGGTTTACCGCGACGAGGCCGGCGGCGTGCAGTGCGGCCAGACCGTCCAGTTCCAGGTGACCAACCTGAATGAAACAGGTGCCGGCACCGGCGGCAACGACCTGATCACGCTCATCATTCGCACGCAGTTCTCGCGGTAAGGCGGGAAACACACGCAATGCACGAGGGCGGATCCAATCCGCCCTCTTTTTTTGCGCGCGTCGGCACCGGAAGCCCGGAGGCCAAACACCACTCACTTCAGGGGGATGATCTCGCCGTCGGGGGCGGGCAGCGTGACGCCAGCCAGAGACGCGAGTGTCGGCGCGACATCGACCATCCGGACCGTTTCGAGCTTTCGCCCACGCGGAACGCCGGGGCCCGCCAGGAAGAGGACAGCGCCCATGCCCGGACGCTCCGGAAGCTGGCCGTGCATGCCTTTTGCAGCGCAGGGGCCGGTCACTGGTCCCTGGCACCCGCGGCCGAACATCCACCCCTCCGCGGGAT
>CAZJTF010000072.1:0-23268 GCA_964548565.1 uncultured Planctomycetales bacterium | reverse complement strand
CCAGCCATCGAACCAGCTGAGACGACCCTTGCATGCCTGGAAGGCCCGGCGGCTACGCCGGTTTTGACGACTGCCGGGCGCGCGCGTACGTTTCTGCGGTGCGGTTAACTGCGATCATGAACCCCGTCTCCGGCTCGTGCCGGCAGCTCGCGCAGGTGCGAGCCGCGCTGGGCGTGCTGCGCGCGCGGGGTGTGGAGAGCGTCCTGGAGCTGACGACCGGGCCGGGGCATGCCCGGACGCTGGCGGCGCGGGCAGCCGACGCGCCGGTCGACGTGGTGCTCGTCGTCGGCGGCGACGGCACCGTCTCCGAAGCGGCCGACGGGCTGGCCGGTCGCGACCTCCCGATGATCATCTGGCCGGCGGGGACGGAAAACCTCGTCGCACGATCGCTCGGCTTCCGGGCCGACGGCGCGTCGATCCTGGAGGCCGTGCTGCACGGGCACGTGCACCCGCTGGACGTGGGAATGATCAACGGGCGGTCGTTCCTGGTCGTCGTAGGGGTCGGGTTCGATGCCGAGGTGGTCCACCGGTTGGAGAGCCTGCGGCGCGGGCACATTACGCACCTGACCTACGCGGGCCCGCTCTGGCGAACCTTCTGGGAGCACCGCTTCCCCCCCGTGCGCGTGACGGCCGACGGCGCCGCGTATTGGGAGGGCAGGGGCATGGTGTTCATCGGCAACATGGCACGATACGCGCTCGGATTGCCGGTGGTGCGCGACGCCCGGCCGGACGACGGGCTGCTGGACCTCTGCATCATGCCCTGCCGCGGCCACGCGGACCTGATCGGCCACTCGATCCGCACGTTGCTCGCGCAGCACGTGGAGCATCCCTCGGTGAAGTACCTGCGCGCCCGCGACGTGCGTGTCGAGTCGGCGCGGCGCGTGCCCGTCGAGATTGACGGCGATGGCTTCGGACACCTGCCGATCGCGGTGACGATCCGCCCCGGCGCCCTCCGCGTGAAAATTCCGCCGCGCGAGGACGCCCGTTACAATGCCGCGTCATCATGAATGAAGCCGTCGTAGAAGCCGTCACAGTGGCCGACATCCGCATCGGGCGCGGGCACCCGCTGGTCCTCATCGCCGGGCCGTGCGTGATCGAGTCGCGCGAGCACACGCTGCGCATGGCCGAGGGCATCCAGGGCATCTGCGAGCGCCTGGGCCTGCCGCTGATCTTCAAGGCGAGCTACGACAAGGCGAACCGGTCGAGCATCGACAGCTTCCGCGGTCCGGGGCTCGAGGCGGGGCTGGCGATCCTCTCGGACGTGCACATGAGCCTCGGCCTGCCGGTGACGTCGGACGTGCACGAGCCGGGGCACGCGGATCCTGCGGGGCAGGTGCTCGATATCCTGCAGATCCCCGCCTTCCTCTGCCGCCAGACGGACCTGCTCACGGCGGCCGGTGCGACACGGTGCGTCGTCAACGTCAAGAAGGGGCAGTTCATCTCGCCGGAGGAAATGCGGCTGGCGGTCGAGAAGACGCGTCGCGCGGGCGCGGCCGGCGTGCTGCTCACCGAGCGGGGGACGTTCTTCGGGTACGGGCGGCTCGTCAACGACTTCACCGGGCTGGCGCGGATGGCCACCTGCGCGCCGGTTGTCTACGACGCGACGCACTCCTGCCAGCTCCCGGGCCAGGGCGGCACGCAATCCGGCGGGCAGCGCGAGATGGTGCCGGTGCTCGCCCGGGCGGGCGTAGCGGCTGGAGCAGATTCACTCTTTCTGGAGGTCCACGACGACCCGGCGAAGGCCCGCAGCGACGCGGCGACGGTCTGGCCGCTCGACCGCCTCGAAGCCCTCCTCACCGACTGCATCCGCATCGCGGAAGTCGTGCGGGGGTGACCGTCCCAATCCCTGCCCTCATTCTGAGCAAGCCGCCCTACCGTCCCATCGCCACCCCTCCGTGCGATTCGATCTCCAGCAGCCTGTTGTATTTGGCGAGGCGTTCGGACTGAGTGATGGAGCCGATTTTGATCTGGTCGCCCCACGCGACGGCGAGGTCCGCGAGCCAGTCGTCCTCGGTCTCGCCGCTGCGGGCGCTGACGACAACCGTCCAGCCGGCGGCGCGGGCCAGGCGGCACGACTCGGACGCCTCCGTGAGCGTGCCGATCTGGTTCACCTTGAGGAGCAGCGCGTCGGCCGCCTGTACGTCGATCGCGCGTCGGATGCGTCCGGGATTCGTGCAGAGGAAGTCGTCACCGAGCACCAGTGCCTTACCCCCGAGCGCCCGGCGCAGCGCGGGCCAGTGCTCCCAGTCCTCCTCGGCCAGGCCGTCCTCGATGCTGACAATGGGGTAGCGCTCGACCCACCCCTGCAGGCGGGCGATCATCTCGGAGGCCTCCAGGGCGTGCCCGTCGATTACGTAGCGCCCGTCGGCATAGAAGTGACTGGAGGCGACATCGACGGCGAGCGCGACCTGGGTCTGCGGCGCGAAGCCGGCCGTGCGGATCGCCTCGACCGCCAGCCCGAGCATCGCCTCCGTGCTCTCGAAGGAGGGCGCAAGCCCGCCCTCGTCGGCGCGGAGGAGCCGCATGCCGTACGTCTCGAGCGCCAGGTCGGCCGCCGCCTGGTAGACGGCGAAGACTGTTGCCAGCCCCTCGTCCACCGTCCGCGCGGCCACGGGGACGACGAGCACGTCCTGGATGGCAATCTGCTTGCCGGCATGCTTGCCGCCGCTGAAGAGATTGATCGTCAGGAGCGGCAGGTGCGGACAGGCGCCGGGAACCATGCCGGCCAGGTGGCGGTACAGGGGGAGGCCGCGTTCAATGGCCGTGGCCCGTGCGAAGGCGAGGGAGACGGACAGGATCGCATTCGCTCCGAGGTGCGACTTGTTGGGCGTGCCGTCGAGCGCGTTCAATGCCGAGTCGAGCGATGCCTGGTCGGTAAAGGCCTTCCCGCACACATCCGCCCGGATCGGACCGTTCACGTTCCCGACGGCCCTGCGGCAACCGAGCCCCCGGTAACGCCCGGGGTCGCCGTCGCGAAGTTCCAGCGCTTCGGCCGTACCCGTTGAAGCGCCCGAGGGCACGGACGCGCTCGCCTCCGCCCCGCTCGCCAGGCGGCACCAGCACTTCACGGTCGGGCGTCCGCGACTGTCGAGAATCTCCAACGCGCGGATATCGTCAATGGTATGCATGTACCCATTGAACCGCCGCAGCAGCGGAACGCCAAGAGAGGACGAACGAACACCGTGCGTTCAGTTCGCGCAGCCGACGGGCGGCGGCACGTTGGAGCCGCTGAAACAGCGCTGCAGGCTGCCGAAATCATCGGCGTCCACGTCCCCGTCCAGGTCGAAATCCGCCGCCGCGCGCGATCGATCGTTCGGCCACCGCGGGCAGGCAGTGTTGAAGGGCACGTGCGCACCGGCGGCGCAGGTCCGGAAAATGGCGATGTCGTCCAGATCCACGTCGCAATCCCGGTTGAAGTCAGCCGGCGAGACGGAAGGGCACGTCACCGTCAGGGTCGCCGAGTTGGACGTGCGCGAGCCGCAGTCATCGGTGATCGAGACGCTGTAGGTGCCCTTTCCATCGCTGGTGAGCACCGGTGAGATGCGCAGCTCCGGGGTGTTCGCACCGGAAAACCGGGCGTCATCGGCCACGGGAACACCACCGCGGCGCCACTGGTACTGCAGGGTACCAACCCCCGTCGCCATAACGAAGAACTGTGCCTCACCCCCTACGGCTGAGGTCTGACTCTGCGGCTGCGTCTCGATACCGCCCGGGCAGAGCACGTTCAGGAACACGCCCGCGCTGTCGGTCGAGCCGCACTCGTCCGTAATCTTCACCGCGTACCAGCCCATGTCGGTCTTGTTGGCCGGGCAGATCTCGAGCTGCGGCATGGCGGCGCCCTGCACGCGATCGTTATCCGTGATCGGGGCGCTGTTGTGCAGCCACGCATACTGCAGCGTGCCCTCGCCGTCCGCGCTGACGCTGAACGCAGCGCACTCGCCGTAGGTGACCGTGGCAGCCGTCGGCTGCGTGAGGATTCGCGGGGGCGGCGTTTCGCGCCATCGCGCCCAGTGCGACGACGGCACGCCGCCGACCGACGCGAAGTGGCCCACCGGGACCAGATCGCCGTCATAGACCGAGAGATCCAGCACCGTGCTGTCCACGCCGGCGCCGACTTCAGACCAGCCGGTGTCGTTCCACACGGCCAGGCGGCTCATGGGCGTTTCGCCGCTCGCGGTGAAGGCACCGCCCGCATAGAGCTTGCCATTGTGCGACGCCAACGCCCACACAGCTTTGTTCAGGCCCTCTCCCAGTGCCGACCAGCCCGGGCCCCACACAGCGATGCGGTTGGTCGCCACGCTGTTGTAGGAGGCGCGCGAGAAGTGGCCGCCGACGATAAGCTTGCCGTTGTGTTCCGTGAGGGCCTCGACCTGGTAGTCCAGGCCCCCGCCGAGGCTGTGCCACGAGTAGCCGTCCCATCGTGCGATGTACCGCGCGCCGATCCCGCCCGCCTGGGTGAAATAGCCTCCGGCGACCAGTTCACCGTTGAACACGCGGAGCGCGTAGACGCCCGTGCCGCACCAGTTCACCGGGCAGTCGTAGATTGCCATGCCGCCGCCGACCGGTTGCCAGCCCGCGCCATCCCAGCGGGCGACGCTCTGCTGTCCGTTGATGAGGAAGACTCCGCCGGCGTAGAGTTCGCCGTTGTAGACGGCCAGCGCGTAAACGAACGAGTTGAGGTTATCGCCCATGGCGTGCCAGGCGGTGCCGTCCCAGCGGGCGACGTAGCTGCACGGCACGCCGCCCGCCATCGTGAAGCGCCCACCGACGACCAGGTCGCCGTTGTACTCCGCAAAGGCCCAGGGAACCCCGTTCGTGCCGTCACCGAGCGCGGACCAGGCGGTGCCGTTGAACGCGGCGATGTTGCTGACAGCGACGCCCCCGGCCGTCGCGAAGGCGCCGCCCACGATCAGCAGAGGCGATGCGGGCCCGTCGCCGTCGGGGTCCCATGTGGTCGATCCATAGAGATCACCATCGACCGGGGGCAGCCCCTCGAGCCACTGGGGGCCGCAGATGTACTGGGCCAGTGTGGGGGAATGTGAACTAAAAACGAGCGCCGCGAGACAACTTAACACCACGGAACGCAGCATAGATTCACCTGGCCATGGGAGACTGATATCCGGCGGGGTACCAGAGGAGCATCCCACTCCTCCTGCCAGCTCACAAGGCATCCAGCATACCAGCAACTCGGCTCAATCCGCGCAGTTCGAAGAAGCCGGCTTATTCGGTCCGCTCATGCAGGCAAAGAAAACCTCGAAATCCACACCGGCAACTCCGTTTCCAGGACGCAGGTCCGCACGCTGACACTTTGGAGAGAGCGAAGAGCAAGCGGTGCAATAACATCTCTGGAATTCGCCGAAGTCCTCCTGATCGACGTCACCGTCTCCGTCGAAGTCGGGCTTCAGCCGCGCGCATCCGGTCTCATCCACCGGCACGCCCACCCGAGTTCCGGGGCAGGCGTCGCACGGGTCACCGACCCCGTCGGCATCCGCATCCGCCTGATCCGTGTTCGCCACGGTTGGGCAGTTGTCGTCTTGGGAGCAGAGATGGTCATTGTCCGGGTCCACATCGCCGGGGCACTCGTCGACATCTCCGCAAATGCCATCATGGTCGTCGTCGTTCAGCGGGTCTCGGGGGCAGATGTCACAGGCATCGCCGATTCCGTCAGCATCCATATCGGCTTGGTCCGTGTTTGCCGCAGCCGGGCAGTTGTCTTCCCGGGAACAGACATGATCATTGTCCGTATCGACATCGCCGGGGCACTCGTCGATGTCTCCGCAGACACCGTCATGATCCTCGTCGTCCAGGGGGTCCCGGGGGCAGAGGTCACACGCGTCGCCCATGGCATCCCCGTCTGAATCCACCTGGTCGCTGTTTGGTGCCAGCGGGCAGTTGTCCTCCGCGGTAGGCACGCCGTCGCCATCACAGTCGAAGCATTCGTATTCGTACGCACCCATGTCCACGATTGGTGGCTGCCCGGCACCCGTGTCCGGCGTCAGGATGTCGTCAATGAGCCTGGCCCAACCCTGGAGATCCAGCATGAGTTCTGGCGGCACGGCAGCGTTGTCGCCGGCGTCGATGCAGGATGATCCGTGAACAAGCCGGAGATCGTCGTCGGACGTGCCGGGCAGATTGTCCACCCCGTCGCTGTCGGCGAAGCGCGGGTCAGCTCCATTGTTGCCTGTGCCGCCCAGCGCGCCGGTGAGCCCCTGGACGCAAGTGAAATTGACCCTGCCCTTGATACTGCCAACGATTTGTGCCCCCTCCCCGGCACCGCTCAGATCGCTGTTGGCCCAGAGAATACCGTTGGTGACAGACGCGTTTGTCGAGGCCAGGTATATCCCACCTCCTTTTCGCTGGGCGCTGTTGGCTGTGAATGTGCAATTCACCACGTTCAGCAGCCGGTCAGATTTGGCTGGCAGGTACAGCCCGCCTCCGTCCTGCACGGCCAAGTTGCCGGACAGGGCGCAGTTGACAAGCTCTCCAGCCATCATCTGCACGCCGCCGCCATTCTCGACCGCGCGATTTCCGCTGATGATGCAGTGGCGGACAGATGTCTCAGAACTGTAAATCCCTCCGCCGATTCGCCCGGAGTTTCCGACGATGACACACCGCTCTACAAGCGCAGTCGTCCCGCCAAGGGCGATCCCACCGCCGTCACCGGTATACGCGACGCGTCCGGTGGCGGTGTTTGCTGCTACAACACAGTTGCGCACCGTGAGGTGACCGCTGTAATCCTGGTCGATGCCACCCCCCGAACCAGCGGAGTTTTCCACCAGGGTGCAGTCTTCAATCGTAGCTCGGACGTACGGCCCCACGCGGATCGCCCCGCCGGTGCCGCTTTCCGAGTTCGTGCCGGCTGAATTCCTCCGGAAAGAGCACTGGCGGACCGTCAAGGTTCGCGCATACCCCGACGCGAGCCCCCCGTCGACCGTGTTCTCCGTGAACTCGCACCCTGTCACGGCGACATCGCCGTAGGAGAGGTACACGCCGCCTTTGTTGCGTAAGAACCGGCAGTTGGTGATGTCGGGGCTCCCGCCACCGATGTAGATGCCGGGGCCGTCATTCTCGAGAAAAACACAGTTGCGGATCGTCGGGCTGCCGTCAAAGTGAGCTCCGGCTCCCCGGGGCCAAACGGAGCTTGCCTTCCCGTGCCGGACGGTAAATCCTTCAACGACGGTCGCGCGTGTCTCGTCGGAATGCAGGTAGAAGCCGGCCACGGTACCGCACCGGTCAGTCTGACCGTCGATGACACACCGCTCCGGGCCGTTTTCGCTCCGGATAACCATGGCCCGGCCGTGCGGGTCGATAGTCGTGTTGCCGCAACCGAAGTACACGCCGTCCGCGACCAAAACGATGTCTCCCGGGACCACCGCTGCATCGACGGCCGCCTGGATCGTCGGATACGCGGACGGAACGCGCAGTGTGGTCCGCAGGTCGAGGCGGATGTAGATCTCGCGCGGACTGTTGGGAGCCGATTCACCCACGATCCGCAGGGTTGCGTGGTATGTGGCATGGGTCAGACGCCTGACGTCGGGAGCGATACGGACGCTGACTGGTTCCACACCGGTTTCACCGGATGGCGGAGACGCGGTCAGCCAGTCCTCCGAAGATTCGACCCGCCAGCGCAGGCTGCCTCCGCCGGCGTTGCGGATTTCAAAAGCCTGAGGAGGAGGATTCTCGCCAGCCTCAACAGCTTCAAAGAACATCGAATCACGGGAAAGTGCGAGCCGCGTGGAAGCCGGGTCAAACTCGAAGGCACCCTGATCCGGCGCCGGAAGACCATCCGAGTCGCCGTCGATCACCCGCGGCTGGGCGTCCAGATCGAGGGTCGGATCGGAAACACCCGCGGCCAGGCCGGCGTCGATGCAGGGTGAATCCGGAAGCAGGTGAAAGTCGGCCGGAAACGCGAAACGCGGATCCGCATCCGAGTTGTTGTCGTCCCACAGAACAGTTGCCGGGTCGTCGGCCAGCACTGCGGAACGTCCTCCTTCAACCGTGCACGCGCTGACCTGCAACAGAGGTGGATTCCAACTGTTCTTCGGAATCTGCAGCGGCGCGTCGCCGTTGGACCAGACAATGGAGCTCTCAAGGTGGACCTTACTGGCATATCGGCAGGCGAGGGCGCCGCCGACGGCCCCGGAATTGCCGATGATCGTGCAGTGCCGGATGGTTGTGGTCCCGTAGCTGCAGTCGACGCCTCCTCCCGCGTATTGCGAGACGTTGTCGATGATCGCGCAGTTGACCAGCGTCTGGGCGCCCGATCCACACGCGACTCCACCGAAGTTCCCCGCCGAGTTGCCGCGGATCAGGCAGTTCGCGAGCACGGCGCTGCTGTCCGACAGGGATACGCCCCCGCCCTGGTTGCCGGTGACGATACAGTTGCGGATCTGCGGACTGCTGCTTTCGCAGCGGATCGCGGCGCCAGAGTCGCGGGACCCGTTACGAATGGTGAATCCCTCGAGGATCGTTCCCGGCCCCTCCCTCCGCGTCAGTCGGAAACCCTGGCCCAGACCTTGGCAATCGACGATCGTGCGCTCAGGACCCGCGGTGCCCCGCACGGTGATTCGGCGCCCACGGAAATCAATGTCGCGATTCCCGGTACCCGTGTAGACCCCCTCTGCGACGAGTACTTCATCCCCGTGAGCGGTCGACGCATCAATGGCCGCCTGGATCGTCGGGTATTCAGCCGGAACGAGGAGAACGCGCGCGGCGTGCAGGCGGACATTGATCGGACGCGGAACACTGCACTCATTAGTTGTCTCGAGCAGGAACGGGCAGTCCGATGAGCCCTCGGGCGCGTCAGCGGAGACGTGCACCTGAACCTCCGAAGGGTCGCCGTTGGCTATTCCCCGGGATGGGATGAGTTCGACCCACGGACAGGAGCCCAGTATGCGCCACGCACTCGGTGGCCCTGTACTCCTCACCGAAAAGGTACCGGAGACGGGCCCCGCCGCGCCCACGGCCCGATGCAGGAGGATCTCGTCCGTTGAGACCGCCACCGGCGGACACGCGGGGCCGTACTCATACGCACCCATGTCCACGACCGGTGCGCCATCCTGGTCGCCATCGGCCACGCGCGGAGAGCCGGCGAGATCGCGCGCATCTGAACCCTCGGCACAGGCGACCGATCCCGCATCAATGCAGGGAGAATCCGGCATCAGACGGGGATCACCCGGGAACGCGAACCGGGGATCGGCATCGATGTTGCCCTGGCCCCACTCGAGTTGGCCTCCCTGCGTCACGCTCTGCGCGTCCGGCCCTCCCGCCACAAGACTGGAACCGACGATCAGACGGGTCCCGCTGCCTTCCACCGCAAACTCAGGCCCGGCGGCAGCAGAGTTCCCCCATAGAACGCTGTTTGTGATAACGGTAGTCCCCGTGTAGCTGCAGCGGATCGCACCGCCCTTGTACCCGGCGGAATTACCGGTGATCGTGCAGTTCACCAATGAGAGCGCTGTCGCCCCGGCGGCGATACCACCGCCGGCATTTGTGGAGACGTTCCCGCCGATCATGGAATTGTCGATCGCACAGGTCGAGTGACTGGCGGTGATTCCCGCCCCGTCGGCCGCGGGACCGTTCCGGACGATTCTGCAGCGGCTGATATTCAGGGTGCCGTAGTACAGATCGATGCCGGTCCCGCTGTCGCTGACCGTGCAGTCGGTCAACGTGGACGGATCGCAGTCCACACCTTTAAACCCGGCTGGAATGTTGTTCGACAGCGTTGTTCCGCTGACCTGAGCGGCGCCGTACCTCAGCTCGATCCCGGGGCTGCGGTTTGCCCTTATTTCCGAGTCGAACACCTGGAGCGTACTGCGGATCGATGCGATCCCACCGCCGTTCCGGACGAGGCTGCACTTTCGGATGACGGCACTTGTACACTGATACAGCTCGATCGCTGTGGACCAGTTGGAGGTGAACTCGCAGTCGTCGATGGTTGGCTCGACATAGTCCTCAAAATACCCCCCGTAGAAGCGATTACCGCTGACAATGCATTGCCTGATCACCGGGGAGCCTCGTGAACAGTACACGGCGGCAAGCCCCCGATTTTCCATTAGAGCACACTTCCGAATCAAGACGGGACTGTTGTAGAGCACAAGAGCAGCGTTGCTACTAAGACTATGCTCCCCCCAGGCAGCGGTGATCGTGAAGCCGTCCAGCACTGCCGGCGCACTCAGCGAGTTGGCTCGGACAATGATGGCACTGTTATCGCGGAAGAAATCCGCGCCTTCGTGGTCGTCGCCATTCAGATCCCCGCTCAGAATCGTGGGATTGGCGACAGGATCCCGCTCTTCCGGGGAGGTCTCAGTGCCGGCGAAGCCGCCGTAGAGCGAGACGCCGCTGACCAGGGTGAACGACCGCCAGCGATCGCCGCGAGGCGGGGCCGGGCGGTAGGTCCCGCGGGCGACCCAGATCTCCGATACGCTTCCTCCGGAGGCCGCGGCGGAGGAAAGGGCCGCGTGAAGGTCCTTGAAGGCGTCGGCCCAGGTCTGGCCGTTGTCGGCGCCCATGGCGGCGGCATTGACATATACGACCGCACCGGCGGCCGCGGATCGGCACTCGATCAGGAGGTAGATGCAGAATAACGCAAGGGAGAGGCGGCGGTGCTGCCACATGGCTGTTCATCCGTGCTGCGGAACTGCGTGACAACCAGACCGGAGGCCGGGCGCGGAGGTCCCATACCATGGCCCGACACATGCATCCAGCGATGCGGGCACACGGACACTGCCGGCAGTGCCCGGGCTTTCCCGAACCAGTGTAACAAGCCAGAGTGTCCCCGTGAAGAGAGTTTGTACTTTCTACCCGCCTTAGCCAGACATTGACATCCGCGCGGCGTCGGTCAAGCCCGTGATGCTGGTGACTGAGGCGGATACCAGGCACTGTGCCCAGGCGACCTGGGCGGCTTTTTCGCCTGGCGTCAGATACTCGAGCTGCGAGCGCCCGGCGGCGCGGGCGAGGAGGCAGGCGAGGGTATGGCGGGCCGCGTACGGTTCGAGCTCGCCCGCCCAGGGCACGGCGGCGATGCCTTGGTAATAGCTGACCCAAAAGGAAGATACCGCCTGCAGGAACGTTGCGCGGTGTTCGGAGAGATGACGAGCCTTACTCAGGAAATGCGTCAGGGCAAAGCCCACGTCAAAGGCCGGATCCCCCCAGTGGATGACTTCGTGGTCGAGGAGCACGAGCCGCCCGTCTCGAACGAGGACGTTTTTCGGACTGAAGTCACCGTGCACGAGCGTGAGGCGCCGCGACCGCGTCTCTGCAGCGAGGGCATGCAAAAACACGGAGGCCTCCGGAACCTGGTCCGCGGTGTAGGCGTAGTATGGTTCAAGCCGAAGCGATTCGAAAAACGCGGCATCGGCGAAGACCGGTTGCAGTTCATCCCGCCGGCGCCATGCCTCGGTATGCGTGCGCGCAAGGAGCGACGCGAACTGCCGAACGTGGTCAAGATCGACCCGCCCGGCGAGCAGCATCGACTTCCAGTTCTCGTGCGGCTCCGAAACGGCCTGCATTGCCAGCAGATGGTGTTCCTGGTCCTCGAACACCAGCGGCGTGATGGCGCCGGGCGGGGCAAGTTGCGCGAGGTACCGCAGCCCGAGCGCTTCGCGATGAATTCGCGCCGGATCGCTGAACCAGTCCACCGGTACACGCAGTTTCGCCAGCGCTTGCTTGATCACCCAGGCGCGCCCGTCGGCGAAGCGGACCAGGATGGCCCGGTTCGACACGCCGCCGGTCAGCACACGACAGTCGACGTGCTCGCCTGGCGCCAGATGCCCCGAGGCTGTCAGGTACGACGTCAGGTCATTGATGCGTTCGATATCCAGCATGCCTGGTCCGTGTCGCGTCACGCGGGAGACAGGCCGGCAACGAGTGGCGGCCCGGCCTGCAGGGTGAGGGCACCGGCGGCGCGCTTACGCCAACGAGCGGACATTGAACGTCTGCACGCCGCTTGCCTCCGGTTAAGATTGGAGCCGTATGAACGCGTTCCTGCAACGCCTCGGCAAGTGGACGCTGATTTGTGGCGTCAGCGCAATTCCCAGCTTCATCGTCGCGCAGCAGTCGTTCAGTCGCCCTGGCATGGCGCTCGGTGTGGCCTGCTTTATTGCACTTTACACCTGGATCTCCGGCATGGAGGCGTTCCGGCGGTTTGAGTCAGCGCCCTTTGTGCGGCGGACACTGCGTATCGGTTACGGTACGCGGCTGACCGTTTCACTGATTTACCCGGTCGGTGTGGCGGTTGATCTCCTGCCCGGACTCGTCAGTGTGAGCGTCGTCAGCTATCTGTACGGTTCCGACTTCGTCTCGAACAAAGCCGGCTTCGGTCCCACCCTGCTGATCACGCTCGTCCAAGGCTGCACTCTCAACGCCCTGCTCGCGTTTTACATGGCGGTCATCTACAGCCTCCAGCGCCTGTTCTGCACTCCACCCCCGGGGCCGGAGTCAACCCTGTGCAGCAAGTGCGGTTACGACCTCCGCGCCTCGCTGGAATTCGGGCGCTGCCCCGAATGTGGCACCCCCTGCCCTGCCCCGTCGGAATCCCCCGTGGCGCTCCGGTGATCTGTCACAATGGCATGGCAGTCCACTGTTCTGCCACGCTGGCACGGCTGACCCAGGCTGCGGCGGCACCCGAGCAGCCGGCACAACCTCTGTAGCCACAGGAGCTTGCAGCTGATCTCCCTCAGGCCGCTCTTCTGGCACTCTCATTGCCTGTTCCCGGACGGCGTGGAAGATTCTCTGTCGGTGATGCAGAGGATGGCGCGGCCCTCCGCGGCCGCGGCTCCCAGGACCTAAGGAGACTGACTGACATGGCAGCAAAGCAATTGGTGTTTGAGGATCAGGCTCGAGCGAGCCTGCTGGCCGGCGTGGAGAAGCTGGCCCGGGCGGTCAAGGCGACGCTCGGCCCCCGCGGGCGTAACGCGGTGATCGACAAGGGCTGGGGTTCCCCGAATGTGACGAAAGACGGGGTGACCGTGGCCGAAGAGGTCTCGCTGAGCGACAAGTACGAGAACATGGGCGCCCAGCTCGTCAAGGAAGCAGCCAGCAAGACCAGTGACGCCGCCGGTGACGGCACCACCACCGCGACCGTCCTGGCCGAGGCCATCTACAAGGAAGGCCTGAAGAACCTGACGGCCGGCGCGGACGCGATGGCCATCAACCGCGGGATTTCCCGCGCGGTGGAGGGCGTCGTCGAGGCCCTTGGGAAGCTCTCGAAGCCGGTGAAGGTCTCCGCAAAGGAAGACCTGATCAACATCGGCGCGATTTCGGCCAACAACGACCGGGCGATCGGCGAACTCCTCGCCGAGTGCTTTGAGAAGGTCGGCAAGGACGGCGTCATCACCGTCGAGGAAGGCAAGAGCGCCGAAACCAACTACGACCTTGTCGAAGGCATGCAGTTCGACCGCGGCTACCTGAGTCCGCACTTCATCACCGACCCGGACGCCATGGAATGCGTCCTGGAAAAAGCCTACATCCTCATTCACGAGGACAAGATTTCGAGCGTGACCAAGCTGGTCCCGCTGCTCGAGAAGGTCGCGAAAGCCAAGCGCCCGCTGCTCATCATCGCCGAGGACGTCGAAGGCGAGGCGCTGGCCACGCTGGTCGTCAACAAGCTGCGCGGGATCCTGGAGATTTGCGCGGTGAAGGCTCCCGGTTACGGCGACCGCCGCAAGGCCATGCTGCAGGACATCGCAATCCTGACCGGCGGCAAGTGCATCATGAAGGACCTGGGTGTCGAACTCGACAGCGTCTCGATTGCCGACCTGGGCCAGGCCAAGAAGATCCACGTCGACAACGACAACACCACGATCATCGAGGGCGCCGGGAGCACGAAGGAGATCCAGGCCCGCGCTGAGCAGATTCGCCGCGAGATCGAGGTCACCACGAGCGATTACGACCGCGAGAAGCTGCAGGAACGCCTCGCGAAGCTCTCCGGCGGCGTCGCCCAGATCAACGTGGGCGCGGTCACCGAGACCGAGCTGAAAGAGAAGAAGGCCCGGATCGAGGACGCGCTGCACGCGACCCGCGCGGCGATCGAGGAAGGCGTCGTCCCGGGTGGCGGCGTGGCGCTCGTGCGGTGCATCAGCGCGCTGGACAAGATCACGGCCGAAGGCGACGAGAAGACGGGCGTCGAGATCATCCGGCACGCCCTGGCGGCCCCGTTGCGGCAGATCGCCTTGAATGCCGGTCGCGAGCCCGGCGTCGTTCTCGCCAAGGTGCAGGCCAAGACCGGCGCATTCGGTTACAACGCGGACACGGACACCTACGGCGACCTGATGAAAGACGGCGTGATTGACCCGGCCAAGGTCGTCCGCACCGCCCTGCAGAACGGCTCGAGCGTGGCGCGGATTCTTCTGAGCACTGACTGCGTGGTCGCCGAGAAGCCCAAGAAGAAGGACGAGGCAGGCCCCCCCGGCGGCGACGAGGGCATGGACGACATGATGTAAGCGGGTTGCTGCAGCGGGTGGAACGGTAATTAACTGAACCAATGCCGCGCGGGCGGGCAAAGACCCACCCGAATCGCGGCCCAGAATTTGCAGGAGACAGACGCGATGGCAAAGCTGAATCTGAGGCCCCTGGATGATCGGATCGTCGTGGAGCAGAGCCAGGCTGAAGACAAGACCGCGGGCGGCATCGTCCTGCCCGACACCGCAAAGGAGAAGCCGCAGCGCGGCAAAGTGGTTGCGGCCGGCCCGGGCAAGCTGCTCGACAGCGGCGAACGCGGCAAGTTGAGCGTGAAGGTGGGTGACGAGGTGTTCTACGGCAAGTACGCCGGTTCGGACATCGAAGTCAGCGGCGAAAAGTACGTCATCCTCAAGGAAAGCGACGTTCTGGCGATCATCGAGAAGTAAGGAGGCGGGGATGATCCCCCGTCGGCCACACGAGGCCGCACGCGGGGCTCCCGGCAGAATCACAGGCGGAAGCGCCTGTGCCACAAGGAGCAGATTGCATGGCTAAACAGATGATTTTTGATGACGCCGCCCGCCAGGAGATCCTGGACGGTGTCGCGAAGCTCGCGGCGGCCGTCAAGGTCACGATGGGACCGACGGGTCGGAACGTCATCCTCCAGAAATCGTTCGGATCGCCCCGCGTGACAAAGGACGGCGTCACGGTCAGCAAGGAAGTCGAGCTGCCGGAGCCGTTCGAAAACATGGGCGCGAAGATGGTCAACGAGGTCGCCAGCAAGACGAGCGACATCGCCGGCGACGGCACGACCACCGCGACCGTCCTGGCCGAGGCCATCTACCGCGAAGGCCTCAAGAACGTCACCGCCGGGGCCAACCCGATGGCCATCAAGCGCGGGATCGACGCCGCGGTGAAGATCGCGGTCGAGAACATCCGCGGCCAGTCGGTGAAGGTCAAGGGCGACGACATCGCCAAGGTCGGCACGATCAGCGCCAACGGTGACGAGGAGATCGGGAAACTCCTGGCCACCGCGCTCGAAGAGGTCGGCACGGAAGGCATCGTCGAGATCGAGGAGGGCAAGAGCCTCCAGACCGAGAAGGAAGTGGTCGAGGGGATGCAGTTCGACAAGGGCTACATCTCGCCCTACTTCATGACCAATCCCCAGACGCTCGAATGCATCTTCGAGGACGCGTACATCCTCATTTACGAAAAGAAGATCTCCAGCATCCGTGACCTGGTGCCGCTGCTGGAGAAACAGGTCAACACGGGCAAGCCGCTACTGATCATCGCCGAGGACGTCGAAGGTGAGGCCCTCGCGGCCCTGGTGGTGAACAAGCTGCGCGGTGTGCTCAACGTGTGTGCGGTGAAGGCCCCCGGCTTCGGCGATCGACGCAAGGCGCTGCTCGGCGACATCGCGGTGCTCGCCGGCGGCAAGCTGCTCAGCGAGGACCTCGGCCAGAAGCTCGAAAACGTCGAGATGACCGACCTCGGCCGTGCCCGTAAGATCGTGATCGACAAGGACTCGACCACGATCATCGAGGGCGGCGGCAAGAAGAAGGAGATCGAGGCCCGCTGCGAGCAACTCCGCAGCATGATCGAGAAGACGACGAGCGATTACGATCGCGAGAAGTACCAGGAGCGCCTGGCGAAGCTGACCGGCGGCGTGGCGATTATCCGCGTGGGCGGCGCGACTGAGACCGAGGTGAAGGAACGCAAGGACCTCGTCGATGACGCGTTCCATGCGACCCGCGCGGCGGCCGAGGAAGGCGTCGTGCCCGGCGGCGGCGTAGCGTTCCTGCGGGCGATTGAGCCTGTCCGGAAGGCCGGCGAGAAGGTCGAGGGCGACGAGCGGATCGGCTATCAAATCGTGGCCCGGGCACTCGAATCGCCGGCCCGCCAGATCGCCGACAACTGCGGTCGCGACGGGGCTGTCGTCGTGGCCGAGATCCTGGAGCGCGGCGGCAAGACCGGTTTCGACGCCCGCTCCGGCGAGTACGTTGACATGCTGAAGGCCGGCATCCTGGATCCGGCGAAGGTGGCCCGCACCGCACTCGAGAATGCAGCCAGCGTCGCGAGCCTGATGTTGACCACGCAGGTGCTGCTGACCGACCTCAAGGATGACAAGAAGGAGGTTGCCGGCGCGGTTCGCTGAGATGAATCGGGCGTGAGCAGGCCCGAGTGGTTCAAGGTCACCAGCCCGCGGCGCGTGCAGAGCGGTTGTCTCGAGCGCCGCGGGCTGGTGAACGTTTCCGCTGGGTGGGGAACGTTCGCACTGGAAGTTTTGCGAGATGCCGGTGGCGGAAAAACGAGATTACTACGAGGTGCTGGGTGTCTCCCGGGATGCCGGCGCCGACGAGATCAAGAAGGCGTACCGGCAGGCCGCCCTCAAGTACCACCCCGACCGGAACCGGGACAACCCCGATGCCGAGACCCTCTTCAAAGAGGCGGCCGAGGCGTACGAGGTGCTGTCCGACCCCGAGAAGCGGGCGCGGTATGACCGGTTCGGCCACGAGGGCGTGCGTGGGGCGGCGCACAACTACTCGGGCATGGATGTCAATGACATCTTCTCGATGTTCAACGACATCTTCGGCGGCAGCATGTTCGGGGGGCGCTCGCAGCGCGGCGGCGGGATCGATCTCGAGATGGAGGTCGAACTCACGCTCGAGGAGGTTGCGTCCGGCGTCGACCGGACCATCGAGTTCGAGCGGCAGGACATCTGCGAGCACTGCTCAGGCAGCGGAAGCGAGCCGGGTTCGAAGAAGCGCAATTGCCCGACCTGCGGCGGCTACGGCCAGGTCGAACAGACCAGCGGCTTCGGCGCGATTTTCGGGCGAGTGGTAACGACGTGCCCGACATGCCGCGGCCGGGGCATGCTGATCGTCACGCCCTGCCGCCAGTGCCGCGGCAGCGGACGCCAGGCGCGGCACCGGGTGCTCACGGTGAGCATTCCAGCGGGGATCTCTGACGGCCAGGGCGTGCGGGTGGCGGGCGAAGGCGAGCCCAGCGGCAATGGCGGCGCCCGGGGCGACCTGCACGTGTACGTGCGCGTCCGCAAGCACCCGTTCTTCGAGCGGCACGGCAAGGACCTCCTCTGCCGCGTTCCTGTTTCGTTCCCGCAGGCGGCGCTCGGCGCTAAGATTGAAGTACCTTCTCTGGGCGGCAAGGTTGAGCTGACGGTTCCTCCTGGAACGCAGCACGGCCAGATGTTCCGCCTCACAGGGAAGGGGCTGCCGGGAGTGCGCTCCAGGCAGCGCGGTGACGAAATCGTTCAGGTGTGGATCGAGGTGCCGCGCAAGCTCGACAAGCGGCAGGAGCAACTGCTCCGCGAGTACGCGGCCAGTGAAGACCAGTCAGTCCTGCCGGAATCGAAGGGCTTCTTCGAGAAACTCAGCAGCTTTTTCGCCGGCGCGGACAAGGACGGTGACCGTTCATGAGCCAGGATGAGAAAATCGTGATCCCCAGTGAGGAGGAGGTCTCGCGGTACGCCAGCGGTAACCGCGACGAAGGCTCGGCCCAGGCGGACCGGCCCGCGGACGCCGGCCAGGGCGATGCGCCGGCCGCCCCCGCTTCGTCCGAGGAGCAGGACTGGAGAGACAAGTATCTCCGCGCCCGGGCCGAACTGTCGAACTTTCAGCGACGCTCGGAGAAGGACCGCGCGGAGGCGATTCGCTACGCCGTCGCAGACCTGGTGCGGGCGCTGCTTCCGGTGCTCGACAATCTCGACCGCGTGATCGATTCGGGCCCGGGCGATGCCCAGAAACTCCCGGCCATCGTGGAAGGCGCCCGGCTCACGCGCGATATGTTCCTGAAGGTTCTCAAGGAATTCCACGTGACGGAGATCGAGGCGGCCGGCCAGCCATTTGACCCGGCCGTCCACGAGGCGATGATGGAGCAGCCGTCGCAGGAATATCCGAACCGGACGGTCCTGCAGCAGCTCGCCAAGGGATACCGCCTGCACGATCGCGTGCTGCGGCCCAGCAAGGTGGTGGTCTCCCGGCGGGAAAATTCGGCCGGAGACGGAGAAGCATCGAAGGCGGATTGAGCAGCGGCGACGCAAGACGCGCCGCCTGGAGGTCAGGTTTTATATGCCGACGTACGATTACGAGTGCAAATCCTGCGGGCATCGATACGAGTTGTTCCAGTCGATCACGGCGGAGCCGGTCAAGAAGTGCCCCTCGTGTCAGCGCAGCACGGCCCGGCGACTGATCGGAACCGGCGCGAGCATCATCTTCAAGGGCTCAGGTTTCTACCAGACAGACTACCGCAGCGAGAGCTATAAAAAGGCCGCCAAAGCGGAGGCCGAGGCCGCCAGCCCGAAGAAGGACAGCAAATCCGACAGCAAGCCGTCGGACAACGGAACGTCGTCGTCCAAACCCGACTCCGGGGCCAAGTAGCGGCTCGCCCGCTCACGCGTGCAACGCGGAAGTGTCTTCTGCGCGCGACCGCGCCAGCTTCCGGAGGTCGCATGCCGACGCTGACCTGCCCAACCTGCGGACGCACCGTCGAATACAAGGTGCTGGACGAAGTCCCGTACCGCCCTTTTTGCTGCGCACGCTGCAAACTCGTGGACCTGGGCCGGTGGCTGAACGAGGAATACCGCGTCTCCGAGGAAGTGCCGGAACCCGATGCGCGTGAGCCGGACGAACGCGACTGATCACTTCTGAACCGAGACACCCGCCCGCCCTGCCGCACGGTCCCGCTTATTTTCGGACCGCCCCATTCCAATACTGCCGGCGCACCGCTGCAACGGAGTGGCCACTCCGGTAGATTGGTTCCAGGGCCATCGCAGTCGATTTTGAATAAGGAGCCAGCCGTGAACACCAGATCCGCTCACGATTCGCGCCTGCGCCTCGCATTCGCCACAATCGCACTTCTCCTGGTACCGCTCACGCCAGTTGGAGCAGTGGAGATGCTCGTCAGCAGCCGAAGCACCAACCAGGTGCTGCGCTATGACGGCAACACCGGCGCGCCGATCGACACAGGCGAAGGCGCCGGTGCCGGCGTGTTCATCGGGGCGGGCGTGCCCGGCGGTGACGGCGGGCTGGTCGGCCCCCACGACCTGCTGCTCGGCACCGACGGAAACGTCTACGTCGCCAGCCAGGGCACAGACAGCGTGAAGGTCTATGACGGCACGACCGGGCACTACATCCGGGATTTTGTCAGCTCAGGCAGCGGCGGGCTGGACGCTCCGTGGGGCATGACATGGGGGCCCGACGGGAACCTCTACGTCGCAAGTCATGCCTCCGGTCAGATCCTGCGGTACCAGGGACTCGGCGGCGCCTCGCCGGGAGCGTTGATCGGCGCGTTCGTGGAGGCCGGCAGCGGCGGACTTGCCGGCCCGCGCGGGATCGTCTTCGGCAACGACCAGTGGACCGGCGAGAACGCAGCGCCCGGCGTGGCCCAGGACGGTTTCCCCGAGTTGTATGTCGCCAGCGTCGGTGGGCGCGCGGTGCTCCGCTACAACGGGAAGACGGGGGCGTTCGTGGATGTCTACGCGCAGGTGCCTGGGACCGCCTCGCCCGTCAGTCTCATCTATCAGCCGAACTTCGCCCGGAACGCGCCGCGTTACAACGAGCTGACGCGGGGGAACCTGCTGGTCAGCTACGACGACGGCAAACTGGAGGAATGGTCGGGCGCGCTCACGACGCTCGAGGCATTCTATGACACCGATTTCGGGCTGTTCTCCAACGCCGCCATGGTGCAGGGTTCGATGGCCTGGGGCCCGCGGGTGGCGAACGATCCCGATGCGCTCGAGCGCCAGACCCTGTACCTTCCCGATGTTGCGTCCGGCTTCATCGACCTGGCGAGCGCCGACCGTACGGACCTCGGTTCGTTCGTGAACATCGCCACCGTCGCTCCCGGCGGCATGCCGCACAGCGTGCTCTTCAAATGCGGACGTAACCCCGCGACCCTGATCCGAAAGGTCGTCGAGCCGAATGGGTTGCAGGGCACGATCCACACGGTTCGGCTCCAGGGTGACAATCTCGCCGACATCACGTCCATCTCGCTGCGACGCATGCGCGCGGACGGCGTTCGACTGGATAACAACGGGACGGCGACGATCCTGGGACTCAACCGGCGCATTCTCGGCAGCGATCTCCTCGTGGATTTTGACCTGACGGGGGCGGAGGCCGGTCGGTACGCGATCGAGCCGACCGACAGTTGCGGCGTGGCCATGGCGTTCCCGGATGTCTTCCTTGTCTACCTGCCGACTCTGACGAACGGCGGCTTCGAGACAGGCCATGTGGCAGATCGTGAAGCCGCACCTATCTGCGCCAACCCGGCGGCAAACGGCAACAAGAGCCGCCCGCTGCATTGGGACGCATTCAAGGGCGGCGATCACGACCTCGGCTCGCAGGACCAGTTTGAGATTGTCCGGGACGGGCGGGTCTGGTTCCCGTGCAGTCCGAGTCGCGGCGTGACGGGCGCGCACTACGGCTCGATTCACAACAACTTCACGAATAACGACTGGAACGGCATGTACCAGACGATCGCCGCTCCCTTCGTGAGCGGGCAGACGTCGGTGCGTGCGTACAACCTGTTTGTCGATGCCGATGTCGCCAGCTTCCAGGCGCTCAGTCGCGGTGTGTTCCGGCTCGTCGATGGCGACAACTACAGCGGCGTGCTGATTGACGAGGTGGAGATCACGAATACGCAGGCGACGTCCGGTGACATGCTCGTCCGCTCGCCGGAGTTCAAGGTGACGGTACCCGCAGGGTACGTCTACAAGTCGAACCCACCGCTTCTGACGATCGAACTGATCAGCCGCTCCGCACCGAACGATACCTGTCCGGGAGCAATCTGCGGCGCGGCCGTGTCGATCAAGGCGTTTCATGTCGATAACCTGCGTACGACTGCAGTCCCGTGCGAGGAGCAGGCCGACGGTGACGGGGACGGCATCGGAAACGAGTGCGATAACTGCCCCGCAGCGGCGAACAACAACCAGGTGGACGGCGATAACGACGGGGTCGGTGACGTCTGCGACAACTGCCCCAACCTCTCCAACGCCAGCCAGGCCGATTCGGATGGAGACGGCCTGGGCGATGCCTGCGACCCCGACTCCGGCAACGGCGGAGATAATGGCGGCGGTACCGACGGGCCGCCCGCCGGGTGCGGCGCCGGCGCATGCGGCAGCGGGGCCGCCACGCTGCTTCCGTTCACCCTGGCGAGCCTGCTCGGCTGGCGCCGGCGTTACCGCCACGGTCGGCGGCGACGATGACCCGTCGTAAGCGACGGGGAGGTCTGCCACGGCAGAGCGGGCGGGCGGCACACCACGGGAAGTGGCGGGCTCCGCAGCCTGCGTTCCTCCGCACCGGTTGCTTGTTCCAGCCTGCTGCCAGCGGCAGGTTGCATCGCCGCTGTTGCAGCACCTATTCCAACCGTATAATGCCGCTGCAGCCCGGAGGGGAGCCTCCGGCATCGGCAACAATCCGGTGAGTCGGTGGCGGGTCGCCTGGCGCGGTGGCCGTTCGCATCGAATCTGCCCCGGACATCACAAATCTGCTGAATCGGGAGGGTCCGACAGATGGCAGAGCAGCCTGCTGAACTTCGAAAGATCAACTGGACGGAGTGCTTCTCCTTTACCCACATCTTCCGGACGTTCCGGATGGCGATCCACCCGAGCAAGCTGGGGCTCGCCCTCGCCGGGATCGTGCTGACGGGCCTGTGGGGCGTGATTCTCGACGCCGTGTGGCGAAGCGGGCCTTTGCCCGGCGAACTCGACGCGTTCTGGAAGACCCCCAGCGTCGATGCATGGCGGAAGACGAAAACCGAGCAGAATGCGCTCCGCCTCGAGAGCATCTACAGCGAGATCGACAACAAGCCGCACGCGGACATTCCGGCAAAGTACCGGTCGAACCCGCGCGCGGCCGTCAACGAGGTGAAGCACGCGCTGCGCAGTTCGAACCCGCCACGCAAGCACGATCTCGACGCCGAGCTCCGGTCGCTGCGTCCGCGTGGTGTTTTCACGAGCTACCTGAGCTTCGAAGTCGGCGCTATCCGGCAGGCGATTGAGTCCGCGGCCGCCCTCAACTTCACCGGTGGCTGGAGAACCGTGCTGAGTGCCCGGCAAGGAGCGGTCGCCGGAGACGACCAGGCGATCCTGATGCCGCAGGAGCGACCGGGCGTGATCGGATCTCTGCTCCTGATGGCGCGCGGCAAGCAGTGGCTGCTGACGCAGCACCCGTTCTTCGCACTGCTGTTCATGATCGTCGCGCTGGCGATCTGGGCCCTGGCCGGCGGCGCCATCTGCCGAATGGCTGCACTGAACGTCGCGCGCGACGAGCGGCTGTCGCCGCAGGCAGCCCTCGCATTCGCCCGGCGCAAGTTCGTCAGCCTGTTCATCGCCCCGCTGCTGCCGGTGGCGGTGATCGTCGGGCTCGGGATTGTCGTCTTTGCCGGTTCCCTGATCATCCTCACGATCCCGTATATCGGGGAACTCCTGGGCGGCCTGCTGATGATCCTGCCGATCCTGGCCGGTTTCGTGATGGCGCTCCTGGTCATCGGCGGCGCCGCGGGCTCAAGCCTTATGTGGCCGACAATCGCCGTCGAGGGTTCCGACAGTTTTGATGCGTTCTCGCGCAGCTACAGCTACGTCTATTCGAAACCCTGGCGGGCCGCGCTCTACGCAGCAGTCGCACTGGTGTATGGGGCGATCTGCTACATTTTCGCGCGGTTCTTTGTGCTGATCGCGCTGAAGGCGGCGCGATTCTTTGTCGGCCTCGGGCTGACCTGGACGGATCGTCCGGGCACGGGCATTCCCGGCGCGACAAAGATCGATACGCTCTGGCCGGTGCCGACGTTCTCGAGCCTGCGCGGGCATGGTCCGGCGTTCGGGCTCGAACACTGGGAGCCGCTGGGTGCGTGGCT
>CAZJTF010000071.1:0-23309 GCA_964548565.1 uncultured Planctomycetales bacterium | reverse complement strand
GAGGAGAAGCTGGGCGATCGCTGGCTCGGCATGGATAACGGCGAGCAGGACGGGCGGTACATCGGCGGCTATGCATCACAAGTGCTGCCGATCTCGACGGATCGGCGCCGGCAGTACGTCCAGTTTCAGAATCATTTCGAGCGGCTGTGCGACGATCTCGGAAACCGCATGGCGACACTCGTGTCGCTCAACTACGGGCACTACTTCTTGAAGGAAGGCGTCTACACGCTCATCGGCGCGGAGACCGCACAGGGGCTGCCGAACGGGCAGGTCTATTACGCGTTCATCCGCGGCGCCGGCAAGCAGTACGGCGTGCCCTGGTTCGGCAACGCATCCGTGTGGAACCGCTGGGGGTGGAAATCGTACGGCACTCCGGGGCCGGATCACTCGCCGACCATGGGGACCAGTCTGAGCCTGCTCAAACGGCTACTCTATACCCATATTCTGTACAACTGCGTGCTCGTTGGCTTTGAGAACGGCTGGCTGGAGGGCGATGAGCTCACGCCGATCGGTCGGATCCAGAAATTCGCGCGGCAGTGGGTCCGGGAGAATGGCCAGCCGGGCACGATGCTGACGCCGGTGGCGCTTCTGCTCGACTTCCATTCCGGATGGACCTTTCCGCGGCACCTGTACACGGGCGACGTCTACCGGGTGTGGGGCAACCTGCCGTATGCGCCGGGCGACTACCTGACCGAGGGTGTGCTCGACATGCTCTACCCCGGGTATCAGGACTCGTCGTTCTACCGCGACGAGAGGGGCTTTCTCACGGCCACGCCATACGGCGACTGTGCGGACTGCCTGCTCAGCGATGCCGAGGCCTGGCTGCTGGCACGCTACCCCGTGCTGGTGGTAGCTGGCGGATTGACCGGTGGGCAGGAGATCCGCGACAAGCTTCAGGCGTATGTCGAGGCGGGTGGGCACCTGGTCATCACGGCCGGCAGCCTGGCGCGACTGCCCGGCGAACTGGCAGGCGTTACGGTGGCGGGGCCGCCACGGCGAATGGGCGCGGGGTCCAGGATCGAAGGCGATGAGCGGTCGATCGTGGAAGACCGGCCGTTCGAGATCTGTCCCCTGAGACTGCCTGCGTCAGCGCAGGTGCGCTACCGGTGTGGAGACATGCCCGCAGTCGCCGAGATGCCCTTCGGAAGGGGGCGTCTCACGGTGATCGCCAGTCCGTTTGGCGTAGGCGCTGATGCGGCCACCACACAGCCGATCCGCAGCGAAACCGAGAAGCCGCTGGCGAGACCCTATCCACTGTTGGCGCACGTCCGGGCAGTTTTGGATGAGACGTTCCGCGCGCAGTGCCTGTTCGAGGTGGGTGAAGGTCTGAGCCTTGTCACGTGCCGCCGAGGGCCGGGCGAGTACCGGCTCGGCGTCTGCAACAATTCCTGGTCCAGGCGGGCGTTCAAGATCACGTCGCGGTGCGGACCGATCGAATCGCTGCGCGAGCTGACGCTCGAACAGTCGGAAAAGACGGCGCCGGGGTATCTCCCGACCGGCATGGAAGGGCGCCCGGTTGAGACGGGCGGCGCGGAGGCGATCGCCGGCGGCGATATCCGCATCTTCGACGTGCGCGTCCGGGAAGAAAATGTGTCCGTCATCCCGCACGTCGTTCCGCCGGCGCGGGTACGAGGCCGGGTTCTCCCGCTTCGGGAGGTTACCTCGATCAAGGAGGCGATCCTGGTCCGCCCGACATTTTTCGAGCACTTCGATGCGGTCATGGTCGACTGGAAGTACTTCGCGCAACGCGAGAAGAAGCAGCTTGCGCGCGAATCCGGGTGGATCCGGCGGCAGGGGCTCCGCGTGATCGTCGATATGGGCTCCGGGGTGAACCTGTACCCCGATCTGCGTCTCGTAGACAACGTGCGGGAGGACTATGAGGCGAGCCTGCGCGTCATTGGCGACGTTCTCGAAAAGATGACCGCTCTCGGCGCCTGCGACCTGCTGATTTCGCTGCACCGCGAGCCCGAAAACAACTTCACCGCCGAGCAGACGCGGGATTCGCTGCAATCCACGATCAAACGTGTGTGTGCCGAGGCCCGACCACGCGGCATCACCGTGCATATCCGCATGGGACTGGGTAAACCACCCTCAACAATTGCGGCGGGCGCTGAGTTCCTGCGGCAGGTGAATGCGCCCAATCTTCGGCTGGCGCCGAGCACCGGTGTGCTCGCGGCGCAACGCGCAACGCCGGCGGATCCGGCGAACCTGCCGCCGGACAAGGTCGACCTCTGGCTGGTGGCGAGCCCCGGGTATGACGCGGGGGGGAAAGCGTGGACGGCCAACGGGCGGCTCGCAGATTCCAACCGTCCGGGGGAAATCCGGGCTTTTCTCGAGCGCGCCTCCGGCAAAACGCTGGTTCTCGATGCCGTTTACGATACCGTCGAAGACGAATACCGAGATGCGCGTCAACTTCGAGAGATGGCGGGCGCCCCTGCCTCCCAGTCGGCCCCAGGAGGATAGTCTGCTCCTGCGTCGCGAGTCTCACAGGCTGCCGGCGCGGGACTCGCGAACCTGTGGCTGGCTCCGGCTCACCGAAACCAGCCGCATCAAATCCACATCCCCGCCGTGCGCGAGCTGCGCTCTATCAGGCGGACCTGCGCCGACGCAGGAACATCACACCCGCTCCGAGCAGGGCCAGGGTCGTCGGCTCCGGCGTCCGACCGTACAGGATGGTGGTGTAGGTGACGCCGTTATTGGCGGTGTACACGGTGCTGATGTGGGCCTCGAGGTCGCCGGTGCCCGCCACGCTCAGCCAGTCGGCGTCGGCCACTTCGACGTTCCAGTTCATCAGAATCCATTCGCCGGCCGCACCGTTTTTGGTGATGTAGGAATCGACGTTGTAGTAGTTGCTGTGGGCGAAGACGGACACGAGGAGTTCCGTGGGGATCACGCCGGTCGAGATGTTCGGCCCACCCGCCAGCGTCGTGGACGGAATCGACCCTTTGTTTGCATTCCAGTCCATGAGCTTCGCATCGCCGGCGGCGATGGTGTAATCGATGTCGGACAGCGGGATTTTGAAGTTGAACGTGGTCGTGGTGGCCGCATTCACGGTGTCGAGGCTGGTCCCCACGTTCCAGTTTCGCGTGCCAACGTTCCCCGACGGGGCATCCAGCATCAGGCTGAATTGACCGCTGACCGGGCTTCCCGACTTGATGAACGAGTAGCTCACGGCAAAGCTGGATTTGGCGGGGTCGATCGTGAAGTCATACTTCGTCGCCGCCGAGACCGGCGAGGCGACCACGGCGAGCAAACCGACAACTGCGCAGATTCTCAGCATTGTGATTCCTCCTCCAGGGGCTGGATTTCTCCACATATGCAAGGGCTGCTTTGAAGGCCTTCGGACCCTCTCTGCCGATGTGGGGGATGTGCCCTCCCACCTCCAATTCGTGTGAACTTGAAAACGGCCGCCGCGGCTCTGGGAAATGAATGAAGGACCGCAGCTGATATTCAGGCTAACAGAAGGCTTACTCCGGATCAAGCCTCAATGGGCCGCCGTGTTATCGCCCCCGAGGTTCCCGGCTGCCGGGATTGGGCCGGCCGGAGGGGGTCCCGGTGAGCGGGGGGGTGACCGGCGGCGCCCATCCGGCCTGCCCGGCGTGCCAGAAAACCGTTGCACATGCCGGGAGGGAGGGATTATCATGAAGATTGTATCGAGAGGAGAAGAGCGCATCTCATTTCCCGGCCGGCTTTCGGTTCCGGCTTCGCGCTCTGAGTACGGATTGAACTTCGTCTGTCGTGAGGAGAATCAGTTACCGCGCACTCAGGCTGGGAGGACAAAGGCATGAGGCTGGCACGCACATCGTCCGCGCTGGTGATCCTGGGCCTTGCAGTTCTGGTTGTTCCCACCGTGTCCGCGGAATCTCCGGGCTGGTTGCGGACCTTTGACGATAATACATTCCAGGGACTCGTGTCCTGGGACTACATTCACTGGGCGGGCGGGCCGCCGACGTTCTTCCCCGAGATCGCAAAGCCGTGTCCCGCGTGCTCGCCTGCTCTCCGGCTGAAGTTTACCTCTGACTTCGACCGCGCGGTTGGGTTTACGTCAGATCTCAATTACGTTTTCACGAACGATACGGGGGGTGTATCCGCCAAGGTGCTGATCAAGACATCGACAAGCGAGTACATGTTCAAGACGCCGGGGCAGAACACCTTTTTCGTGGCCGTGGCGTTCAACATGGACCCCCTCTTTTCGACAGATCCGTCGGGCAGCCACTTCAAGGGTTACTGGGTGTATGTCGGCGACCAGGGCGCCAATCCCAACGCCAATCCTCCCACCAGTCACCGTCTGCAGATGGCGATTCAGTATCTCGATTCAACCCTGTCGCATGACCTCTGTGCCGGGACCGGTGACATCACGTTCGACCCGTTCGACCCGACGAAGGACTGGTGGATGCGCGGCGAATGCCTGGATGATGACATGGGGAACGTGATCGTCCGTGGGCGTATCTGGGCCGACGGCACTCCCGAGCCGAACATCTGGCACGTCGAGTGTATCGATACCGATCCGACGCTGAAGTACCGCTCCGGAATCGTGACCGTCGGTGGCGAGCAGCGGATCGCGGGCCACCCGACCCCGTACACCTCGTTCATCGACGTCGACAATTTCGAAGCCCGCGTCCCCCTCGACAGCTATTGCCCGAGTCACTGCAGCGATCCGGTGTGCGCCAATCATGCGGACTGCCAGTGTAACACGCCGGCCGTGGACGCCGCGGGTTCGTCGGGCGTCGGCAAGGGCCGAGGGGACGGCGATGTGGACATGGACGATTTCGCGGTCTTCCAGATTTGTTACACCGGGGCGGCGGAGAACGCGATTCCCGCTGACCCGGTCTACTGCAAGTGCTTCGACCGGCCCGAGCCCGGCTTCCCCAAGGGCAATGGCAAGATTGACACCACCGATTTCGCAGCGTTCGTGGCGTGCGCGACAGGCCCGGCCGTCCCCTGGGCCAGTTCGCCCGACTGCCCGAAGTAGGCAGGCATCCGACCGCGCGCAAACTGGCGCGCGCCTGGATTGAAGCGAGGTTCGCCGGTTTCCGCCGAGAATCCGGCGAAGGATGTGTCTCATCGACCCGCGGCCTGGATGACGGCGGCCGTCGGGCGCGTTTTGAGCAGTTCCCACCAGTCGAACCGGTAGTACTTCTGCTTCCAGGCGGCGTTGCCCTCCTTGTCCGCGTTGGCGACCCACAGGATGCCCTTGCCGGGCACCATGAGCGCGTTGTGCAGATTGCTCTTCATGGCGACAGGCGCATCCATCAGTCGGACCGCCAAATCCTGCGTGAACTTGCCGTAGCCCTTTGTCACGAGCTCCGTCAGCGCCTCATAGCGGCTGCCGGCCGACATCAGGACGGTGTTCTGCACCGGTTTCGGCAGCAGTTCATGCGGGGCGCCGGGCCGTATCAACTCCACCTTGTCGGGGACGGCTTTCATGCCCACCGCCGTGTTCGCACGGGCGTCGGCGATGACGTAGTAGTACTCGCACGTGCGGGGGTTGTTCTGAAAGATGCCGATTGCCTCGTCGAGTGTCCTGGCCTGCTCCAGCACCATGCGGACGAGGAACGTCATGGGAATGCCCTGCCACTGTCCTTCACCGCGCCCGCCCATCTCGCCGATGCTGATCTGCTCGCGGTTCATTCCCGTCACGGAGCCGATGAACCCGGCGTAGCTCACGTTCACGAAGGGGATCCCGTTGTCCGGCTCCTGGATGATCAGGACAGCGTGATCCTGGAGGTGCATGCTCACGCCATAGTCCAGCACGCGCCCGTGCAGGAGTTCTCCGTCGGCCGTGGCCTGCTTGAGAAGGGCGAACCCACTGCAGTGAAACAGCTCGGGGATCAGGTTGGCGGCAATAATCCGCGCGGCGGGGACGCCGGAGCCGCGGGCAAGACTCTCCATCTCGATTCGAAACCGTGGGGGAATCCTGTCCGAAAACATCATGTTCAACATGTTGACGACGGCGCCGCGCGTCAGCTTCAGCGGGCCCACCGTGATCTCCTCGTCCGGCTTTCCATCCAGCATGAAGGCGACGTTCTGCCGGATGTGCTCGGCGAACAATCGGCCGTGCTGGAACCCCATCTCCTCCGGCGTGCCCTTCAGGTGGAGAACCGGGTAGCCGTCCACGCGCTCGAGGTACCCCTTGCCCTCGACTGCGACCAGCTCCCGAGCAGGTGCGGAGGTCGGCGCCGCTGCCCGGAGCGGAAGGGAAAGCAACAGGACGCAAGCGGCCGCCCGCCTCCAGCAATATCGCTGCACCATGGCTGTGCCCTCTCTCTATGAAAACGGCGTGTCATTGCGCGGAAATGCAGACGGCCCCATGTGGCCATCTTTTCAGCGGCCCGGCTGCGCCACCGGGTCAACGCCCCACATTGTAGCGTGCATCCCTTCCCCCGCCGCAAGGGGAACCGGGTGCGGGACGCAACCAGACTCGATCCCCATCCGGCAGCTCTGCCGGAAGAGGACGCTGCCCCCGCCCGTCCTGCGATCGCGACGCGCACCGTTCTGTGCCGCATCCGGCTTCACACGGGCGAAAGGTCCCCCGGGGATGGGCCTGCTGCCGGTTTTTGCTTGCGATCCGCGAACGCGGGGTGTATCTATGACTTCCGAGGGCAGACAGCGGAGTCGCAGGGCACTCGTTCGGCTGAACGCCACAGCGACGGATTGCCGATGCGGACCCGTCCCTTCACGTCTCCACGTTGTGGTGCGATCCGCCCGACCGGCGGGTCCTCAATGCCGGCTGACCCGGAACTCTGCGATCGGTCAAGGAGGGACAAAGATGCGAACTCGCGCCCGTGTATCGATGTCTGGCCAGGATGCCTGCCGACGTTTACCCTCCACGGTACCACCCACCGCCACGTGCGTCATCGTTGGCGTAACACTCGTCGTCCTGGCCTCACCCCTCCAGGCGCAAACGTCGATTCCACTCAGCCAGGCCACCACGGCGACGTTACCGGCGACGTCAGGCGACGGCGTTTTCATCGAGGCGTATAACGGCATCGGCGGCGGCACGGCGCCCACGCCGGCGGCCATCGCAGCCGTCACGCCTACCGGCACCACACTCAGCCCGTTCGTGGATTTCCCTCGACCAGGGGCGACGATCAACGTGGGCCAGAGTTTCACCAATTTCTTTGCGAGCACGACGCGGCCCCCGGATCAGCTCACCGCGGTGGCGGCCAGAAACTTCATCCTGCGGATGACGACGCTGCTGCGGATCGAGAACAGCCTGGACCGCAACACCGGCGTGCCGGGCATCGATGTGCGGCTGGGCGTGGGGAGCGACGACGGCTTCCACCTGACGGTCGGCACGACGTTCCTGGGTCAGACCGGCGATCGCGGCTTCGGCTACTCGTATTTCGACCTGCGGTTCGAAGGCGAGGGGCTCTACCCGGTGACGCTGCTGTTCGCGGCGAACTCCGTCGGCTTCAGCGGACTGGAGTTCTCGTGGATCACCGCGCGCAGCGGCGGAGCACTCGAGATCATCCCGCAGCAGTTCCTCTACCTTGGCGTCGGAAGTTGCGACCGCCAGGTGGTGTTCGAGGAGTTCCCCGCGGGCACGCTCCTCACGGATCAGTACCGCAACCACGGCCTCATTTTCAACGTGACCGGCGGCAGCCTGCAGATCACCAGCGCCCAGCCCAGCAAGTTTGTTCCTGTTTCGCCTGATCGCGTCTTCGCGGATCCCGTTTTCCCGCCGGCCGCGCCCGGCCGGGTGGAGTTCACATTCGTTGTGCCGGGCACGGCGACGCCGGCTGCGACAAACTACTTCTCCTTCTATGTGATCGATGCCGAAACCACCGGTGCGGGGGTCACCGCGTACGACACCAGCGGCGCCGTCGTGTTCGATCAGACCTACCACGGGGGCGGCGCCAGCCGCGAGCAGGTCATCATTCAGGAACCGTCCGTCGCTCGCGTGGTGGTGACACTGGGCGATTCTGTCGACACTTCTGCGATTGACAGCATCTGCTTCGCCACACCGGTGCAGATCGCACCGCCGGTGATCGCCGATGTCGCCGACGCCGTGGGCGGCCAGGGGATCGCGTATACGGGGCCGTCGCCGACGTTGGTATCGGGTACACAGCCGGTAGTCTGGTCGCTGGTAAGCGGTCCCGAAGGCATGACCATCGATCCGGCGAGCGGTGTCGTGACGTGGGCGTCTCCGGTGCTGGCGGGCACTCCGCACGCGATTACGATCCGCGCTTCGAACACCGTCGGCTCGGATGAGGAGACATGGAACCTCAAGGTGGTCAGCCCGCCGCAGATCGTGGCTGTGCCCGACGCGACGATCCGGGCGGCAGGGGCCTACCAGGTTGCGCTCCAGGTCAACCCGGAAGCGGGGCAGGTCGCGTGGATGGTGGTTGCAGGGCCTGCGGATCTGGGTGTCGACCCAGTGACAGGACTCGTCACCTGGCTGAACCCGGCGAACGAGGGCAGCCCGCATACGGTAACCGTCCGGGCGACGAATATCGCCGGCAGCGATGAGGCGACCTGGGTGGTGACGGTGCTCGCGCCGCCGGTGATCGCGGACATTCCGGACACCACGATTCCGGAGGGTGCTGCCTACAGTGTGACTCCGGAACTGACGCGTTCCACGCCGCCGGTGACCTGGTCCCTGCTCACCGGCCCGGCGGGCATGACGATGAACCCGAATACCGGGACCGTCAACTGGCCCGCTCCCGCCGGCGCGGCAGATCCGTGGTTCGTGGTGATCCAGGCCAGCGATCTGCAGGGGACGGACACTGAAAGCTGGTACCTGAGCGTGCCGGTCTCGTACCGGGCGACGGTGTCCGCCTCGCTCGAGCAGGCGCCGGCGGGCACGCCGGTGCTGCTCCAGGGGACCGCTACCCGCGTGGATTCGGGCCAGCCGGCGCCGGGGGTGCCGGTTACGATCCGAGTCCGCGTGCAGGGCACGCGTCGTGTCATCTCGGCGCTCACGGACGCCGAGGGAGCCTTCCAGGCACTCTTCCAGCCACTGCCGACCGAGGCCGGGCGGTACCTCGTGGGCGCGGACCATCCGGCGATTACAACCGACAAGACCGATGACGCGTTTACGCTCTACGGCATGCAGGCCACACCGGGAGAAGTCACCGAGCGACTGACGCCCGGAGACTTGCCGCAGACGAAGGAAGTCACGCTTCGGAACCTCGGTGACACGCCGCTGACCGGCCTCTCCGCGACGGTGGAGGGCGCACCCGCAAACCTGTCGGTGCAGGTCCGGCTACCCACAGGGCTGGCAGTGCTTGGTGCCGCGCCGCTCGGCTATACGATCGTGGCACAGGACGCCAGCGTTCAAACGGGCAGTTTCACCATTCGGGTCACGAGCGCCGAGGGTGCTGTCGCCCTGCTGAAAGTGAACGCACATGTTTCGCCGCTGGTGCCGCACCTCGCGGCTACCCCCGCGAGCCTGAGCGCGGGCATGCTCCGTGGCGAGCAGACGCTCGTCGAATTCGAAGTCACGAATGACGGCGGCGCTACCAGCCAGGCGGTGCAAGTGCAGATTCCGAGTGTCCCCTGGCTGTCACTCGGTACGCCCGCGGTGATGCCGGCGATGCCGCCGGGAGGAAAGGCCTCGATCGTCCTGATCCTCAGTCCCGCGGATGACCTGCCGCTCGGGCCGTACCAGGGCAGCCTGCAGGTCTCGACGAACCTCTCCTCGGTGAGTATCCCGTTTGCATTCGAATGCATCTCCGACCGGCGCGGGAACCTGCGCGTGACGGCCGTGGATGAGTACACCTACTGGGCCGAGGGTGCACCCAAGATCACCGGCGCCGACGTGGTCCTCCGTCATCCGCAGACTGGCGCCATCGTTGCCACCGGCGGAACGGACGGGGAGGGGACGCTCCTGCTCGAGAATCTGACGGAGGCATACTACGGGCTGGAGGTCAGCGCAGAAGACCACGGGACTTTCCGTACACAGGTGCTCGTTTCGGCCGGGCAGATCAAGGACGTCCTGGCGTTTTTGCCGCGGCAGGTCGTCACCTACAACTGGACGGTTGTCCCCGTGCAGTTCGAGGACGAGTACCGAATCGTCGTCGAGGCGGTCTTCGAAACGCACGTACCGGCCCCGGTGATCACCATCGATCCGCCGTTCGTCGATCTCACCACCATCGGGTGCGATGTCCAGATCGATTTCACGATCACGAACCACGGGCTGATCACGGCCCAGGCGGCGGCCATTCAGTTCGCCAACAACGACTCGCGGTATGAATTCACCCCGCTCGTCACCGAAATCGGTGACATTCCCGCCAATGGGACGGCCGTGGTGCCTGTGCGGATTCACGATCGGCTCTGTCCGAGCGGCGTTCCTGAACTCGCGTCCACAGCGAAGCAGGCGTCGCCCCTGTCCTCCGACGCGCAGGGCCCGAATCTCTGCGCCGTCCCCCAACTGGGCGTCCGATACACGCTGGTGTGCGGCGTGCCGATTCCCTATTTCGTGCCGGTAGGGTTCCGGCTGGTTCCCGGCGATTGCCCCGGCGGAGGACCTGTGTCGGTTCCCGGCGGCCCAGGCGGAGGCGGCGGTGGTATCTTCGTGATCCCACCGGCCGTCCCGAGTTCGCCTGGCTGCTGCGACGAGGGCACGTGCGACTGCCTGCAGGCCATGGCCGAGTGCGCGATCGGCTTCACGCCCCTGGGCTGCCCGTACGGCCTCTTCCAGTCGTGTTACATGAACACCGGACAGGACTGGATCCGCGACGTGATCGGTTGCGTGGGAGACGGACTCCTCCTCGGCTGCCTGGCCGGCGAGGTGCCGATCCTCGGCACCGCCCTGAGCGCGGCCCAGTGCGCGTGCAACCTGAACGACAAATGCGACCTGTCCAGCTGCAAACCACCATGCGATCTGGCGAGTGTCTACGACCGAATGACCAAGGGAGGAGGGCTGTGCGGCCCGTCCTCACCGTCGGCGCCACTGCTCGTGTCGGCGATGGGTTCTCTGGAGAGCGGAACGACGGTTTCGGCTCTGCCGCCTCCGCAGCAGTTGAGTGCGTCCGGTGACCGACTCCTGGCCGTGCTGGCGCCGGCGGCGTATTTCCTGGGGGATCCCGCGTGGCTCGGCGTTGCTGGCGTGGATGTTCCGGTTCTCCGCGCGTGGCTCCAGCAGTTCACGCAGATGACACAGGACGCCAGTGAGAGCGGTGTGCGAATCGCCGAGACCGAGCGACAGACGTTGCTCGCTCTGGCGCTGCCCGCGCCGCTGACGATGCAGGACGCGGAACGGTTCCTCAGCCGCTACAACCGCACGCTCGACTACAACGCAGCCGGCATCTTCGAGGAGAGCCAGGTGCCAGCGGGCAGCAGCCTCGATTTCATCGTACGAAGCCGGATGCTCGAGCTGTATCAGGCGGCCCGCGAGGCAGCCCAGGCCGCACAGGCCGAAGGCTTCGACGGTCCACTGCAGGCGCTGTCCCGGGCGAAAGACAATTACCAGGCCTACAAGGCGGCGAACCAGGAGCAGGGCGTCTGTGCGCGTGTTCGCATCCAGATCGATCAGCGCGCGGTCATCAGCCGCTCGGCATTCCGCGCGACACTCGAACTCGAGAACGGCGGTGACGTCCCGCTGGAGAGCGTTGCCGTGACGCTCGACATTCGGGATGCCGAGCGCAACCAGGCGGGTGACCGGTTCGGGATCTACCCGCCGGTGCTCACAAATCTGTCGGACGTGGACGGCGGCGGATCGGTTGGCCCCGGGGTGACCGGCAAGGCTGAGTGGACGCTGCTGCCCGGTGATACGGCCGCTCCGACCGAGCCGGCGCGCTACACCGTCGGAGGCACGCTCCACTACACAGTGGGCGGGGTGCCGGTCACGATTCCGCTCTTTCCGGCCGACATCACCGTCCTGCCGAATCCAAGCCTGTACCTCAAGTACTTCCTCGAGCGGGATGTCTACAGCGACGACCCGTTTACGCCGGAAGTCGAGCCGGCCGTACCGTTCTCGCTCGGGCTCATCGCGCACAACGCCGGGGCCGGCGTGGCGGGCAATTTCCGGATCACTTCGAGTCAGCCCAAAATCATCGAAAACGAGAAGGGGCTGCTCATCGACTTCGTGATCATCGGCACCAGGGTTGGCGGACAGTCGTATTCGCCCTCGCTCACCGCCAACCTGGGCGATCTCGGGCCGCAGCAGACGGCGGTGGCCCAGTGGCTCATGACCAGTTCGCTGCAGGGTAAGTTCATTGAGTACAAGGCGACGTTCGAACACGTGAACGGACTGGGAGACGAGCAGTTCTCCATCCTCGACGGCGTGGAGATCCACGAGATGTTCCACGTCGTGCGCGTCGATGATCCGGCCGACGACGGCCTGCCGGATTTCCTGGCCAACGACGTGCCGGATCCCGACGGTCTGCCCGATACGATCCACTCGAGCGACAACAGCGTGCTGACGGTGACGCCGGTGCTGAATGGAGCTGTCGATGGCTCTGTCAGCATGGACCGTCTCGAAGTGCAGCTCACCGCGAGCATACCGGCGGGTTGGGTGTACCTCCGCGTCGAGAATCCTGCCGGCAAAGACTTCAAGCTGGCGCGGGTCCTGCGCCCGGACGGCACCGAGGTGCGTCTGGGGGACAACGCCTGGACCACGCACCGGATCGTGCGCCTGGAAGGGCAGGCCCCGCGCGAAGAAAACCTGCTGCATCTGGTCGATCACGACGGCCCGGGAACCTACCGGCTCGTCTTTGCCCCGCTGCAGCCACCCTCGGCCGCGGACCTGGACGGCAACGGTACGGTGGACGGCGTCGACTGGGGCTTGTTCCTGTCCGCCCGGGGTCGCAGCGAGGGCCAGCCCGGCTACCTGGCCGCGGCCGACTTCGACCATGACGGCGTGGTGACGTTTGCCGACCAGCAGTTGTGGATGGCTGCCTACCGGCAGCTCATCGGCAACCCGACGGCATCCCCCCCTGCCCCGATTTACCTCCCGGCGTTCGTGGGGGACGTCGATGCGGATGCCGATGTCGATGCCGACGATTTTGGGGTGATACAGCGATGTTTCTCCGGCAGCGGATTGTCCCACCGGACGCCGGGCTGCGAACTCGCACGCCTCGACGGCGATCTGGATGTGGACCTGGCGGACGTCGCCCGGTTCAAGGCCTGCTCCAGGGGAGCGATGGTACCGCCTCCCGAGGCGTGCCGGCGGTAGGGTGGATCTATCAGTGAGGAGGAGAGTGCATGGACCGCAGCGTCGTGATCATTCTGGGCATCTGCTGCCTGCCTCGATTGGCGGCGGCCCAATCGAATGTTGTCCTGGTGCGCGTCGAACCCCAATTTGTGACCGTTCAGCCGGGCGAGCTATTCACCGTCGACCTCGTGGCGGACGTCGGGGCAAATCAGGTCATCGGGTGGGGGCTGGATCTCCCGTATGACGCCTCTGTCGTCGGCGCGACCGGCAGCCCGGCGATCGGCCCGCTTTGGCTTGCGGCTTTTGCGCCCGACGGCGACGGGCTCAGCGCGTTCGCGCCGCTCGGCTCCCTGTCTGGAAACGATCTCCTGCTCGCACGCGTCACGTTCCGGGCGTTGACCGCCGGGCAGACGCAGCTCAGCCCCGGCTACACGCCCGCTGACCTGAACGAGGGATTCCCTCTCGACCCCAGCGGCTACGCCCAGGTGGCGTTCCGGGCTGGGACGGTTGACGTCCTTCCCGAGCCCTCGACGTCTCTGCTGCTGGCATCTGCAGCGATCCTGGCCGTGCGTTTTCGACGGCGAGGTGCCTGAGATCGTGTCGCTCCCTGCGGCGGCTTGATGCGCCTCGATGGGAGAGATAGTCTTCCTCGCAGGTGGTTGTCCCGCCTTGAGTGAGAGAGTTTTCGCCTGCCCGTGCACCGGGATTCTATCTCTGCCTGGACAGAAGGAGTACCGTCATGCCGCAACTGTCACGCCGATCGTTCCTGGCCGCCTCGGCTGCCGCTGCCGGGTCTCTGGCGGGTGGAGTTCAGGGCGCCGAAAACATTCCTGGTTTCGACCAGACCAGGACAGACTACGACCGGACCAGGCAGTGGAAGCCTTTCAGTGATCGCAGGGTTCGCGTGGGCATCGTCGGACACGGGCTCTGCAAGTTCGGCCTGGCATTCGATCTTCAGACGCACCCCAATGTCGAGCTGGTTGCGGTGAGCGATCTGTACCCTGACCGCCTCGCCGAAATGGCACGGCTGGCGAAGTGCAGCAAGACCTACCCGTCGCTCGAAGCGATGGTGAAGGACGATTCGATCGAGGCGATCTTCTGCGCCACCGATGCGCCGGCCCATGCGAAGCATGCCATTCTCTGCATGGAGCACGGCAAGCACGTCGCGACTGCCGTGCCGGCCTTCCGCGGCGACATCGATGATGCCGAGCGGCTCCTCGCGTGCTGCCGGAAGAACAGGGGCCTCGTCTATGCGATGTTCGAAACGTCGGTCTTCCACGACGACCTGTACGCGATGGAGAAGCTGTACGCCGCGGGCGTGTTCGGGCGGATCGTCTACAGCGAGGGCGAGTACTGCCACCCGCACTCCATCGGCACCCCGTCGCTCGGTTCGCACAAGGATTGGCGGAAGAACGGCTGCCCGATGTGGTACCCGACGCACGCGACGGCCTACTACGTCGGTGTGACGCACAAGAGCTTCCTGGACGTGTCCTGCGTGGGCACGCCGGCGTTCGATGAATCTCAGCGAGTCCCCAACGGGATCGGGAACATCTTCAAGTCCGAGGTTGGTCTGTTCCGGACGGCGGAAGGCGGAATCTCGCGGATGATCGTCTGCTCCTCACAGGGCGAGTACCTCGAAGCCGGTCGTATTCGCGGCGAGTACGCCGGCTACAGCCAGACGTTCACCGGCGATGCGACGGGCAAAAAGCGCTATGACGAGGCCATCGCCAGGGGGCTGCAGCTGCAAAAGTATGCACTCCCGCCCGGGGTCAAGCCCGGTGGGCACGGCGGTTCGCACGGTTATCTGGGAGACGATTTCATCGACGCCATCCTCCGCCGCCGCAAGCCGGCAGTCGATGTCATCGACGCGCTGAACATGACCGTCCCCGGCTACTACGCCCACCTGTCGTCCATGAAAGACGGTGAAACGATGAAGATTCCGCAGTACGCCCTGTAATCACGGGGCCCGCGACCGCGTCTCCCTGAGCGTCAGATTACTCGATCAGGAGTTGCCGCGGCAGTTTGGCGCGACTGCTTCTCATGCATTGCGCGTGCAGATGTGTGTTCCTCGAACAACAATGCACGCGGATGCTGCCTGCCGTAACGGAGTGCGCCCTTGGGGGCACCACGCATTTCTCTGGGGCCCTTCGGCCGCCGCGTCTCGCAGGAGCAGGCCACTTCTTTAGTTCTTGAAGGTTCTGCTTGCAATGTGGTGACGCCGTGCCCTATGATTTGTCTCGCAGCATTTAACAAAAGACGGGCAACAGGTTTGTTACTTGATCCGGGCAGGTTTCCAGTGCGCCCTGCCGCGAGCGAGAAGGCTGCGTCAGGCGTTGCCATGTTGCGGCAGTTCTGACCGTGGGTGTGGACTGCGCGGCTACGGGCGGGGGGATGGACTGAGTCGGTGCTCATCCGGCAAGGTTCATCGCCGACTGCGTGACAATCGGGGACGGGACACGTCGTATTTGCCTGAGTCTGATCCGCACACGGGGCCGGTGCGGAGCGGGAGGAGGAAACAGTGAGAACGTCAACCACGACAATCATCGCACTCGTGGCGTGTACCGTATGGCCGTTGTCGGCACATGGCATGAAGATCCTCAACGCCACCACGGGGGCCGTGCTTTTTTACGATAATCTCGAACAGGACACCGCCGGTACGCAGCCCGACACCGCGCATCCCGGCTTCTGGACCTCCGTTGCGGCGGTGGATGTCGTCCACACCGGTGCCTCAGCCGGCGGTCCCTCGGGCGCGTTCGAGGGGGCGTTGTATCTGAGAACGCAGCGCACCGCGAACGATGTCGGCAACGCGTATGCTCACGTTGTGCCGCAATCCACGCCCGGACATCAGATCCAGGTCGAGTTCATGATGTACCTGCCGAGCGGAAGCGACGCCGCGCCAGTTCTGACCGGAGATGATCAGCTGTATCGCTGCCTGTTCAGGGCCGCCGGCGGAAGAGTCTTCTACTACAATGGATCATCCTTCCAGTTAACGGGAGCATTGTATACTGCTAACACCTGGCAGAAATGGGTGATTGGCTATACGATTGGTGCGTCGACCTGTTCGATTTCGGTGGACGGCTCATCGGGTACCGCTTCGACGCTGGCCGATATCGCGACCCCGGGTGGGGGCGGCGTCGGAGGATTCCTGTTCGCCCACAATGCTCTGAATTCCTACTACATCGATTCCGCTGTGCAACCGGCACCTCCCAACAACGTGTGCGCGTCGGCCATTGACGTGACCAGCGGTTCGGTGGTCGGTTATACGCTGTCGGCGACGAGCGATGGAAGCGCGACGTGCGGTAACTCCGCCGGCAACGCGGACGTCTGGTATCGCTACACCGCGACGTGCACAGGAGAGCTCAGCCTCAACCTGTGCGGCACGTCATACGATACGCTTGTATCCGTGCACGGCGGATGCCCGGGCACCACGCTGAATGAACTGGCCTGCAATGACAACTGCGGCGGCAGCCCCTGCAGCGGAAATGCCTCCTGCCTTGCGCTTCCGGTGACGACCGGCGGCATCTACTACATTCGAGTATCCGGCAGCAGCGGGGCGAAAGGCTACTTCACGCTGAATACGCGGTGCAGCCCGCCGCCGGAAAACGACGCGTGCGCATCGGCCCGGCCGATTGTGCCGGGCCCGACCACAACCGGAACGACGCTGGGCGCTTCGACGGATGGATCCGCGTCCTGTGATGTCACGAGCGGGGCTGATGTATGGTACTCCTATGTGGCGGACTACACGGGAACGCTCAACGTCAACACCTGCGGCTCGGCGTTCAATACGGTGCTGTCCGTTCACACGGGGTGCCCCGGCACCTCGGCAAACGAAGCCCCGGGTGCGTGCAACACCGATTGTGCCGGCACTCCGTGCGGCGGGCCCGGCTCCTGTCTCACGATGAATGTGATCAGCGGGGAAACATACTACATCCGTGTAGCGGGTGCGGGCGGCGAGAAGGGCGACTTCTCGATTACCCTGAGCTCGCCGCCGGTCAACGACTCCTGCGCCGCCGCGACGATAATCGGCAATGAGACGGTGACCGGATCGACGCTGGTCGCTACCAACGACGGCAGTGCGACCTGCGGCGACGCCGCTGCCTCACCGGATGCGTGGTATGCCTACACGGCCACATGCACCGGCGATTTGTCCGTCCGCACCTGCGGTTCGGGGTTTGACACGGTGCTGTCGGTGCACAGCGGCTGTCCTGGCACCGGCGCCAATGAACTGATCGGTGCGTGTAACGACGACTGCACGACCCTGTGCGGAGGGCCGGCTTCCTGCCTGACGGTGCCGGTCATCGGCGGCAGCACCTACTTCGTGCGCGTTGCCGGTGCGCACGGCGCCCGAGGTCCGTTCACACTGACGACCTCGTGCACTCCGGCTCCGCCGAATGACGCGTGTGGAAGCGCCACGGCGATCTCGGACGGATCACGCGAGGGAACAACCCTTGGGTCAGGCGTTGATGGGAGCTCGACCTGCGGCTCGGCGGGGGGAGGCGATGTCTGGTACGTCTACACGGCGACCTGCAACGGCGACCTGCAGGCGACCACCTGCGGCTCGTCGCTCGACACACAGATCTCCGTACACAGCGGGTGCCCGGGAACAACGATGAACGAGCTGGGCTGTAACGACAATTGTGGCGGCTCGCCCTGTACCGGCTCGGCTTCCTGCGTGCGCGTCCCGGTCGCGAGCGGCGGTATGTACTACATTCGCGTGTCAGGCACAGGAGCGGCGAAAGGCGATTTCACACTGAACACCGAGTGTCGGCCCCCCAACCCGCCCGGCGCGCTGACGGTCACGAATGTCACCACTGGGAATCTGCTCTTCTCGGATGATTTCGAAGATGCCGTGGTCGGGAATGTGCCCACGGCAACCGGTCCCGGCAACTGGACAGGTGTCCCCGTGCTGGACGTAGTGGCAACCGGCGGTGTCCCCGGTGCCTTCGAAGGGGTGAACTATCTCAGTTCAAAGCGCACCAGCACGGCTGTCGGAAATCCCCAGGCGAATTTCGCCGCGCAGACGACACCGGGAGACATGATTCATGCTGAGTTCATGATGTACCTGCCGACCGGTACCGACAGCTCGATTGTTCTTGTGGGAGATAACACGTTCTACCGCGGGTTATTCCGGCCCGGTTTCTCCGGCGACGGGACAGTGGGCTATTACGACAGCACGGCCTATGTCCTCACGGAACTGACGTACGAGCCCAACACCTGGCAAAAATGGGAGGTTGACTACGCCATCGGGGCCCCGACGTACAGGGTGACCGTGAACTGCGCGTCGATCACCGTTCCTGCGTTGAACGGCATTTCCCAACTCGGCGGCGGCGGGATGACGGCGATCAGCTTCGCGCACAACGCCACGGCCACCTACTACGTGGATGCCGTCAAACCCCCGTCGAACGACGCATGCGCCGATGCAACCCCCATCACCGAGGGGCTGCATGACGGTACAACCACCAACGCCACCAGCGACGGCAGCGCGGCATGCGGTAACCCGGCAAGTCCCGATGTCTGGTATCGTTACACCGCCAGTTGCACTGGTCCGCTCAAAGTGAGCACATGCGGCGCCGCGTTCGATACGGTGGTCTCCGTGCATGCCGGTGACACCTGTCCGGGCTCCATCGCCACCCAACTGGGCGGCGCCTGCAACGATAACTGCGACGGCACCCCGTGCGCGGGTCCCGCCTCCTGCGTGACTGTGCCTTCGGTGGCGGCGGGAAGCACCTATCTCATCCGCGTTGCGGGCGTGAATGGTGCCACGGGTTGCTTCACACTCACTGTCACGTGCGGCCCTCCGCCGGCCAATGACTTCTGCTCGAATGCGACGCCGGTGGGCAACGGCTCATTTCTCGGCACGACGCTGCAGGCAGGCGGCGAAGGCGATGCCTCGTGCGGAAGTTCGATCAGCTCTGCGGATGTCTACTACGCGTATACGAACTCCTGCAGTGGGGCCGTGCGGGCAGACACGATCGGCTCCTCCTTCAACACCGTGCTGTCCGTCCACAGTGCCTGCCCTGCCGGAACGGGCAATCAACTGGCCTGCAGCGACGATGCAGTTGGAACCGACGCCAGGGTGATCGTCACGGGAGGTGTTCCCGGCCAGGTGTTTATCATCCGCGTCGCCGGTTTCAAGGACGCCATCGGAAACTTCCGCCTGAACATCGGCTGCGCCGCAGAAATCTGCGACAACAGCGAGGATGACGATGGTGACACTCTCGTGGATTGTGCTGACCCCGATTGCGCGCTGACGAGCGTATGTTCGGGCTGCAAGGATCCGTTTGCGGATCACGATGGCGATGGCGATGTGGATATGGACGACTTCGGTGCATTTCAACAGTGTTTCTCCGGAAGAGATGGAGGGATTGCTGCGGATTGCACCTGCTTTAATCGGGATGGCGACAACGATGTTGACACAGACGATTTCCTGAAATTCAGGCTGTGTGAGAGCGGTCCGGAGTTGATCGCATCACCGGTATGTGATGACTGAAAAAGCACCGGTTCGAGAGTGCCCGTGGGGTGGAGAAAGGAGCGTTTGCACAAGCTGAGCCCAGTGAATCTCTGACACTGACCACCGCAGGGCGCGTGCCCCTGCGTCAGTTGATTGGATTGAAGGCAATACGGCGCAGGCGGACGAGGATCGTCGCCTGCCGGGGTTGGGAGGAAGAAGAATGAACCGCAAGCATGTCATGGGAGTGTTCGCAGCGATGGCCGTGGGTATCGGGTCACAGGTCGCCCTGGCCGTGAAGGTTACAAACCTGGCAACGAACGAAGTTGTGTTCGACTCCAGGGGGTTTGAAGGCGATACGGCCGGTACGCCCCCGTCCGCGACGGCGGCCGGCAATTGGGTTAACTACTACACGGATACAGTGGTGACCGGATCTCCTCCTGGAGCATTTGAAGGCACCCAGTACGCCCATACCGCTCGCGATGCCGGCGGAGCCGGCGGGCCCGAAGGCCACTTTTCCGCGAACCAGTTTTTCGACGGCGATCAGCTGCACATGGAATTTGCCCTGTACCTGAATCCGGGTGCGGACGGAGGTTTCTTCCTGCACGGCGCAAGCGCATACTACCGCGCCATCGGGCGCCTGACGGGGGGCCAGTTTGCGTATCTCGACCCCTCGAACAGTTACATCTACTCGGGGATGCCCTACCAAACGGGTAAGTGGCAGAAGTGGACCATCGATTACGTGGTGGGCGCTCCCACCTGGAAAGTCGGCGTCGACGGAGCGTCCGTGACCGTGCCGGTGTACTCCGGCGGAGGTGACGTGGACGGTCTCTACTTCAACCACTTCGGCGACGATCATTTCTGGATCGACGCCGTGCCCGAGCCCGGTTCACTCGTGCTTCTCGGGTTCGGTGGCATGGCGTTGATCCTGCGTCGTCGCCGACTCGCGTAGTCTGTCGCGCGCTCGACCTGACGTTTGTGGGAACGGTGGTTTTGAAGCCGTGCGTGGCCGCCATCCGCGAACGCTCAGACGTCGTCGCCAGTAGCGCCGTCCGAAGTTGATCCTCCGCCGGTACGTTGGGCCGGTGGGGTCGGGAGTTGCTCCTTTCATGGTTCCGTTGGAGAGCGATTGATGCGACCAATCTCAGCGGCTTTCATCCTCGCCTGTGTTGTCGCCTTATTGCCGGGTTCCGCGCGAGCGGAGGACGATTCCGCCTATCGACCGCAGGATCAACTCAGCCCGATGCTCAAGATTGACTGGCGGCCGGGCCCTGATCTTCCGCAGGGGTATCAGGACAGCGATGGTGGATTCCTGGGAGATTGGCTGATCACGGTTGGAGGTTTCTGCAGCGGATCCGAAAGTGACAACGAGCGAAAGCCGGGACGCTACCCGCGTGGCTTCCTGGACAAAGCGTGGGGGCTCGATCTGTCGCGCATGAAAGAGGGGTGGCAGGATCTGCCGCGATGGCCCGGGGCGCCAAGACAGGGTCTTTTCGCTGCCGTCGTGGATGATGCCATGTACCTCTGGGGCGGGTTCAGTTATACCGAGCCCTGCTGCTATGCCGACGGCTACAAGCTGAGCCGCACGAAGAATGGCTGGAAGTGGTCAAAGCTTCCGGAACTACCATATCCAATTACCACGGCGGCCGTGTGCGTGGCCGACAAGCGGATCTACATGGTTGGCGGAGCCGATTATGACGGCAAGATCGGTTTTTACACCGATCACGATCGAGCGAAGAAGACTCCCCGCATGGGGGCCCGGCTGTGGATGATTGACACCCGGGACCTCGATGCCGGGTGGAAACAGCTGCCTGAACTGCCCGGCACGCCCCGGATGGTTCATGCGGCGGCGTTCGTCAAGGGCAGGATCTACGTGATCGGCGGCGCGACGGGTGACCGGAAGGACAAGGAGCGCAGTTACGGATACTGCACGGTCGTCGACAATTGGATGTATGATCCGGAGCACGCAAAATGGACACGCCTGCGTGACCTGCCGGTGTCCAGCGGCAACTTTCCCAAGAGCAGCAATCTGGTCTACAAGGACCGCTACATTCTCCTTCCCGGCGGTCATCAGTATGCCTGGGTTGCAGACCCCGACGGGAAGATGCGTCCGAAGTACGGAGAGGCATCCAGTTTCCGAAAGGCAAGCGGGCTTCACAATGACTGCTTCGTCTATGATACGAAGACAGGCCTTTTCGGCTCGGCCGACAAGCTCCCGATCGACAACAACCTGCCGATGACGGTCGTCAAGCATGACCGGATCTATCTGCTCGGAGGCGAAACCGGCGGTGGCGACATCAATGGGGTGTGGTACGGGCACCATCCTGACCTGCTGCTGATCGGAACGATCCGGGAGATCTCCGCACCCTGAGGCCGCCGTCAGTGTGCCGGGTCAGGAGCGACGAGTCTGCAAGTGCCTGCAGACCTGGGCAGTCTCGATGCCGCCTTGGGCGAGCAGCGGCTCAACGTGCCACTCGCCCGCTGAGGGGAAATCGGGTTACATCGTAATGTCGGAGGTGCAGGGCGCCATATGAACCTGCGACGCCTGATCGTTGTCTTCCTGGCCTGGTGGACTGCCCAGGGAGTGCTTTCGCCATGCGCCGCCCTCGAGGTGAAGAATCTGACCACCGGCATCACGTTGTTCGATTCGGCTGGCTTCGAGCAGGATACTGTGGGCACGGCACCGGCGGTGACGCTGGCCGGAACGTGGACGGCTTATCCGCCCCGCGACATCGTGGTGACCGGAGGTACTCCCGGCGCCTTCACCGGTCATCACTATCTCTCGACAAGCAGAAACGCCACGGGGACGGGCAGTCCACGCGCGTTCTTCGCTTCGCAGGAGGTCGAAGGACACCGGATCAGGATGACATTCGTGCTCTACGTTCCGCCCGGCGCCGACGGCGCCCTGATTCTCGAGAACAACGCCACGGCTTACCGGGCGCTCGGTCGGATCACTGGCGGTTTCTACCACAATTACAATGGCTCCGCCTACATCAATACCGGTCTCGCCTACGCTGCCGGTGAGTGGCAGAGGTGGGAGGTGGAGTACACGGTCGGCGCACAGACATACCTCGTCCGCATCGGCGCGAACAGCATCACTGCCCCGGCGCTCGACGGCCTTTCGAAGCCGGGAGGCGGAAGCGTCTACGCGATTTCATTCGGTCACAATGGTGTTGAGACGCTGTACATTGACGCCGCTCCGCCCCCGCTCCCGCCTCCACCTCCCAATGACGATTGCGCAGATGCCCTGCCGGTCGGCACGCAGCCGCTGAGCGGCTCCACTGTTGCTGCAACGTCGGATGGCACCGCCTCCTGCGGGAATTCGAACTGGAGTGGTGATATCTGGTACCGCTACACGGCAGGATTTGATGGGCAGATCGTGATCGACACCTGCGGCTCCGACTTCGATACGGTCATCAGCGTCTTCAACGACCAGACCTGCCCCGCGTCGCCCGGTGACGAGATCGCCTGTAATGACGACTGCGGAGATTCATCGTGCGGTGCACCCGCCTCCTGTGTGACGATTCCGGTGACGGGCGGGCGGCCCTACCTGATCCGCATAGCCGGTGCGAACGGAGCCGCGGGCACGGCTGTCATCCGCGTGCAGGAACTGAGGCAGCTTGCAGTTGATTGGCGGATCGGGCCGGACCTGCCTCAGGGGTTGCAGGACAGCGACGGAGGGGTGATCAACAACACGCTGATCACGGTCGGCAGTACCAAGATTCGGATTCTGGGCATAAATTTCTCCGAAGCTGATGACAA
>CAZJTF010000070.1:0-23554 GCA_964548565.1 uncultured Planctomycetales bacterium | reverse complement strand
CCCCCGCCGCCGAAACTCCGATCGCCGCCACTGAAGCCTCCGCCGCCGAAACCGCGTGCGACGACCGCGTCACCGGGCACGAGGCTCGCGGCGACAAGCACCGCAACGCAGAGGATGGTCGAGCGCGTCATGGTCATTCTCCTTGTTTCGCTTTCTTGGTGCGAACGATGCGGGCCACAGGGCTGTCGGGGAGTGACTGCCCGTCGATGACCCGCTCGGTCGAGGTCCACGTGAACGTGTCGGCGTCCACCGGCACGAGGATGTTGACTGCGGACGTGGCCTGGCCATCCGGCATCGAGCCCCGCGCCTCCATGACCCAGTTGCCGCCCTCCTGGTGCCAGAGGCTGTGCCCGACGCCGCCGTCCCCCGCAAAATGCCAGGACGTGATCTGCCCGCGCTCGGGGTCGATTCCGATCACCTCGAAGCCGCTGCCCGTCACGGTGTCCCCACGGTATGCAGTAGACGACCGGTAGATGAAGTTGCGGTTCTGGATCCACTTGCAGGAGGTCTCGACACGTGAGTCTCCGCTGCGGGCGATCCAGTCTCCGATCAGCGGCTCGAGCGCGCGGAGCCGGTCATAATTCGTCAGGCTGGCGCTCTCCCGATCGTGGACGCTCGCCATGAGCCACCTGCCGTCCTGCTTCACGTGCAGGGCGGTGTACGCCGCCACGGAGAGGTCGCCCTCCTTCGGATCGCTGAGGCGGCTGGTGCCCTCCTCGAGGGCCACCGTCGGCCCGAGGAACCGGATCGAGTTGACGACCGTCTTCATGCAGAGGCCGGGGCGGCGGTTGAAGAACGCGGCGAACTCCTTCTCGATCGCCTCGCGCCCGGAGGTGACCGCACCGGATTCGTCGATGTACTCGCCCTCGGTCGTCCACAAGGACGACACCGCCCTGGCATCGCCGCTGTTGAACGCCCTGGTGAACGCGTCCGCCGACTGGCGGATCAGCTTTTCGTCCGCCTCACGTCTGTTCGTCGCCGTCTGGGCGGGCGCCGGCGGTACCGCGCACGCCAGCGCCGCGCCGAATGCCAGGCACCACGATGCCGTCTTCATGACCGTCTCCTTTGCTGTGATCGCTGAACGTCATGCCACTCGAGTTCGGGCGACTACGGCGCGTCGGACGTGCCGGCCGGCCCGGTCGCAGCCTGCCCCGTCGCCGCGACCGACGCGAGCACGCCGACCCCGAGACGTCCGTCGGTCCGCCACGGGTCGCCCTCGCCGTTCTTTCCCTCGCGTACCGTGTGGAAGCCGTCGACCCAGTATGTGGAGGCCAGCGCGCCGGCCCTTTCCAGGTCCGCCAGAATCAAGTCACGATCTTTGTCCACATCGGGCGAGATGTGGTGCGTGATCTGGCCGGTGTCGCGGCTGAAGCCGACGTGCGTATCGAACGTGGCGGCCCCGATCCAGAGCGGGCGGCCCTCCTCGTCGCGTTTGTCGGACTGCCAGAAACGCACGTGGTGCCGTTCGCGCGGGTTGTTCCCCACGGGCTTCTCGAACGCCAGATCCTCTTTGCGGCCCCACAGGTAGAGCGGGCTGACCGGTGCCTCGTCGAATGGGCGCTTGAATACGACGCCGATCGCGATGCGCAGCGAACTCGCCATCGTGATCGGGTCGGCGGGGTACCACCCGGCGGCGAGCATGCCGCGGTGGAACTGCTCCTCGGTGCCGATGAGCGCGATATTGAGCGGATCACCAGGGATCCCACTCTTCGTGTGCGTGACGTTCGGCACGTCTGCGATCGCCGGGTGCCGCTGCTCGTACCTGTGCCACACGGTCGGCAGGATGACGAAGGCGACGAGCAGGTAAGCGACGACCGCACCGAACAGCAGCCCGAGCCCCATCCGCCATCGGCGGGCCCCACTGGCCGGTGCCGGCGATTCGACGCGCGCATCCCGATCGTGTTGCATGCGGCACACTCCCGTCCACCTGACGTCCGCCCGCCTGCCGGGCGCCGCATGGACTATCGACTCGCCTTCGTGATCGCCGGCGGCTCCCACGTGCCCTCGCCAGGCGGCAGGATCGACGGCGGCTCGGTCTTCGGCCAGTAGAGCCGCATCACGAGGTACATGGGGCCGTCGGGCGCCGGCAGCCAGTTGCTTTCCTTCTCCGGACCGGGCGAGTTCTTCTGAATGTACAGCGTGAGCGAGCCGTCCGCGTTTTTCTTCATCCGCGGCAGCATCGGCGAATTGACGAGATACCGGTCGATCGGGTTCTTGATCAGCAACTGTGTCTTGCCGTCGTACATGGTCACCGACCAGAAGGCGTTGACCGGCGGGAGCCGGCCGGCCGGGAACGTCAGTGTGTAATTCGATTTGCCCGCATCGAGGATCTCGCCGTCGGGCGTCCAGCGCGTCATGGGGTACATGGCTTCGACGGCGTCGTTGCCGTAGATGCCGGCCTTGGCGGCCGCCGCACGGAGCAGCCAGTCGCCGTTGTAGTAGGCCCGGTCGCCGAACACCGACGCGATGTTCCAGCCGTTGATCCGCTTCCCGGCAGCGGCGACCTTCGCTTCCACCTTCTCTTCGCCCGCTTTCATGCCTTCGGCGACGGCCGTCCTCTGCTCCGGCGACAGCTCGCGGAGCTCGAGGCTGCGACCGGGTCCGACGCCGATGCGGGCGAGCTTGTCGCGAATGGCCTTCTCCTCGGGGCCGGGCGGGGCGAACTGCAGCACGAACCCCAGGTACGCGAAGAAGTCGCGCTTCGCCGTTTCCTTGTCGATCTTCGGGAAATCGAGGAACGGAGCCGGCGCCGGAGCGGGCTGCATCAGCCAGGCCGACAGGGGCTGGACCTCGTATCCCTCCTGCACCTTCCTCACGCTGGGCATGTCGTCCGGGCCGAACAACTGCGTCCGGTAGATCACGATTGTGAACTGCGTCGTCGGGCGGAGGACCTTCCGGATGCCGCGCGGCGTCTCGCCGTTCCAGTCGGGGCCGGCCACGAGGTAGTCGCCCGCTTCGCAGCCGGTCGCGCGGCTGCCCACGTAACCGAAGTTGAAGGTGTTCCAGTCGGTGAACTGGAGGGAGTAGTAGCGACCCTTCTCCACCGCGGGCACGGAGAGCACGTACGGTTCGGCGCGGAGATCGAGGCAGACGAAGGAGTAGGGTGTGTCACTGTTCGGCGTGACCACCGCCGTGTCCTTGTAGGTGAAGGTGTTGTGCTCGTTGTGAATCCGGTTCATCGGACACTTGTACTGCGCGGAGCTCCTGTCGATCCAGAACTCGTAGCAGACGGCGTAGTTCATGACCAGCGGAAGGCCGTAGATGAAACCTTCCTCCGCGATCGCCCGCATCTCGGCCGGCCCGGGCAGCTCGCCTTCTGCAGCCCTCGCGGCACCCGGTACACCAGGGCCGATCAGCAGACTGGTTGCCACCAGGACGGCACTCCTGAAGCGATTCATGTACGCACCTCTTCTTGATAGGCGTCTGACGTGTCGTTTCCGAACGGTCGCTGCACCCGTGGTTTTCCCGCGGACCACCGTCCTACTCCCTTCCGGCCTCTACCTTCCCGGCCGCCTCTTCGAGCTTCCGCATGTCTTCGGGCGACAGCTTCGGGCGGTCCACCCTGACGGTCAGCTTGCTCAGTTTGCCCGTGAACGCGAACGGCGGGTGGTAGTCGGCGTCGTTCACGCCGGTCAGTGTGTCCGAACCGATGTCGAAGCTCTCGTCCCACTGCAGGATCATGGGAAGTGTGTGCGGCATCGTCTCGGTGGCAACAACCTTGCCGTCGACCTTGAGCGTGCCGGTCCCCGGGCGACCCAGGCCGATCATGCTGTTGAACGCGAGCGTTCCCGCCCCCAGCCCGTCGTACTTGAAATCGAACTCGACGGTGTGCCGTCCGGGGCTGAGGGCCTCGGGAGCTTCCCAGCGGACGCGCTTCAGATCAATGAGGTTCCAGAGGAACACCGGCTTGCTCTTCAGCAGATAGAAGCCGTATCCAGCGAAGCGCCCGCCCGAGGTGAGGAGCATCCCTTCCGCCCCGCCCGGCGGAACCTCGATATCCGCGGTGATGGTGTAGGAGGTGTTGAGAATCATCGGGGAGTCGCCCTGCGGGAGGCCGGTCATCGGGCGCGTGTAGACGAACTCCGTGCGCCCGGCGGTGATGTTCGGGCGCGGCGCCACGATGCGGGCGGCCACCGAGGCGTCCATCGGGAACACCTGGTACTTGCGGGCCTCCTCGAGGAACAGCTTCTTCATCTCCTCCAGTTTTTCAGGGTATTTTGCTGCGACGTCCTCGCACTGGGTCCAGTCCTTCGTCAGGTCGTAGAGCTCCCAGGTCACATTGTTCACGGGGTCGGGGTTGGCGGCACCGAATGTCTCCCACGGCGCGCGCGTCACCTTTGTGCTCGCGATCCAGCCCTCGTGATAGAGGGCATGATCCCCGAACATCTCGAAGTACTGCGTTTTGCGCCGCGACGGGGCGTTCGCGTTGGCGGCATCGAACGTGTAGGCGAAGCTGGTCCCCTCAATGGGCGCCTGCGGGATGCCGTCCACCGATTCCGGCGCCCGGATGCCTGTAACCTCGAGAATGGTGGGGACGACGTCGATGATGTGATGAAACTGGTTCCGGATGCCGCCGGTGTCCTTGATGTGCCCGGGCCAGGAGACGCACATGCCCTGCCGGACGCCGCCGAAGTGGGACGAGATCTGCTTGAACCAGCTGAACGGCGTGTCGAACGCCCAGGCCCAGTGTGCCCCCATGTGGTTGTAGGTCTTTTCAGTTCCCCAGTCTTCGTAATACCTTGCCAATTGGACCTCGACAGGGACGGCGACGCCGTTGAAGAACGCGACTTCGTTGGGTGACCCGAAAAGACCGCCCTCGGCACTGGTTCCATTGTCGCCGTTGATGTAGATGATCAGCGTGTCGTCCAACTTGCCCATGTCCTCGACGGCCTGGATCACGCGGCCGATTTCATGGTCGGTGTAGGCGACGTACGCTGCGAAAACTTCGACCTGCCGGATGAACAGCTTCTTCTCGTCCGCGGTGCACTGATCCCACTCTTTAAGCATGTCTTTGGGCCAGGGCGTCATCCGGGCGTCCTGAGGAATCACGCCAAGCCGTTTCTGGTTGGCGAAGATGGTCTCGCGCAGCTTGTTCCACCCGTCGTCGAACAGGTGCATGTCGCGGATCTTCTGCGTCCACTCTGGCGTGGGGTGATGCGGCGCGTGCGTCCCGCCCGGAGCGTACTTGATGAAGAACGGCTTCGTCGGCTGGATCTGGTTGAGGCGGTGCATGTAGTCGATGGCATCGTCCGCCATGGCCGTCGTCAGGTTCCAGCCCGGCTTGCCCTCGAACGGGTAGATCTGCGTCGTGTTCCGGAACAGGTTCGGCTGCCACTGGTTCGCATCGCCCCCCAGGAAACCGTAGAAGTATTCGAAACCCAGCCCGATGGGCCATCGATCAAACGGCCCCGCCTGGCTGGCCTCGAACGCCGGCGTGTTGTGGGCCTTTCCAAACCAGGAGGTCGAATACCCGTTGTCCCGGAGGATACGGCCGATCGTCGCCTTGTTCTTTGTAACGATGCTGTTGTAGCCGGGAAAGCCGGTGGCCTGCTCCGAGACGACGCCGAAGCCCGCGGAGTGGTGATTGCGGCCGGTAATGAGCGCCGCCCGTGTGGGCGAACAGAGCGCGGTCGAGTTGAAGTTGGTGTAACGCAGCCCCGCCGTGGCGATTCGATCAAGAGCGGGTGTCGGGATGACGCCGCCAAACGTGCCAGGCACGCCGAAGCCGGAATCATCGGTCATGATGAGAAGCACGTTCGGCGCGCCTTTCGGCGGCACGACGCGCGGGGCCCACCACGGTTTCGACTTCATTGCGGTTTCCTGGATCGTCCCTCCGAATTTCGGGTCGGGCGGGGGCAACTGTTTCCCGTCGATCGTTGTCGTCGCCCCCGGCGAGCCCGGCTCCCCCCTGACCTGCTGGGCGGATGCGGGCGCGACCACCAGAGCGACCAAAGCCGTCAGTGTGCACGTTACAGCTACTCCGATGCGTGCCATGGCATGTTCCTTTCGATCTGTTGCCTGCACATGTGCCGGCGATGCCTCCGGCGTTCAGCTGAAGCTGCCCGATCAGTGAGCGGTGCCGGGTTCGAGCCGTCGCGCTGCTATCGCTTCGAGACCGCCCGCGCCCCCTCGGGAGGCCCGCTCGTCGGCTCGGTCGCAAACAGCAGCACCCGGTGGTACGACGAGCACGTGGGACAATTCAGCGAGAAGCTGTTCGACTGTGTGATGGGACGTCGCATCCGGCGAGGTCGGCGCGCACGGGGGGGGTTGATCCGCAGTTCGTCCGCTCATCGGACTCTCACGATATGCCTGAGCCGCCGTCTGCCCCGATCGTCCGGACCCGGAGACGCAAGACAGGACCGTCCTGACCGATCGCCGGCCAGGAAGGCAACAAACAGATTGGTGAAATTACCCGACTATCAGAACGGCCTCAGGGTATCGGATTGGACAAATTGACGCCATACGGGAATCGTCCCGCAGTCCGGAGCAGCGCACAATGCGATCCATGGCGGCTGTGGAGAGAAGGTGCGGGTGTCGAATCTGGAGAACCGTGTTTTGCGGCTTGCCGTTGTCCGCAGCATCTCCGGGTGACGTGCGTCAGGCGGATGACCTGACGCTCCTGGTCTGCCGTCGCCCGGCCGGCGCCGGCTGAATGTGGATGAGTGCGACCGGCGGAGCGCGATCAGCCGTTGCCCCCCCGCCGCTTCCGCCGACACGCCCGCGGGACTACTGCCCCCATTCGAAGTAGCCGATCTCGCGAAGACGACCGGCCAGTCGGTCCACCTGCTCGCTGCTGAGCGGCGTGAGCGGCAATCGCGTCGGTCCGCAGTCCTGCCCGATCAGCCGCATGACCGCCTTCTGCGAGGCCAACCCCCCCGCGTCGAGGATCCGACGGATCATCTCGACCGAGCGGCCCTGCCAAACGCGCGCCTCGTCGATCTGGCCGCGCTCGAACGCTTCGATGACGTGGCGGTAGACGGGGGCGGCATAGTTGTACGTGCTGCCCACGGCTCCCCTGGCCCCGGCCGTCAGCCCGAACAGCAGCATCTCGTCCACGCCCCAGAAGATGTCCAGGTCGTCGCCCGCCTCAGTCACGCACGCGACATACTCGTGCACGGTGGGCGCTGTGTACTTGATGCCAGCAAACGTCGGCACCCGCTTGCGCGCCAGACGGATGAACTCCACCAGGTCGAGCCCGACGTTCGTAATGGCCGGGACATGGTAGTAGTAGAACGGCAGCCCGGGTGCACCCTTCGCAATCTCGGCCATGCAGTCGGCCAGGTTCGCCGCGGAGGAAGGCTTGAAGTAGAACGGCGGCACCGCGGACACGGCGTCCGCTCCGATCTCCTGCGCGTGCGCGGCCAGTTCTCGCGCCTCCGTCAGGCTGGTGTGTCCGACCTGGACGATGACCGGCATCCGCCCCCGGGCGGCGCGCACAAACGCATCGGCCGCCTGCCGGCGCTCGCGCGCGCTGAGCGAAACGCCTTCACCCGTACTGCCCACGACGTAGAGGGCCTTGATGCCCGAACGCTGCAGGAACTCCACCATCGGCGCAGCCCGATCGAGCTTCAGCGTCCCGTCATCGTTCATGGGCGTGAAAGTCGCCGCAATCAGGCCGGTGTATCTCTGCTTCATGGTCGTACCTTACCTCAGAAGTCCTGCTCTATCGGTCTGGCCTGTGGGCTCACGCCACGCGGAACCGCGGCCATCAGATCGACGACCAGTTTAATGGCAACGGCGTCAATGTGGGAGGCGCATGCAGCCGGCCGGCATCAGGGCCGCGTCGGCGCGAACCGCATCGAATAGAGATCGGCATCCTTGAGCCGGAACCGGAGCCTCACGGGCGTTGCCGCAATCGACCTGACGTCGGCACTGCCCCGCCAGGTGACTGCCCGGGCGATGCGGTCCCCGATCAGCTCGTCACATTCCTCCAGCGAGTAGCCCTTCATCGGGCGACCCTCTCGATCCTGAAGCTCGCAGCGGATCACGCCCGCCGCCGACGTGGCATAGTTCAACACGAGCTGCACGCCGGAACCGGCATCCGTTGGTGCATCAAAGATGACCGGCCGGGTGATCATCTCGCCGCCGCGGTAGGGACCATTGACCGAGGCAAAGCCGTCGAGCCGCAGCGTGTAGCGGCGGAGATGATGGTTTGCCAGCCCGTTCTCCCGCTGGATATAGAACGACATCTCCTCCGGCCCGGTCGGCACCACGTTGAGGGCCGGGTAGTTCGATCGCGAGACCCAGTTGCGCACACCCGGGCCCGGACGCACGAACGCTTCCATGAAGCTGCGGTCATATCGCGTGCCGCCACGACTGGTGAGCAGGACGACCTCTGAGCAGTCATCCTTCAGCCAGCCCGGGGGGATGGCGTTGTCGCGGAGCTCGGCGTCACTCAGCACCCGCCGGCCCTGCATGAAGCGGGCCGCAGTAGCGATGTAGATGTGCGGCGCGCGGAAATACGGGTGAGTCTGGTTGGTGTACAGATGCTCGGGGGGCGTGTCGCCGTAGCTCATCTCGGCGGACGGGGTCCAGCTGAGGAAGTCCTTCGAGGTGGACCGGCTGATCCAGCGCACGTTGTTCTTCCATGTACGAAAGTAGCAGACGTAGCAGTTCTCAAGTGCCGAGTAGAAGGCGACGTTCTGTGAGTCGAACGCGAAATCTTTACTGGTAAGCACCGGCTCGTCGCGCATCCTCTTCCAGTGGATGCCGTCGGCGGAGGTGAAGGCAAGCAGTCCGCTCTTGCCCAGCGCCAGCGCTTTGAATCGCTGCTCCGGCGCCACTCCCGGCGCGGTGTCCAGGAATGGGCTGAAATTGTGCGACGACGGCGCCTGCCGCGCGAGGATCACGTTGTTTTCGCGCGTACCGTTCACCTCGAACAGCCCCACATTGGGTCGGGTCCACGTCACCCCATCGCGGCTCTCGGCGTAGCAGGTGGTTTCCAGGTCGGTCCCGTCGGGGACGTCGCTGTCGGGAAGCCCGCGGTAGTACATCCGGTACGTGCCGCCATCCTGGATGACCGTCACATACCCGACGGCCACGCCCTCCCATGGGCGGTCGAACGTGATGGCGATCTCGGCCGGCTGCGGAACGCCGAGTTTCAGACTCGCTCCCGCCATGCGGTCAATGAGGTAGTGGTCCAGGAAAGGCTCGAGCCGGGAGCCGATCCGCAGCGCGTCGGTCGTCGGCGCGACGGCAGTCTGAGGCTCCGCTTGCGCAACACCCGCGATCTGCAACCAGGCTGCACCGGCGATGACAAGTGAACCAGAAATCCTGGATCGTGACATCAATACACCACCAATCGTTGTATCAGTACTTGCATGCCCGACGGGCCGAGGCCAGCTGACGAAGAGCCTCAGATCACCTGGCCTGCGATCCTTTGCGCAGAGCGTCAGCCTGCGTCCACCCACACGCGGGACAAGGCTCGAACGACACCTCTCTCGCCTGCTTCAACGTGAAGATGCTGCCGTCGTTCGGGCACCGGACCGCTCGCTCGACCGCCGCCTTCTGACATTTGGCGCATGTGGCCCTGGCTGTGCTCATCTCCAGGCCGGCAGGCGGGAACAGCTTCGTCATCTCCTCCAGCGAAACCTTGCGGCCCTCCCCGCAGGACGTGCACTTCACGTACAGGGTCGCGTCCGCCACCCCCTCAGAAACGGCCGGCTTGTTCTCGTCTTTCGAACAACCAGCCCCTCCCGCGAGCAGCGCAGAGATACCGAGGACTCTCAGCCAGGCGGCCAGGGAGCGTCTATGCAAACGGGCAGTTTCCATGCAGCACCTCGAACGATGCGAACCCTTCAGCAGCGGAACTCCGGCAGCGCGCGGGCAAGGACTGGGCGGAGTCGCACAGCCTCCTCCTCGGGAATCCACCGATACGGCCAGCGCAGGCGCGTCCCGACCGGCGCCCATCCTCCGATCGCGGCCAGGAGCTTGTCGACCGCCTGGTTCGCATAGCGCCCCTGCACGATGAACGGCACAATATGCTCATCCATGAACCGGCGGATGCGCTGCTCGAGTTCCAGCGCCGCACCCATGTCCGCCAGTATCAGCCTGTACCATTGCCGGGCGGCACGCGGGTTGAGGCAAGCCACGTTCGAGTACGAACCGTGAGCCCCGTTGCTGATGCCGGTGGCCAGGTGGTGACCCGGGACGAACACGGAGAGGTCCCGTGACGCCTCGCGCATGCGCGCGTACCACTGCCCGTCACCGTCGGCCACCTTGATCCCGACGAGTGACGGAACCGACTGGCGGATCCGGCCGAAATCCTCCGGTTGAAGCACGCGCTTGGCGTGCGGTGGGTTGTACAGCACGAGCCCGATGGGATGGGCGGCCTCCGCCGCGCGCTGGAGGAATGCCACCGCTTCCGCATCGCTCACGGGGAACCAGTCCGGGAGGATCACCTGGATCGCGGAGGGTCTCCACTGCACCGAACGCCGGATGCGCTCGAGGCACATTTGTGGGCTCATCTGGCTCGCCCCGACCTGGAACGGCATGTCGGCCGCGTCGCAGCGATCAACCAGCAGATCGTGAATCGCTTCGAACTCCGCGTCGGACTGGGTGTAGAACTCTCCCGCCGTTCCGTTGGTGTATAGACCCTCTACACCGGAGGCGATGAGCGCATCGATTTGATCCCGCAGTCGCCCGAGGTCGATTGCTTCGCCCTCCGCGATCGGCAGCAGCACCGTTCCCCACGTCCCCTTGATTTCGCCTGACTTCAGTGGCCGCACGACATCGTCTCCGCTTCCCGTGCTTGGAAGTGTCCGCTTGAAAAACGCGCGCGACAGGTCTCCGCTGCGGCGACTCTAAACCCGCAGACGGGGCTCCGCAAGGCGCAGGCGCGCGAGACAGACGGACCTTTTTTGGCTCGCTCCAGAATACAACTGGGTGTCGCGTAGAAAGTTAAGGATTTGTCATACAAACCATTGAATCTGCCCGCGCGTCTGCGATAATCCGCGCGCCGAAACGTCGGCAGCAGTACTTCACGTCATCACCCGCAGACGGAGTTCGCACATGTCCAGGACGACAGCCGGGGACACCCCCGTGTCCCGTCGCAGCCTTCTCGCAGGCTCGGTCGCCGCACTCGGCTCCGGGTTGGTCGAAACCGTACGCGGCGGCGAGTCTGCTGCAGCCTCTCCGTTCTGCGAGTTCACGACGCCCTCCAACGCGGCCGTCACCGGCGTGGATCCGGATGAGTGGGTCCTGTTCTCGTTTGACGACCATTGGATTCCGCTGCGGAGCGGGCTCGCCCTCACGATGCTCGAACCGCAACTCCACCCCGAGAATCCGGTCCTGCGCCGCGGAGGCCCCGGAACGCCCGACTGTTTCTTCGCCGCCATGTACGGGACAGTCCTCCGGCTCGATGGCACATTCCGGATGTGGTACTCAGGCGTGGACAGTTGGGAGGACTTCGAACCCGGCCGCGGCAACCTCCGTCTCGCATACGCGGAGAGTACTGACGGCATCCGATGGGAAAAGCCAGAACTGGATCTCGTGACCTACAAAGGCAGCCGCAAAAACAACCTCCTCGGGCTCGAGCGCGACTGCTATAACCCCGTCGTGCTGTACGAACCGCATGAGTCCGACCCTGACCGACGATTCAAGATGGTCTACACCGGGTACCATCACAAGGGCATCGGGCAGGTGCCGCTGCTCTGTGTCGCGTACAGCGCCGACGGCCTGAGGTGGAAGGACTACGAGAAAAACCCCGCCGTCCGCAAGATCTGGACGGAGATCAGCGGCTGCTATCGCTGGAACGGGATCTACTACGCGAACGGACAGAGCGGCTACCCCCCTGCCAACCCCAAGAGATCGATGGTGTCCTTCGCGTCGCCGGACCTGACAACGTGGGAGGAAGCCGGCATCATCAGTTTTCACCGCCCGGAGAAGCAGCCGCAGTTTCACGTCGGCCGCCAGGTGCACCTCGGGGCGGCCGTCTGGCACCGCCGGAATGTGCTGCTCGGGCTCTACGGTGCATGGGAAGGGCCACCGACGAACCGTCGCCCGGACGTGAGGATGAATCTCGGGCTGGTGCTGAGCAACGATGGCATGCTCTTTCGCGAGCCGATAGCTGATTTCCCCTTCATCCGCTGGGGAGCGGAGCCATCCGGCTGGAAAACGCTCCGGCTGCTCCAGGGCAGCGCATTCGTTAACCACGAGGACAAGACGTACATCTGGTACGGGGCGGGCGTTGGCGAGCACGAGGCAATCGAGAACCTCTGCGAGGTGGGTCTCGCAACCTTGCCGCGCGACAGGTTCGCACACCTGGCGCCACAGAAACCGGGCTCGTTCTGGACGAGCCAGACGCTGCCGCCGATGCCGGGCGGTGCTCGGCTCGCCGTGAACGCCGACGGCCTGGGGCCTCAGGCGCGGCTTGAAATCGATATCGTGGACCACGGTTTCCGCCCGCTGGGCGCGCGTGCGGATCGGCCGGCGGGCGTGGTCGCGCAATCCGGCCTGCGCGAGCCGGTCACGTGGGCGACCGGCGCGGCACCCGTCAAGCTCGATGCTCCATGGCGGCTGAGAGTGCGTTTCGAGGGTGACGGGGCCGCCAATGCCCGCTTCTACTGCACGTACGTCAAACCGGAACACACATGAGAATCTTCACGAACCTGGACCTGACGGATACCCATCGCAAACGCCTGCGGAGCATCGCCGGCCGGCACGACATCTACTTTGCCGATCCCGAGGCGTCCGGTGACGGGGCCGAGAGCGCTTTCCTCGAGTCGGAGGTCGCGTTTGGCAGTTGCCCGCCGGAGTGGCTCTCCAAGGCGCACCGACTCCGCTGGCTGCAGCTCGATTCCGTCGGTTTTGACCGCTATCTGCATCTGGACTGGAGCGGCGCGCTGCAGCACATCACCTGCACGAACCTGCACGGGTTTTTTGCCGAGGCCGTGTCCGAAAGCGTGCTCGCGGGAATCCTTGCACTCTACCGCGGAATCGACGAATGCGCTCGACTTCGCCTGCGCCGGCTCTGGAAGAAGCTCGAGATTCGCCCACGTCTGCGTCTGCTCTCCGATGCCCGTGCCCTGCTCGTCGGGTACGGCTCGATCGGAAAGCGGCTCTCCTTCCTGGTGGGAGCATTCGGCTGTCATGTTGCGGTCTACGACCAGGCGCGGCTCGCCGGCGCGCTCTCAACGCCCAGGGAGCTCGACCGGGCCTTGCCCGGAATTGACCTCGTCTGCTGCGCGCTGCCCGATACTCCCGGCACACGCAACCTGTTCGACCGTCGCCGCATCGGCCTTCTCAAGCCCGGCGCGATCCTGGTCAACGTCGGGCGCGGGACGCTTCTCGACGAGGAGGCCCTCGCGGATGCACTCGAGTCCGGCCGCCTCGGCGGAGCAGTGCTCGATGTCACCCGCGAGGAACCTCTGCCGCCCGACAGCCGACTGTGGGCGTGCCCCAACGTGATCCTCACGCAACATACGGCGGGTGGATTCTCCGAAGAGGTCGACGGGAAGATCACGTTTTTCGAGCGCAATCTGGAACGCTACCTGCGAAATGAGCCCCTGGAGTCTGCGGTCGACTTCGCGAGAGGATACTGATGCCGCGCATCACCGACGTCCGTCCGGTCCTCCTGAGCGTGCCATACGCCTCGGAGGACAACCTCGAAGTCCGCGTCCACCTCCGTAGCGGAATGAGAACCTGCGGGATGGTGCAGATCACGCTCGAGGACGGTACGACCGGGCTTGGCGAAGGTTACCTGGCCGTCTTCGCGCCGCGGGTGTTTGAAGAGATTGTCCGGCTCGTGGCCCCCTGCCTGATCGGGCGCGAAGCCTCCGATATCCATGCCCGCTATGCCGACCTGTGCAAGGTTACCGGCTACTGGAGCTTGCAGGGAGCGGCCCGGCACGTCCTGGCGGCGTGCGAAATTGCCCTCGTAGACGCCGTCGCCAAGGCTCTCGGCGTGCCGGCCTGCAGTCTGTTTGGCGGCAGGACCGTCGATTCGCTGCAGCTGTACGGAAGCGGCGGCGACTCTCCCGGCCCGGCGTTGATGCAGCAGGAGATTGAGCTGCTCGGCCCGCTCGGGATCGAGCTCTTCAAGATCCGTGCCCGCAACTTCGAGGCGGCGAAGACCGCCTGGACGCTGGAGCGCGCGGCCGCCGCGGGCATCCGTGTCGGTGTCGACATGTGTCAGAACCTGGCGAACCCCGCGCAGACCGTCGCCCAGGTTTTGCTGTTTCTCGAGGAGGTTTCCGCACGGACATCCCGACGCGTCGCCTTCCTCGAGGAGCCCCTCGGGCCAATGGACATCGAAAACTATTCCCTGCTCCGCGGACGGGCGACGACCCCGATCTGCGGCGGCGAGATCATCACGACCGCGGCCGAGATGTGCCGCCGTGCGGCCCGCGGCATGTATGACTTCGTGCAGCCGGATGCTACCGTCATTGGTGGCATAGGTCAGGTCCGGGAGGTGTTCCAGTCGTGCGCACACTACGGCGTTGAAACGGTGGTCCACTGCTGGGGCGGTCCGGTCGGGATGATGGCGAACTATCATGCGGCCTTCGCCTGCGGTGGGCGGCTGGCCGAGTGGCCGATGCCGCAGTACCCGCTGCGCAGCGAGATGCTGGTCGAACCGCTGCGGATCGAGCGCGGACGTCTGCTGGCGCCGAGCGCGCCGGGCCTCGGAGTCCACCTGACGCCGGGATTAGAGAAGAAATACCGCTTCCGGGAGGACGCGGTGTATTCATGCCTTGCCGGAGTCCAGCCCGATCTGTTTAACGACCCATGGGAGTAGGGTTCTCACGCCCCCTGTCGCGAGGTGAACAATGCAGCCTGAAGACGTCTTCTGCCGCCGCACGTTACTGAAGACAGCTGCCGCCGGAGTCGCGTTCAGCGGTTGGAGCAAGTCGTCTGCCGATTCGAAAGATGAGCCGCTGAAAGTGGCGGGTTCTCAACTGTTCCTCGACGACACGGTGATCGCGCGGATGCAGGGGCTCAAGCGACGCCTGCATGCACCCCGCAAGACCGGCTTGATTCACGAGGCGGACGGGACGCCGTGGGACCGTGGCGGCGTGATCTCCGTGGTGCGGGACCGCGCCGGACGGTTTCACATGACGTACTACCTCCACTACTGGGATCCCTCCGTCCGCGATCTGCATCCCAGCATCGGTAATGACAAGGCCCACTGGTTCCGAATGCCGGTCGGATATGCCGCCAGCGAGGACGGAGTCCGCTGGAGCAAGCCTGTGCTGCGCCGCATCAACGGGCCGACGGGTTTTCGCCGGGCGCCGCAGTCGAAGTGGAAGGACGGGCAGTTCGAAGAGCCGATCGCGATGTCGCTCGAAAACAATCTGGGTTGCCCGATTTACTCGCTCCGGGATATCGGGACGTTCGGCGGCGTGAGCGATCCGAAGCGACGCTACCTCGTGAATGTGATCGACAAGGACGACGACCACGCGTTCGCCAGGATCAGGGAAGCCGGTCTGTACTTTGCGGAGGACGTGCCGGAATTCCACACGGACCCCGACTGGCGCAAACGCATGCAGGTGATCTGGGAAGGTGCGCATGGCGGGCCGCGCGGCGCGAGCGTTCGCCCCGCCGGCTATGACGAGCAGGCCCGCTGCTGGTTCGAGGTGAGTCAGAGTCAGTTCGGCGGGTTCCAGTCGCGTGGCGGACGCGATATCGCGCGATGGACGTCCCAGGATCTGCTTCGGTGGTCCGACGAAGAACTCGTGCTTCCGATCGCACGGGATGAATCCCGCGACCCAGCGGATTATGTCGAGTACATGGACATCACCGCCAACCGTGTCGGTGACGTCTGGCTGGGATACCTCCTGATCTTTCACGGTGACCGGACGGACCCGCAAGGTGAGATGCCCACACAGAAGGGCGTGTGGCGCAAGGGCTACACGGACGTCCGACTCGTCATGAGTCGCGACGCGGGCAAAACCTGGCAGCGGGTGAGCGGAAAGGATGTCTGGCTCGCCCCGCACACGGAGGAGGACGGCTACGACCGCCTGCTGGGGATGACGTTCGCGCCGGTTCGCGTCGGCGAGGAGATGTGGCTGTACTATGGTTGCTGGGACGGCGACCATCTGTCCTGGAATCGGGATGGGACCACCTATTACAGCGATCGAGCGCGAATCTGGAGAACGGCCCGCGCAACGCTGCGATGGAACGGTTACGTCAGCCTCGCGGCCGAGGATGCGGGCGAGATCACAACAAAGCCTCTCGCCGCGCCGGGAGGCTCGCTGACGGTCAACGCCGCCGCAGAGGCGGGAGAGATTCGAGTCGAGGCGCAGGACCCCCGCGGCGCGGCGCTGCCGGGGTTCGCGGCATCCGACTGTGCCCCTCTCCGCGGGACCGGAACCGCTCAGCCGGTACGCTGGACCGGTGGAACAAGTTGGAGAGGGGTGGCGGGCGACAGGCCGATCCGCCTGCGGTTTGTCGTGCGGAAGGCGAATCTCTATGGCTTCGATGTCATGGGATAACGTCGCATGGCACGGATGCCAGCTGACCAGGTACTCCAGAACGGACTGCTCCGTAACCCGCGCTGAATGCACGGATTCGCATCTGCCGCCGGAAGCTACAGCGGTTTTCGGTGTGGACCAGAACACTGGTCAAACAATTTGCCCAGAAATACATTGACTTGCTGAAACCCCCCACTTAATTTTGTCATACAAACACCCGCGCAAAGGGGATGACATTGCCTTCACGCCTGAAGCCGGTGCGTCGGAATACACTGACCTCCCAGGTCGTCGACCGCGTGAGGGAATTCATCTTTACCAATGGTCTCCGACCCGGTGACCGTCTTCCGTCGGAAGAGGCCCTCGCCCGACAGCTCCGCGTCAGTCGTCCGACGGTCCGCCAGGCGCTCAAGGCGCTGGATGTCGGCGGCCTGATCAGTTCGCAACCGCGCGTCGGAACTGTGGTCAGTGAATTCAGCTATAACCAGGTCGTCGATGTACTCGCCGCGCATTTCCACCTCAGCGGCACCTCTCTTTACGAACTGATGGAAGCACGGTGCGCGCTGGAGTACTCCGCGCTGCCCATGGCTATTGAGCGAATCACGCCCAAGCAGATCGAAACGATGCGGCAGATCGAGGAGCAGTACGAAGCCGACCTCGATCGCGGCGGGCACGAATCCGCTCGAATTGACGAAGCGTTCCACGCCGTCCTGCTCGAAGCCACTGGAAACCGTGTCCTTGCCTCGTTCATTGGCCTGATAGTGGGGTTCTTCCGGCACCCCCGGCACGTGGAACTGCTCGAGACGCAGAATTTCGGGCCGGAGCGGCGCTCGCTGACAATCAAGCACCATCGGGAGTTGATCGAGGCGATCGCCCAAGGTGAACTGCAGCTGGCGGATTCGATTCTCCGCCGGCACTTCGAAAAAACGCTCGCCTTGCTTGCGGCAGATGACGCCGCGAGGAAGGCGGCCAGCTAGGTGTTTGATGCCCGGCGCGCCGGTGCGCGCGCCTCGGAATTCGAGGCCGGCCGCTCTCACATCATTTCGGGAAGCGGCTGTGAAAACTTACGCAGTGTCAGCCGCAGTCGCCAGGCGATTGCGGAAAGTGCGTTCAGCAGTGTGATCGCCATCGCGGCGGGCGCTTTCGACAGCGCCGTGCCTCGGAGAGTGATGCAACGGGAAGAAGCGCCGCGGCTGCCGAATGCTTTGCCGCGGACAACGGAGGGTCGTGTCCATGAAACGCATGCTGCCGTGTGCAACCGCTCTGTGCGCGGTGTTGCTCTTGCTGCAAAACAGCGCCCGGGCACAGTCGGTGACCAACTTCAACGTCGAGTATGCCGACGACTCCAACACCGTCGGCTTGTGGCATTTCAACGGAAACTCCGCCAATTCGGCAGCCCTGAGCGCCGGGATTCCCGCGCTGACGCTGCAGGGGCCGACGCTCGTCGCGGCCGCGGGCGGCCGTTTCGGAGGCGCACTCGTCGTCAACGGCGGGAGCCCGATTCCAAACCAGGGCGGCGGCGCTTACATCTTCGACGAGGATTATCCGCAGCTCGATGCGACCATCACCTGCGACCCGCGGTCGGGGCCATGCACCAATCACAGCTTCACCATCGAATTCTGGGTTAAACCGACGGCGGCTGACCTGGATCCCGCCCGGCCGATCACGGATCTACTGGCGCACTACAAACGCTTCAACACGCCGGACGTCCTCGACTCGGGTCGCGGTTTCAATGTCCGGATCCTCAACAACGTGTCGGACGAATCCCCGGGACTCGTGTACGTCCGCTACGGCGATCCGGCTGAGGTGACTTCCGCCTCGACGGGCACATCCATCACCGCGCGCGGACTGGGTCAGCTGTGCGGGTTTGATGCGCCCATCCTCGACGAGATCGCTCTGGCGCCCGACGAGTGGCAACACATCGCGGTCACGCGGAATGACACGACCTGGAGGATGTACATCGGCGGCGTGAAAATCGCCGAAGTGCAGAGCCCAAAGCTCCCCGGCAACTCCAGCCAGCCGCTCATCCTCGGGGCAGGGCAGGGTTTCAGCGGCGCGCCTTACATCGGCATGATCGACGAGCTCCGTCTCTCCAAAGTCGCGAGAGACCCGAGCGCCGCAGGATACCTCGAGGCGCCGTTCGCGGACGACGCGAACACGGTCGGGCTGTGGCACTTCGATGGCGACGGGCTCAACGCGGCGGCACTCGCCAGCCCCAATGCGGATTTCCTGCTCAAACCCAACGGGAACTTCGCGTCAACCGACGGGAAATTCGGCGGCGCCCTGAACCTGCTCGGTGGTGCGGAAGGTTCGTCGGCCGCGTTCATTGGGGATAAGGACATCCCGGAACTCGACGCGATGGTCTCGCAGGGCCAGGTGATCGAGCAGGCGATCGGCGTAGCGCTCTTCCCGGCCAAGACGCTGAGCATCGCGCCGGATCTGACCATCGAAGCCTGGGTGAAGCCCGCGGCCGACGATATCAACACGGTGGCTGCAGCGGGCATTCTGGCAAAGTATGCGCCGACCGTAACCGCGCGGGAGTTTGAACTCCGGATCGACAGCAACCCGATCGACACGGCCGGACGTCGTACATCGACGCGCGGCCTGCCCTTCGTGCGCTTTGGCGATGCGCTGATCCAGACAGTACTCAACGCAGGTCTCTCCGGCGTGTTCGGCGTCGGCCTGCTCAGCGGCGACCCGCCGAGCGCCGGCTTCCCGGAGACTGCTTTCACCGTTGACGCCTGGTCACACGTCGCGATCACACGGCAGAGCAACCTGTTCAAAATGTGGATCAACGGCCAGGTCGTCGCCCAGGTCCAGGGATTCTTCAGCATCCCGAACGGCACACAACCCCTGATCTTCGGGCGCATGGGAGGCACATCGAGCGGCTTCAACCCGATGCAGGGCATGATCGACGAGGTCCGGATCTCGAAGGTGGCAAGGAACCCCGGGGCGCCGGGATACCTGAACGCCGCCTACACGGATGACGCGAACACCATCGCGCTGTGGCACTTCGATGGAAACGGCAGCAACGCCCACGTCGGCGCAAGCGCCAATGCGAATGTCACTGCGCAGAACGGCGCCTCATTCCAGGGCAGCGGCGGCAAGTTCGGCGGCGGATTTCAGGTGAGCGGCGGCAACGGCGTGATCACCGACGCGAACATCCCCGAGCTCGACGCGAACATCGCCGGCGGCACGACGCAGGAGTCGGGTCCGAGCCTGCAGCCCGGCGTCTGGACGCACGTCGGTATCACGCGGCAGTCTGGCACCTACCGGATGTACGTGAACGGAGCGGTCGTCGCCGAAATGAACTGCGGCATCACTCCCGCCAACGGAGCACAGCCTCTGTATTTCGGTGCGCGCGAAAACGCCACGTTCCCGATGCTCGGCCAGATCGACGAAGTCCGCATTTCGAAGGTGGCTCGTGACCTGTCCGTCGTGCCCGCGGCACCGTATACGACCGATGCAAACACGGTCGCCCTCTGGCATTTCGATGGAAACGGCGGCAATGCCGGCTCGGGCGCGAGCGCGACGGCGGTCGTCAGCGCTCAGAATGGCGCCAGCTTCGCCGCTGCCGGCGGACGCTTCGGTGGAGCGCTCAACGTCAGTGGCGGCCAGGGCATCATCAACGACGCGGATATCCCCGAGCTCGACACCGCGCTGGCGGCGGGCGATTTCACGATCGAGTGCTTCGTCAAGCCGGCAGCGGAAGATGTCGTGGGCCCGGATTCGCCCGGCATCCTGACACAGTACCTGGCCGGAACGCGGGCGGAGGAGACTTTCGAACTCCGCATCGATAACAACGCAGCCGGCACGTCAGGTCGCCCGTCCGCGCTCAAGGGCGTACCCTATTTCCGCAGCGGCGAAGGCGTGAACATCGACAACCAGTGCGCGAAGGAAGTGATCGGGGTACAAGCACCGTCGTTCACGATCGAGATGTGGGTCAAGCCCGTGCAGGAAGACCTGCAGCCCGACGGCACGGGCGGCTCGCTCGGCCGCACGCTCTTCAATCACTATGCCATCCAGGATCCGGACCAGGGCGAGCGGAGCCTCGCGATCAGTATCAACAATTATCCGATCGGCGTCGACGGGCGTGTCACCGCCACACGCGGGCTCGTCCACTTCCGCAGCGGCGATTCCCTTCAGTTCAACCAGGGCGCCTCTGACCGCGTCGCGCTGATCTCCGCCAATCCGCCGATCCTCGTGCGCCGCACGAATGTGCCCCTGCAGGCTGACACCTGGTCGCACGTGGCCGTCACCCGGCTCTATGTCGATCCGGGTAACGACACCTGGCGCATGTGGATCAATGATCAGCTCGTGTCGCAGGTCGTCGCGGATGCCCCGCTGCCCGATTCATTCGAGCCGTTCGTCGTCGGGGCCGGTGAGGACGCCACGGACATCAACCAGTCGCCCGGGACAGACTGGATGAATCCGCTCTTTGGCTCGATGGACGAGCTCCGGATCTCCAAGATCGCGCGTGTGTTCGGCTCGATCCCCTGTACGCCGCTCGTGCCGGTCGATTTCGACTGCGACGGCGACGTGGATGTCGATGATTTCGCGGTTTTCCTGGCCTGTGCGACCGGACCGGCGGTTCTCTACAACCCGCAGGCCCTGCCCTCGGGATGCACCGTGTTCCCGGCCCAGGGAGTCATTCCCGCGGACGTGGATGCAGATGGCGATGTGGATCACGACGACTTCGGCGGATTCCAGCGGTGCTACACCGCCGCCAATGTTCCCTTGAACCCGGCGTGTCTGAACTGAATCTCTGGAGACGGCTCATGCGGCATATCAAAGCGAATCACCCGGTCCGGCGGCCTGTCCGCATCGGCGTTCGGGCATTCACGCTGATCGAAGTGCTGGTGGTGGTCGCGATTATCGCCCTGCTGGTGTCGATTCTGTTGCCGGCCATGACGCGAGCCCGCGAGCAGGCGAAACGATCGCTCTGCCTGGCCAACTGCAAGGGCCTCGGGCAGGCCCTCTACAACTACGCCTACTCGGGAAACGGCGATCACATGCCGTGGCGCCCCAACGTGTCGGCCTTCTACTGGACGGTCTGGACGACGAACAAGACCGGCGTGACAGACATCGGCCTCCCGCCCTGGAAGGGCGAGATGGACCGCTTTGTCGCCAACAAGAAGCAGCTCGAGTGTCCGTCTGACCGCGGCGATCTGTATGCGGCAGCGAACGGCCTCTCCTGGGGCGCCAACGTCTACAAGACCTGGGGAACCAGCTACACCTACAACGGACGCGACAACCTGGCCTACTCGGATGATTCGATCCCCGGCTCGGTGCCGCGGGCCCGGACGAGCAGTTTCAAGCGGGCGAGCACGCTCGTCCTGCTGGGAGATTGCACGTCCTTCGAACATGGCAGGCCCGCGCACGCTGGCGGCTTGCTGTATCGCTACCTGTGGCACGATCTGGCCCAGCCGCGATCGGTCCTGGCCTTCGGCGACGGCCACGCCGGGTACCACCTGATGGACAAAAACGCACCGGAAGAGGTGATCCGGAATCCGCGTCAGCCGGTGATCCGGCTGGTCTCCCGATCCGGGAAAGGATTCACGTTCGTTAACCCGCCGACAGACCCGGTCCGGCTCGGGCTGACGGTGAAATAGAGGTTCGCCGCGCCGCTGCCGTGGCACGCACCGGCAGACACGCAGGCGGCAAGAGAGGAGGTGGCGGTCTCGACGAGAAGGGAAGGGAGCACGCGGATCACGCGGGAGGCATACGGTACTCCAGCCGCCCGGCACGTCACTTCGATCCTGCTGCTCGCTGCGAAGCACATCATGACGCGTCCGTGCCGCCGTGGCAGCGGATCGTCTCGGTGAGAGGGGTAACTTGCCCCGTACCACATGTCGAAGGGAGGCTGGAATATGTCAATAGCTCGATGGCGATTGCTCGTTGTGGTCGGCCTGGTCCTGGCGTCCTTCGCCGGGATCACGCAGGGCGTCCTGGTCTCGAAGGACGACGGAAGTGGCGCGGTCGTGATTTTTAACAGCGGCGGCTACGAGAGCGGTGAAAACGCGCTCGACCCGCCCGCACACGCCACGGTTGGAAGCTGGAAGCACGCGCGCGATGGAGGGTACGCGGGAGACGGCGGTCTCATGATCGTCGAGAGTTCGGCCTCCAAGCCGGTGCCAGGCCCTTATCTCGGCAGGTACTATCAGCACAACCTGCGCGGTACGGCCGGCGAGGACGCGTTCAGCCGCGCGCAGTTCGACGGCGGAGCGGTCTCGTCCGGTACCCTGCGGGCGGACTGGATGATGTACGTGGCCGATCCGAACAACTCGGTGAATGCGATCGCGTTCTGGAGCGACTCGGGAGGTAATCCGCTGGGCGGCATCAGGGCGGATGCGAGCGGCGGCGGCAATCTGCGCGTCCTCGGCTTCGATAACAATGGCGCCATCACCGGGTGGGACAACACCTCAGTTCCCATCGCATTCGGGAAATGGCAGCACTACTCCATGGAGTGGACGCTCGGCCTGCCCGTCATGACCGTGGCTGTCGACGGAGTCAGCGCGGATGTCGGTGCGCCCGCGTTCCCGAACGCCGTGACGTGGGTTCAGTTCAGCCCGGCCAGCGCCGGCGCCGAGTTCTTCCTGGACGACATGGTGTCGATCCCGGAGCCGGCATCGCTGGTGCTGCTCGCGCTGGGATGCGTGCTGGCGATTCGGCGCAGGTAGTTGGCGCCGGGCAACCGATCGGAATCAATCGGGGAGAGACTGCCTCACGGGGAGGCCACACGGATGCCCCCCGTGAGGCGGGTCGTGTGTTGTTCGCACTGCTGTACGTGCATGGGTGATATGAAACCCGGATTCGGACGTTGCCGCAGGCCAACCCGGTCGGTCCCGGCCAGGTCGGACGTGAGCCGTGCGTTCGCCGCGCGCGCCATGCTATGCGCGCTGTTTCTGGTGGCCTCCACGCCTCCTGCCGGCGCCCTGCTCGTCACCCGCAACGGCCAGACGGTCTTCGACAGCCTCGGTTACGAGAAGGATGTCCCCCCCACTCCGCCGCTCTACCCGGCTGTCGGGTACTGGACGCATTCCCGCGACTCCGGCCAGACGACGGACGGCGGGACCATGCTGGTCACGGCCGCGGCGTCCCCCGGTGCTTACCAGGGGGCCCAGTACCAGCGCATCCTCCGCTACAAC
>CAZJTF010000069.1:0-23637 GCA_964548565.1 uncultured Planctomycetales bacterium | reverse complement strand
CCGTGCATGGTCATGAGCAGGTCGCGCTCGCCGATCTCGCGGATCCGCGGCCACTCCGTATTCCACCCGTGAGCACCGTCGTAGGTGTGCGTGGCCTTCGGGAGGCGGAACGCGTGCCACTCACCGCCATCGAGCAGCATGAGGATGAGCGAGCGGTGATCCCAGCCGATTGACCACACCGGGTCTGTGTCGCGCTCATTGCCGGCGATGCCCCCGGGGCCGGACACCTCGGTGAACTGGTTGCGACGCACAACGTGCCATGCTCCCTCGCCCGCCCGCTGAGCAAGGCAACCGGCCTGGATATCGGGGCGGCGCCGGGCCTCGGGCACGTTTTCCCCGTTGTTCGCGTAGATCAGCCAGCCCTGCCCGGAGTAGAGCCCCTTGCCGTGGTAGCCGGGCAGGTGCGATCCGGCGGGCTCCGGTGCGAGCGCGTTCTGCCCGGGGATATTGCCGTCGGGGAATAGCTCCTTCACCTCGAGCGAGTCGACATCGATCTCGTAGAGCCCCTCTTCCATCGTCGCGCAGTAGATTTTGCGGGCGGGATCCGCCAGGTGGCGCGCCATGCCGGTCAGCCGGCCCGGCATGCGGCTGATTGGGATCACGCGGAGGTTTCGCCGGCGGTCGATCGCGTAGTGGCTGATGAACAGTTGCCCGGATTCCCGGTGGATCATGCGGTTCGCCGGCGTGCCGCCGACGCTTTCGGGCCGGACCGTGGCGCGGAGGCGCGCGTCGATCTCGTAGAGTTTGTCCGTCGACCCCTGAGGGCGGTGCGGTGCATAGGTCACCACCCAGAGCCGGTCTGCCCACGGCACGACCGCCCCCGTCCCGCACTCGAGTTCTTCGTTGAACATCGCCAGGTGCGGGTAGATGCCGCTGACCTGGCGTGCCGGGATCTGGCCGACGGCCGGGCAGGCGAGGACAATCCCGATGAAAATCGAACGACCGCGCATGACTCCTCCCTTCGCGGGTACTGGAGCAGGTTTTCCGGCATGATTCAAGCCACGATGCCACTTTGCGGACGGCGCGTTCAGAAGTAGAATCGGGTGCATTGTCGCGCAGTGCCATACGTTGGTGCACCCATTACGGGCGGAGGTGTACATGAGCGTTCGCGAAGGAGAGCCGGAGAAGCAGGCCGTTGGATCGCCTCACCCCCTTTCAGATAACGAGATCGTGGCTCGCCTCCGCCAGGTGCGTGGCGTCATCGCCAAGACGATCATGCCGGGGAGCTACTACGGTTTCCGCATGATGGTCGCCCACGGCACTGACAAGTACCTGGTCATGACCTGCGTGGACCGCCTGCCTTCGCCCCGTGGGATCGGCGGCGGCCGCATCACCAAGCTCTGGGTGTTTGCAGGGGACCGGCCGAACCGGGTCAACCACGTGTATGCCTACGATCAGAAGCTCGAACTGGCTCCCGCTAACCCCGCGGCGGAGTGCATTGTTCGCGAACTCACGCGGGTCCTGACGGCCGGCGATGAATTGCCGGAATCCGAGCGACGCGGCGACGGTCGGCGCTGAATCCTCCTGCGTCCATCGACTGCCGAGCCTGAGAGTTGTTCTGACGCCGTACTACATTCCCGGATAGAACGTTTCGTTATAAAGGCCGGGGTGATCGAGCGGGCGAGCGCTGACGTAGATGCACGCACCGCGCGGATTGAAGAGGAGGATCTCGTCGCGCTCGTCACCCCAGACGTCCGCGGCGAGACCGTAGAAATCCATCCGGCGATCCGCTTCCGTGCGGTACGACTCATAGTGCATCGGGAACTCTTCCGCGATCTTGCCGTTGCCGTCGTAGAGGACGGCCGGGCGGGTGCCGCCCTGGCCGTAGACGAAGATGTGCTGCGGCGCGTCCGGGCCGTTCCAGCGGGCCGTCATGGTGGCAATCGCCCAGGCGCCTTTCTCCTGCTGGACCTTCCAGAGTTCGCGACCCTGCAGGTCGTAGAGGTACAGAATGGCCCAGGCGTTTGCGTCGCGGCGATGCGTTGGCAGCGGCGTCCGTCCGGTCTGGAACGGCAGCGCGTTTGTTCCCGGCGTCCCCGGGATCGCCGGAGTGACGCAGGCGGGAGATCGCATCGTCGTTCGTGTCGGGTCGGGCGCGTACGCCTTCTCGTCGTCTCCTGTGCCGGGCGCTACGCGGTAGCGGAGCGTACGGTCGGTGGTGACCGGTGTCGGGGCCTGGTTACGGATGCGCGCCCGGGCCGGATCGTGCGCGCGTCCGGGGGCTCTCCGACTCGGATGCACGCCTGTGGTCATCGGGGTGGTGCCGCTTCGCGGGCACGGTCGTGTCCTTGCGTTCCTGGCCGCCTGGGCGGGTGGCCTCGGGTTGCCACTCGGCGTGTTCATCCGGCTGGATCGCGCGATCAAAGCGGTGCGCGTAGACCTGGGTCAGCTCGGCCCCAAAGAAGACGATCAGTGCCGAGTAGTACACCCACAAGAGGAGCAGCAGCAGCGAACCGGCGGCCCCATAGGAACTGGCGACACTGCTGTGCCCCAGATAGAGGCCGATGGCAAACTTGCCGACGGCGAACAGCACGGCCGTCAGGACCGCGCCGGCCCAGACGCTGTTCCAGGTGATCTTCACGTCCGGCAGGTACTTGAACATCAGCGCGAACATCGCCACGAACACGACCATGGATACGAGGAAGGTGACGACCTGCCAGATGACCCCCGTCTGGGGCAAGATGATCCCCAGGCCCGCGCTGACGGCCAGCGAGACGAGCAGGAGAAAACCAAGAGCGAGCAGCATCCCCAGCGAGAGGAATCGTTTGCGGAGCCACGCCCAGATGCCCTGGCTGGGTCTCGCGCGGACGTCCCAGATGCGGTTCAGGGCGGCCTGGAGCTGGGCGAACACGCCCGTTGCGGAGAAGAGCAGCGTCAGCAGGCCCGCGATGCCGGCGAAACTGCCCAGGTCCGGGCGTGTTTCGGCATTGTCGATGATGACCTGGATCCCCTCGCCGGCCTGCGGTCCGACCATCATCTCAATCTGCTGAACCAGGCGATCCTGCGTGGATTCACCGAGGAAGGAGGCGAGCGAGAGGAGAATCACAAGCAGTGGCGCCAACGACAGGGCCGTGTAGAAGGCGAGCGCTCCGCCGAGCGTCATCGCGTCGTCGGAGACGAAATCGCTGCCGGCCTGCCTGACCATCGATCCCAGCTCTTTGATTCTCATGTCGATCCTCCCGACCCACGGGAACCATGCAGGATTCTACCCCGCGGATGCCTGTTCGGGCCGGGGGCTGGTTTCAGCGGTCCGAAATTCAGCGCCACGAGAGCGGTTCCAGGCCACCGGCGCGTCCGAGCGCCTGGACCCGCTACCAGGTTCGCTCAATGCGGAGCATAACGTGATGCGTACAGCTCGGGATCATAGGGGGCGCGCCGTCCGGGGCACGGATCGCGGGGACAGAGCTGACAGTTCTCGTACTTCACTTCGGCGGGGAAGCACAAACCGGAAATGCTCTTGATCGGGACCATCAACATGCTGTCCGTCAGCTTGACGCCGATGGTCTCGTGCGGGTCACCCAGCAGCTTGAACACATTGCGCTGTTCCTCCAGCGGCCAGTCCGCCAGCGAGCCCGGATTCATGATGGCGGTCTGCCCCAGCTCGTACCGGCGGGCAATGTCCTGCCTCAGCGTTTCCCAGGCGGAGCGCAGGGCTGCCTCCATGATGGCGTCCACCCAGAAACGCTCCAGCATGTCGGTGACGGACTGGCTCCACAACTGGAGCTCGACGCCGCAGGTGGCGATGAAGGGGAAGACCCGGTGCACGTCACCGAGATTGACGGTCAGCACGCGGCTCGTCAGCGTGACGTTCTCGACGGTGACGCTGCTATCGGTCCTGGAATCCACGAACGCGAGCCGGTATATGCCCTTGGGCCGCGCGACACCTGCGGCCTCGCGGGCCAGGCGTGTGAATCGTTCGGCGTAGGCCTCCCGGCCGGTGAGTCGCATCTTCTGCAGAAGGTGGGGGATGTTCGGGTCGAACGGGATGTCGCGCAGGCAAATCGGGGCAGTCATCGGGTGTTCCGTCTCACGTGAAGCCGCATCTCTGGCTGATATCGCTCCGCGAGGAAAGCAGCTCATGCGTTTCGCCGCATCATGATAGCTGCCGAGAAGGCGCTGCGACAGGCGGGCGAAGCGGTCAACGGGGCGGGCGGACCGAGCTCCTCACAGGCGTGCAGCCGGTTGCCGTGCCGGGTTTGAGGGGTCACAATGCGCGTGGCATGCTGTCAAGGAGCGCGACAATCGTGAGGATTGCTCTGAAATGCGGGTGGGTGGCTCTGGCGTTGCTGATCCTGGTCGGGAAGGGGGACGCGGCGACATCGAAGCGGGACGCGGAGAAGCCGGCGACGTTTACCCTGTGGCAACTGCCGAACCAGACGAACAGTCAGATCATGTCGTACGTGATTCGTACGCAGGGTGGGCGCGTCATCGTGATCGACGGCGGCACGACGGGAGACGGCCCGTACCTCAAGGGGTTCCTGGCCGCCCTTGGGAATACTGTGGATGCCTGGTTCATGTCGCATGCGCACGACGACCACTTCGGCGCGCTGACCGCCATCCTGGGCTCGGCGGATGTGCCGCGGATTGAACGGATGTATGCTTCGCTGCCTGATATGGAGTGGCTGCGGCGGCACGGCCTGGACCAGGATATGAAGCCGTACGCGCACTTCCTCGAAGCGGTTCGCAAGGCGGAACTCCGGGTCGTGGAGCCCGTGCTCGGCGAGGCCTTTGAAATCGACAGCGTGCGCGTCGAAGTGCTGGGTCTGCGCAATCCCGAACTGACCGCGAATGCGATCAATAACTCCAGCATGGTGTGGCGGATGTCGGATGCGCGTAAGTCGGTGCTCTTCCTGGGCGACCTCGGAGCGGAAGGGGGCCGGAAACTCCTGGCTTCGGGCTACGCGGAACGCCTGCGCGCCGACTATGTCCAGATGGCCCATCATGGCCAGGATGGGGTCGAAGAAGAAGTATACCGCGCCATCAACCCGCGTTACTGCCTGTGGCCGACGCCGCTCTGGCTCTGGGAGAACGACAAGGGTCAGGGGAAGGGCTCGGGACCGTGGAAGACGCTCACCGTCCGTTCATGGATGGAGAAGCTGCCCATCGAACGGCACTACGTCATGACCGAAGGGCTCTGCCGGATCGATTGAACGCTTGCGATGGTATGATCGTGCCTGTCGCATCGGTCCAGACCCATCGGGGACGCGTGATGCATCCAGGGTCGAATGCGCTGCTCGGGGCGGTGCTGGCGTGGGCGATTCTCCCGCTGGCGGCTTCGGCGGCATCGACTGCCTCCGATCATGGTGATCAGACCGGCGCACGCCTTCGGACGACATCGAGCATCAACCGGGACGACATGACTCCGCAACAACCGCTTCCGAGCCGACCGGCACGCGCTGCATTCGTCGTCGAGCGACAGGTCACGTCGTCCGCGTCCAACCATATCCTGACGAACGCGAACGTCTGGTCTCCGGATGGTCGCTGGATTGTCTATGACGTGCGCTCCGACCCGCAGGGCGCCCGCTTCGACGGTACGCGCATCGAGCGGGTGAACGTCGATACCGGGGAAGTGCAGACTCTCTACGAATCACGAAACGGGGCGGGCTGCGGGGTTGTCACGTACAACACGGTGAAAGACGAGGTGGTGTTCATCCACGGGCCCGAGCATCCGACGCCGGAGTGGACGTACGGCGCCAGTCGGCGGAGAGGGGTGATCGTAGAGGCGGCCCGGCCGGGGATCGCGATTAACCTGGACGCACGGAACCTGGTTCCGCCGTTCACGCCCGGAGCCCTGCGTGGCGGCAGTCATGTGCACGTGTTCAGCCCCGATGGCAAGTGGGTCAGCTTCACCTATGAGGACCAGGTTCTCGCGGAACACGCCAATCCCGTGCCCGGCGACGACACGAACCAGCGGAACGTGGGGGTCAGCGTGCCCGTGCGCGCTGTCCGCGTCCCGAAAAGCCATCCACGCAATCACGATGGCGCGTGGTTCAGCGTGCTGGTGACCCGGACCGTGCGGCACCCCCGCCCCGGCAGCGACGAGATTTCCAGGGCGTGCGAAGAGGGATGGGTCGGCACACGCGGATACGTCCGCAGCGACGGCGTCAGGCAGGAGCGGGCGCTTGCGTTCCAGGGAGAGGTCGTGACCGATCGTGGTGACGTCCTCTCGGAGGTCTTCATCGTCAACATCCCGGACGATGTGACGCGTCCGGGCGACGACCCCCTCGAGGGGACCTTGACCCGCCGCCCATGCCCACCTGCGGGCACCTCCCAGCGCAGGCTCACCCGGACCTCGGCGCGCAAGCATCCGGGCATCCAGGGGCCGCGGCACTGGTTGCGGAGTTCACCGGATGGGTCGCGTATTGCCTTCCTGATGCGTGATGACGATGGCGTCGTTCAACTCTGGACGGTTTCGCCGAACGGAGGCGACCCCGTGCTCATCACGAGGAACCCGTGGAGTATTGCGTCCGCGTTCAGCTGGAGCCCGGACGGGCAATGCATCGCGCACGTCATGGACAACAGTGTGTTCGTGACGGACGTGGCCACGGGCGAGAGTCGGCGCCTGACGCCGCGGAGCCCCGACGCGCAGGCCCCGCTCGCCCTGGCATGTGTCTTCTCGCCGGATGGACGGCGGATCGCATACGTGCGGCCGGTCCCCTGCCGGGAACGACTGCTGAACCAGATCTTCATCGTTCCGGCGGAGCGGTAAGCCCTGCCGGACTCCGAAAAGCCGTCTTCTTAGGCCATTTGCGGGCCGCTTCATTCCTGTGATCGCACTGCCGTGCTGCACGGAATCGCCAGCACGCGACACAGAATGACGAGGCCGCCCCGCGCTTGACCGCCGCAGGAACCCTCGAATAGAGTCGGGTCATGAGTACAGCACAGAAGGAAAACCCCGCGACGGGGTACGCACCGCGGACGCGCAACGCCCTGCTGTTTCCCTTCCTGATGGTGGCGTCGCTCTTTTTCATCTGGGGATTCTGTCATGCGATGCTGGATGTGCTGAACAAGCACTTCCAGGACATCCTCCACGTCAGCAAGACGCAGTCGGGCTTCATTCAAACGTCCGTATTCGGCGCCTATTTTCTCATGGCGCTGCCTTCGGCCCTGCTGATTCGGCGGATCGGCTATCAAAAGGGTATTCTGCTGGGGCTGGTCGTAGTCGCCGTCGGAGCGTTCCTCTTTATTCCCGCCGGCCTGGTGTTCAAAGCCTTCTGGTCGTTCCTGCTGGCGCTCTTCGTCCTTTCCACCGGTCTGGCGTGCATCGAGACGGCCGCCAATCCCTACGTCACCGTACTCGGACCGAAGGACGGGGCGGCCGGGCGTCTCTCCACAGCGCAGGCGTTCAATTCCTGCGCTTACATCATCGCTCCGACGGTCGGCGGGTTGCTGATCTTCGGTGGAGATGAGAACGCCGGGGCGGCCGACTTCCGCAACCTGCTGATCCCGTACGTGGTGCTCGGGTTCGTCGTACTGGCGGTATTCGCCGTGTTTTCGTTCATCAAGCTGCCCGATATCGACGCCCAGGACCAGGGCGATTCGGCGGCGGATGACGCCTCGGTGCACCGGGCTCCGCTTCTGAGCCAGCCGCACTTTACCATGGGCATCGTGACGCAGTTCCTTTATATCGCGGCCCAGGTCGGTGTGAATGCGTTCGCTGTGAACTACATTCTCGAGAACGCCATCGTCCGGGACGCGTCAGGCGCCAGCGACGTCTCTCCGCTGTTCACCTGGTACGGTTCGCTCCTTGGAGCAGACAACGTCAAGGCGACGGCCGCCTACGTCGTGGCCTTCGCGATGGTGCTTTACGCCTTCGGTCGCTTCTCGGGGGCGGCGATCGCCAGGGTTGTCAAGCCCAACCTGCTCCTCGCGTTCTACGGCATCGCCAACAGCGCGATCATCCTGCTGGTCATGGCAGACATCAAGCACGTCTCGTGGCTCGTGCTCCCGTTCTGCTGGCTGTTCATGTCGATCATGTTCCCGTTCATCTTCGCGATGAGCTTGCGCAACCTGGGCGAGCGGACCAAGATCGCCGCCTCCGCCCAGATCATGTCCATCGTCGGCGGCGCGATTGCTCCGCCGCTGATGGGCTGGCTGGCCGACTCTTACCACAGCATGGCCATCTGCTTCATTCTGCCGCTGCTCGGGTTTATCGCGCCGACGCTCTACGGATTCGCCTATCCGCGCCTGCTGGCGCGATCCGCCCGCGCGGCGTGAAGGCTGGTCGCACGTGGTACCGAGGACCAGAGAGCTTTCGCAACCCTGCGAGCGGAGCGGCCGCGATTATTTGCACTCTGGATTGGTCCGGCGCGCGGCAGTAGGGGGAAAACGCGCTTAACCCTGCCGGCCTGCTGTGTTGCCTGCACACGACGACGCACTGCAGAGCGTAGTCCAACCCAAGGAACGACAACAGGAAGCGACGACGCCCCACGGCCCGGACCAGATCATGTCAGGTGAAAACGAGAGGCATTGCCGCCGGCCAAGATTTGAGCTCGTCCAGCCTGCACGTTTCCGGAGGTTGCTACAACGATAAAGTCGGGTACAATGTTCGCGCGCAGCGTTCGCTGTGGACACGGAGCATCGCCATGAGCCCGAGGAGAACAGGAAATCGCTTGACGCGTCGACACCTGCTGGGCGGTGCCGCCGCCGGCGCCGTGCTGCCGCTCACGGCATCTGCGCAGCGGTCGACCGCGCCGGCCGGGCCGCAGGAATCCCGGTGGCGCCCGGTCTGGAGGTTGGATCGCCCGAAACCGGCGCTGCCGAATTCGTACTTCTGGACGTGGGATCACAGCTGCAACTGGATGCTTGACGATCCGGGCATGCTCAACGCCGGGTGCGACAACCGCTATCTCAAACAGCCGGGGACATTCCTTGTCGATTACCAGCGGCTGACAGACCTGGCAGCGGGGCTGGGCATCCGGGGATTCATCGTCTGGGGTTTTCTTCGCGACGTACACGGCGGCGTCGATTTCGCGCGGCGCGTCGTCGACTACGCCGCCTCGAAGCGGGTCGCGGTCATGCCGGGGGTCGGCACGAACTGGTACGGCGGGGTCTACTACGAAGGAGATCACCCGTACAACGTCGAGACGTTCGTGAAGAAGCATCCGGAGGCGCGGATCGTCGGAGAGAACGGCCAGCCGAGCGGGCGGGGCGTGTGCCCGACGCACCCGGCCTTTGTCGACTGGCTCCAGGAGGGCGTGCGTTGGCTGTTCGACGAGCTGAAGGTCGGCGGCGCGAATCTCGAGAACGGCGACTTCATGATCTGCCATTGTCCGCGCTGCAGGGAGGCGCGGGGGCGCTGGCCCGCCGATGAGCCGGAGTTCTGGGGCTTCCAGTACCTGGGCTACAAACCGGCGCTGGAGGCATTGGCGGGCGAGCTTCGCTCGAAGATGATCACGTGGGCCACCTACGCGGGCTTCACGCCCGCCGCCATGCGATGCCAGCGTCCGATGGTGGCGCAGCTGCCCGCGGACGCCATGTGCCAGTGGACGCTCACCGGCATGGTGCGCCCGAAGGCGCTGCCGCTCACCGCGTATCTCGAGAACGGCGCCCCCGCGGAAGCCCTGCAGGCGCCCGGCTGGCCAGCGGGCGCCACGCCGCCCACGGCCCGCAACGTCGGCTTCGTGCACCAGGGCAGCCAGTGGGCCAACCCGCCCCGGTACGAGCAGGTGGTCAGCACCATCAAGGAGGCCTGCCTGTGCGCGTACCGCTCCGGGCTGGAGGGCGTGAGCATTCACGGCGAAGTCTCGAGCATGCACGTGCCGTGGGCGCTCAACTACCTGGCGTTCTCCCATTTCGTGCACTGGCCGGAGGATTCGTTGCGCCAGTTCGGAGCTCGGACGCTCTCGCAGGTCCTCGGCTCGGAGGCGGAGGGCGTCGCCTTCGCCGAGCTGTTTGCGCACTGGGATGCCGGCACGCTGTCTGACGGGCAGAAGGCGGAGATCGAAAAACGGGAAAAGGCCTGGAGCAGCGCGGTAAGCGCCGGTCGCGGGCTCGACAAATGGCGGTTCTGGAACTGGCTGCGCCAGGTCTCCAACAACACCGCGGACCGCCAGACCGTGAGCATGTTTTGACTGCGGCGACGCGCCGGCGGCCCGGGGAATCGGCTCAACGTGCCGCAGCAGTCCGGGACTGTGTCAGGCGTTTGAACTCGTCGAAGCGCTTGTTGAAGACAGGCCGGGTGGCCTCCGCGGGGTGCGCGGTCCAGGCGCATGCACGAAAGCGCGCCGAGCCTTCCTCTGGAGTCGACCAGTCCCCCGCGGCGACCCCGGCGATGAGCGCCGCGCCGAGCAGTGCCGCGTCCGTCGCCGTCGATCGCACAACCGGCCGGCCGTAGAGGCTCGCCCGCAGGCGCCCGAACGCCTCGGCGCCCGCGGCTCGCCCGGCCGAGTGCAACATGCCGTCAGACGGGGTGACGCGCAGAATCTCCTGCAGAATCCATCGAAGCAGGTGGCCCACTCCCTCGTAGACACAGGCCGCGCGCGTTTCACCGGGTATCCCGGTGGACGGTCCGGCGAACCCGCCGCGGATGCGCGCGCTCCAAACGGGACACCGCTCGCCACCGAGGTAGGGCAGGAACAAAGGGGCAGCTGCGGGAACATCTGCAAGAAAACGGCTGAGTGCACCGTCTGCCCGGTGCCATGCCGGCCGATCGGCGTCCACCCAGCCAAGGCGTCGCAGCGCCTGCTCGATCGCCGCTCCAGCTCCATCACACGACCCGCCGATCCAATAGCGGCCCGGAGCCTCCGACGGACAGCACTCGATGGTGAGCGCCGGATCCAGCACGATCCGGTCGCTGACGGAGAAAACCGAACCTGTCGTGCCGATGTGCTCGTACAGGTCTCCGGGTGTGACCGCGCCGCTGCCGGTGGCGGCGATATCGTCGCCCGCCCCGACCGCGACGGGGACTTCGCGGCGCATCCCCCAGCGGTCGCAATACTCCGGCAGCAGCCCGCCGGCGACAGACACGGCCGGGAGGATCTCTGGCAGGCGACCGGGATCGATTCCGCAGAAACGCACAAGATCTTCATCCCAGCAATTCCGCGACAAATCGTACAGGAGCCAGGCGGCGGCATCAGTCGGATCGGTGGCGGCCGTGCCGGTGAGTTGAAGCCGCACGTAGTCCTTGGGCGCGAGCACCGCCCGCGTCGAGCGCAGAGTGTCCGGTTGGAGCTCGGCCAGCCACCGGAACTTCGCCGGGACGCTCGCGGAGTCGAACCGCTGGCCGGTCACACGGTAGATGTGGGACAGACCAAATTCTCCGAGGAAAGCCCTTGCCTGCAGGTCGGAACGCCGGTCGCGGAGAGTGATCGCCGGTCCCACGGGATGCCCGCGCAGGTCCACCGCGCAGAAACCGCGCATCTGGCCTGTGACGCACACGGCGCGCACCTCGCGGAGCGCCTGCGGAGCCCTGGTGCCGCAGGCATCGACCGCGATTGTCACCGCGGACAGGTAATCGCGCGCGTCCTGTTCCACGCATACGCCGGAGCGGTGCACCGCAATCGGGTGCGAAGCGAACGTCACCCACCTCCCCGCGTCCGCGTCGAGGAGCCCCGCCTTCGCCGAACCGCTGCCCACATCGATGCTCAGGAGGATCGACACGGGACTTCCCCCGCAGCCGCTGATACGCCGGGAGCCGGAGCCGCCTTCGCCGGTTCGCGCCCGAACCACACGAGCAGTATCGCACCCAGCAGGAATGCGACGCCCGCCACAACATTCAGGAGACGGTCCGTTCCGTGTGTTCCGATGACACCGACCAGGATGATCAGCACACCGTACGCCGCGGTCGAGACGGCAACCACGACACTCGTCGGGGCGGGCTGGTTCGGGTCGGTGGCGCCGGCCGGCAAAGGTGTTTCAGCGTCCTGCCCCTCAGGCTTCCGAGAATGGCCGGGCGCACGGCACCACTGCTCGAGGCGGTCAATGTACCTGCCGTACGAAGCAAGGAAGAGCCCGCCTCCGATCAGGAACGCGAGCACTTCGATTCCACCAGCGAGCCACCTGCCGATGTAGAGGCTGGACAGCCCCAAAACAAACAGAGCCACGGAGGCGGTCCCAAGCAGTGCGAGGGCAAAACCGACCAGAATGAGCCCGAGGCCTGACTGATCTGCAACACTCGCGTCGTTCCGGCCCTTGAGTCTCCTTCGCACGGGACCCCACGCCCCCAGCGGACGGCCGCGCCGGTAGAACCGCTCGAGAACCTCCGGGCTGTCGGGCGGTGTGACCAGCGTGACGACCACCCACAGCACGGTGTTGAGCCCGATGACCAGGTATGTCTGGTCCCACCAGGGCCATTCCGGCAGGAGATGCTTGACGAGGACCAGGATGACGGGGGCGCCGAAGGAAGCCGCCAGCCGCCCCCAACGGTTGAACCGCCACCACCACCACTGTGCCCAGTTGGCCGGGAGTTCCGCCGCGGAGAAGGCAAGCATGAAGATCGCCACCTTGAAGATGAGGTCGACGTTGTAGGCAACGAGCAGTGCGAGGAGCAGAATGAACACGGTGGCGGCCCGGCCCACCCACATGTAGTGGACCTCGGACTTGGCCGGCCTTAGATAGCGTCGGTAGACGTCGCTGACGAGCACCTGTGCGCCGAAGTTGAGGTTGCTGCCGATGGTGGACATCACCGCGGCCAGCATGACGACGAACAGGAGTCCGAGCACACCCGCAGGCAGGTACCGGCCCATGAGCAGGCCGTAGGCCATCTCGCGGTCGAGCGATCCGTCGCGCAGGCCGGGCCATTCCACGACCGCTCCGAGAGCCGGCAACGTCACGAGCAGCAGCAGCACGAAGAGCGTGATCTCGGCGACCACGTACATGCGCGAGGCCTCGCGCGTATTGCGGCTGGAAAGCAGGTACTGGCCTTCCATCGCTCCACCGAGCGGGGCGGTATCCCCTCCGTAGCCGATGCTGGAACCGATCAGGTAGACGGCGGCGGCAGCCAGCGGAAAGACGGCGTGCTCGCCGGGAGGGAGCGTCTGCAGCGCCTCGGCGCCGGTGATCTCCTGGACGCGCTCCGCCAGCACGAGCGGGCCTCCCAGGTCGTACAGCACGATGCCGCAAAGCATCAGGCTCCCGATGAACATGATGAGGCTTTGCAGGCCGGCAGTCGCCACCACACCCGAGAAGCCGGCGGTGCCGACGTACAGGAGCACAATGGGAATGACGATCAGCATGGTCTGCGTCTTGGAGATTCCGAGCACCGGCCCGGCAATCTTGTACATGGCAAGAAGCCCGGTGCCCGTCCAGGCGACCATGGCGATCAGGGATGAGCGGACGGCGACCCACGTGCGCATGACGTTGCTTGCGAGGCCGCCAAACCGCAACTCGTAGAACTCGGGTGTGGTGAACAGATTCAGGCGGCGCCAGAAGACTGCGAAGAGCATCGCACCGATGAAGAGCGCCAGGCCGAATCGCGTGAGATACCACCAGCAGATGAACAGCCCCGTCACTGCGGTGAGCCCGCTGTACGCGGGGGCCACGTCGGCATTCATCATGGCCGCCGCGTAGGAGACGCCGTTGGCCCAGCCGGAGTTCCTGCGCCCGGACAGGAAGTAGTCCTCCATGCTGCGTCCTGCGAACCGGCGATAGTAGAGGCCGATGGCGACCAGCGTCACGAAGTAGCTTCCGATCACGACCCAGTCGATCGTCTCAAGATGTGCGTGTGACATGGAGGCCTCGCAGGAGCGGCACGGCTCCACCCGCCCGTGGGCGGAGCCCGAAGCATCGGCTCTTTATACATGCGCCTCCCGGGAGGCGACAACGCCGCGTCCGACGCGGGTCGCGATTGCTCTCCCGGGCGAACTCGATTACGCTTGACCTTCGCTACAACGATGTAGTATACGTACTCATGCTCGCCCTGTCCTCTCGACGGGGAGGACGCTCCGGGCCGAGGGTACACAGCGGACCAATCGGAGGTGCGCGATGCGTGAAGGCTCCTGCCGCTTGCGGGTGAATATCGCCGTGGGCCGGGTACCCTGCCGGGTCGTCGCCCCGCCCTGGTGGCGGCGGGCGGCTCTGGCATGCGCGCTACTGCCGTTGGCGGCCGGCGACGTCCGGGCGGATGGGCGTGAGCGTGTGTACCTGGTCCGGGATGGCCGGCCCGCGGCGGCGGTCTCTCACGGGTCGCAGGATACCGCGACGGCAATGCGCCTTCGGGCACGCCTCCGGGAGTGGACGGGGGCGTTGATCCGGCAGAGCGATCTCCAAGAGCCCGTGCCTTCCGGCTTCACCGAGATCCTGATCGGATCTCCGGAGTCGCATCCCCGCATTGCCGAGAGCCTGAGCGGACACGACCTGAAGACCACACTCGGCGCAGAAGGATTCCTCATCCGCGCCGCACGCGCGGATGCCGGCGGGACGGTGATTCTGGCCGGCGCCACCCGGCTTGGCGCGATTAATGCAACCGCCGAGTGCCTCAGCTGGCAGCTCCGGATCGACGGCGGCAGCGCGTGGCTGGACGCTGGCGAGGTGACTGCCCGGCCGGCGATGCCGATGCGCATGATGTGGTCCTCTACCGGCGGCGCAAACTGGCACCCCGATTTCGACCGCTTCCACGCGGGGCAGGGCCCCGCCCTGGCGGCCGCCATCACGGACGAGGCGACGTACCTCGAGCACACGCGCCGGCTCACGGACTTCATGTCCGAGCACAAGTTGAACGGGCTCATCTTCTTCGGGCTGGCGGGCTCGCGGAGCGGCGGTGTCGATGCAGCCCGGAAGATGACACGCTACGCGAAGGAGAGCGGCGTCCGGGTGCTGCCGCTGATCGGCACTGGCACGTACTCCGGCTTCTACGACGGGGAGCACCCGTTCAACATCGGCACGTGGGCGAAGACACACCCGGAGGCTCGCTGCCGGAAGCAGGACGACGCGTATTACGAGGACTCCATCACGCCGTGCCACCCGGAGGCTGTGAAGTTTTTCAAGGAGGGGGCGGAATGGCTGTTCACCACCCTCCCCGATATCGGCGGGGTGAACCTCGAGAACGGCGACTGGATGTCCTGCTGGAACCCCGAATGCGCCGCCGAGAAGGAGAAGCCTGAGAACGACCCCAACTTCTACTGGGACATGATGGCCAGCCAGCGCGACATCATCGAGATCGGGCTGCGCCACCAGCCCGACGCCTGGATGACCTTCGCGACTTACACGCCCTTCACGGAGCCGCTCATCCGGCGCGACATGGGGCGCGCGATCACCCAGAAACTCGCGAAGGGGATCACGTACCCTCCCCGATTCCTGGACCAGGTGGACCCGCGATCGATCGCACAGTGGACTGTGAGCGGGATGAACAGCACCTATCTCTGGCCGGACAATGCCGGGCCGCCGCCGGGGCGGCTGAAACGCCACATCGCGTTCACGCACGCGAACAGCTACTACGGCCAGAAGGCCGACCCCGCCCGCTGGTGGACGGAGCCCAACGCGACTTACGACGACGCGTCGGCGATCCTGTTCTTCCAGGTTCCGCAGGCCCTGAAGACCGGCTTCGAAGGGTTCGTCATCAAGGGCTTCGTCGGCGATACCTCGCCGGCCAACGAGCTGTTCTACCTGGCGTTTGAAGAACTCACGTGGCACCCCGACAGCACGCCGGAGCGATTCCTGGACACGCGGCTGAGCAGGGCATACGGCGGGAGCGCCCGCGCGTCCGTCTATCTGAAGATGCTGCGTAACACGACCAGAGTGCCGTCCGAGATCCTGTCCGATAAGGCCAGGGCCGACGCCGAGGCGGTTGCGACCGCAGGCGATCCGCGCGTCGCCCGCCGCTGGCGGAACCTGGCCTCGGAACTGGCCCGCCGGGCGAGCATCGCCGAGACGCCCACGAAGACGGAAACGAAGTAGCCATGAACCACTAAGGACTTCCCGCCGTGGCAACACACATCAGCAAACCCGGGGCTTCAGCGGGCGGAGCACTCGCGTATCTCGCCATCGGCCTGGCCCTGGCGGCCCCGGACACGACAGCTCCGGCGCCCGCGGAGGGCATCCGACCGATGCCGGAGCGCTTCCTGTTCACCAGCCTGGGATGGATCACCTCGCGGGCCGGCGACGACTACTACCCGACGGAGATCTCCGACGCCCTGGTCGGCGACTGGGAGGCCTACGCGCCATACCTGAAGGAAACGGGATTCACTGCCATCGGCCCCTGGGGCTTCCTGTGCAACACGTTTCCGTGGCCGCTGGGGGTTGACGTCTCCGTCGCCGGGGGCGGTGCGCCGCGTGTGTCCTCGGCAAAGGTCAAACAGGCCCGCCGGATCGTCGAGGCCTGCCGGGCGAACGGAATTACGTTCTACTACGGGCTGTGCCTCTACTTCGCGTACTGGCAGGACTACGTGGCGGCGGCGCCCGGGGCCGCCCCGCACGCGCCCTCCGCGCTCTGTCCGCTGTACGCCGGCGATCCGGCCAGGGGGATTCCCGGCAGCCTCGACCTGATGAAGCAGGCGATCGACTTCGTCATGGCCACCGTCCCCGTGGACGGCTTCGCCCTGGAATCGTTTCACCACGGGCGGTGCCTGTGTCCGCGGTGCGTCGAGCGGTTCCCGGACACCCCGCGCGGCACCGCACAATTCCACCTGTACGCGAACCTCCCGGTCTTCGAGCACATCCGCGCAAAGCACCCCGGCGTCAGGATCCTGTTCTGCCCGGAAGGCCCGCTCGAAGTAATCCAGCGCACGGAAAACCTGGACGCGCTCCGCGAGACGCTGCAGCGCGTGGACGCCTTCGTCTGGTGCGGCGCCGCGCAGCCGCCGGACGTGATGCGCGAACTCGCGCGGGCCGCGCCGCAAACGGCCCTGATGTTCCGGCAGGAGCCGTGGCAGAGCGTGCCGCCGCCCGCGTCGGACCGCGACGGCTGGTTCTTTCCGAACCTGCTGCACCCGCTCGGGGGCACGATTCACCAGCGGGCGCGCGAGTTCGCCTGGGCCGGCGTAGCCGGTTGCGGATTGGGCAAGGACAACCCGTGCGACGACGTGAACCTGCGGTTTCTCGCCCGGATGCAGATGGAGCCCTCGCGCGAGCCCGAGGCGGTGCTGCTCGACATCCTTCGGGAAATCTACCGCCCGAAGGACGAGGCGGCGCTGCGCGTTCTCCTCTCGCTGTTCGAAGACAGCGAGAAAGCGTTCCGGCGGCACTGGCAGACGTGGTTCATGCACATCGACTTCATGCCCAAGGCGTTCAAGTTCGACGTGATGCAGACGGTCGAGATCGTCGGGGCGTACCAGGTCGCGCTGGCGCGCCTGCGGGCGATCCGCGACACACTCGAGAACCGTGAGGAAGCGGAGCGGCTCGAGCGCAGCATCGTGAAGTGGATCGCCTACATCCGGGATCGGCTGGACAAGGAATACGGCTATGCGATGCCCTGAGCATCCGCGGCTTTTCGGGCCGGGTGCGGCTCTGCTTCTGGCCGGAGCCCTGGGGGCCGCCTTCGCGCAGACGAGCCGTCCGGCGCCGCGGGCGGAACTGGCTCTGGAGGTCCAGCGACGGGTCGCCGGGCCCGAGGCGGAGCGGATCGTGCGGGAGACCCTGCGTGTTCCGCTGTCCGAGGTCGCTTTCGTGACCCAGCACCTGTGGAACGTGGGTGAGCCGGACGGGCCCGCCATCCCCACGCGGTTCCATGTCGGGATGGGGACGGAGGCCAACACGCGCCGGGCCGCGGCAATCAACGCGGCGTACATCAGGCCCGCCCTCGACGCGGCACGCCGGCGCGGGGTTCTCGTCGTACACTCGCAGCCGGGGTTCATCGCCCATAAGTGGCCGCAGTACAAAGTGCTGATCAGCGAGATGACGGGAGTTCCGTTGCAGCCGGTGCTGGAAACACCCGCGACGCGCCCCTGGTCGCCCGACGAGATGGCATCCTGGATGGTTGAGACCTGGCCGGGCTGGAAATACATGAACTTTCCCACGCCGCTCAGGCCGCTGCCGCACGAGCCGGTGACCATGACCTCCGAGGAACTCGATCACGTGCTGAAGAAGCACGGGATCCGCACGCTGATCTACGTCGGCTACGCGACGGACATGTGCCTCATCGGCTACACGGGCGGACTGAGCGACATGACCGGGAAGTTCAGCTATCGCGCCTGCGTCCTGCGGGAGGCGACGCTCGCAACGGAACTGGGGGACGGGCGCGGCGGTCCGGAAAAGACCGTCGAGAGCCTGGCCCTGATCGAGCGCCGATATGGTTCCACCGCATCCGTGCGGGACTTCATCGGGGGGCTCGGGGCTGCGACGACGTTCCCCTCGAATCCGACGGACGTGCGGGTGAGGGGGCAATGACGATGACGCACTCGGGACGTGTTCGCTTGTGGGTGGTCGTTCTCCAGACGCTGTGTGCCGCGGCGGTTGCCAGCGAAAGCAGCCGCCCCGCGCCGAGTGAGTTCGTGACCCTTCCCGTTCAGCGTCGCCTCCGGGATGGGGTGGGCACCGAGCAGGTGGTCCGTGAGACGTGGCGTGTTCCCCGAGAAGAGGTCGCCCTCGTCACGATGCACCTGTGGAACTTCGGCGAGATCGGCGGCCCGATCGTGCCCGACAACATCTGCGTCGCCGACGGAACGCTCGCCAACGCGCTGCGCGCCCGGCGCATCGACTGGGTCCACGTCCGCCCGGCGCTCACGGCCGCGCGGCGGGCCGGCCTGCAGGTGATCCACGCCCAGCCCGGCTTCGTCGCGCTCAAGTATCCGCAGCACCAGGCGCTCGTCGCCGGGATGGCGGGCACGGCGACGCAGCCGGTCATGACCGCGCCCGCGCTGCGCGACGTGACGCCCGACGAGATGAAGTCGTGGACGGCGGAGAACTGGCCGCAGCGGATGAACCTCGACTTCCCGCCGCTGCTGATGCCGGCCGCCGGCGAGCCGATCGTCAAGACGAAGGAGGAACTGGATCACGTCCTGAAGCAGCGCGGGATCAAGACGCTCATCTACGTCGGTTACGCGACGGACTGCTGCGTGATTAAGTACCACTGCGGACTCGAAGACATGGTGTCCGCTCTCGGTTACCGTGCGTGTGTCCTGCGCGAGGCAACGTTGGCCACGGAGTGCCCGGGCGGAGACGGGGTGGCCAACCCGCGACCGCCCTGGAGCGGATCGAGCGCGAGTTCGGCGCGACGGCCTCGGTGCACGACTTCCGCGATGCGATCCTCCCGCCCCGGCACAACCTGCTCAGCTCCCACGTCGGCTGGGTCGCCTCCAGGCCGGGGCAGTCGCCGTATCCCGCGGAGATCTCGGAGGAGCTGCTGAGGGACTGGCAGGATTACTTCCCGTATATGCGCGAGGCGGGGTTCAACGAGGTCGGGATCTTCTGCTTCCTGACGTACAACCTGCCCGTGCCGCTCGGCGTGGGCACGAAGGGGATCGGCGCCCACGCCAACGACGTCCGGATCACACAGGACCAGGTCCGCCGGTGCCGGGAGATGATCCGCGCCGCGCACGCGAACGGGGTCAAACTGTATTACGGGCTCGGACTGTACTCGTGGAACGTCTCCGACATCCGCGACGCGTACCCGGAGATGTCGCCCGGCGGGCGCGTCCTGTGCGGGATGTACCCGGGCGATCCGGTCCGCGGGATCCCCGCCTCGCAGCAGTTGATGAAGGATGCCGTGGACTTCATCGTGCGGGAACTGCCGGATCTCGACGGCTGGTGGCTCACCTCCGGCGACCACGGGCGCTGCGCGTGCCCGGGCTGCAACGGGCGCTTCGGCCCCGGCGTCCGGGGGAACGTCGAGTACTTCCTGGCGACGGACATCCCGATCATCCGCCACATCCGCGAGAAGTACCCGCGCATGACCATCGCGTACTGCACGGAGGTGATGAACGAGGGGATCGAGGAACCCGGCAACTTCGATATCCTGCGGCAACTCGCCGGCGCCTGCGACCTGTACCTGTGGGGCAACCTTCAGAAGGACCCGGACGCGACGGTGCGCCGGCTCGTCGAGGCCTGCCCGCGCACCGGCGTGTACTTCTACCAGCGCCCCTGGCAGAGCACGCCTCCGACGACGCAGGAGCGCGACGGGTGGTTCATGCCCAACGCCGTGAACCCGCTCGGGCGCGACATGCATCGCCGGCGTGCCGTGATTCCCTGGGCGGGTTTCATGGCCTGTACGCTGCCGAAGGAGAACCCCGCCGACGAGATCTCGCTGCGGTTCATGGCCCGCATGATGGACGAATCGGACCGCGACCCGGCAACGGTGTATCGGGAGCTGCTGCAGGCCTGGTATGCCCCGCGCACGCAGCGGGCGCTCGACGAACTGCTCCTGGTCTTCACGGAGGCGGAGGACGCGTTCCGACAGCGCTGGCCGAGCTGGTTCATGCACATCGATATGGTGCCGACGCGCCTGGGAACGCTGGACCCCCGGCAGGCGTGGACCCCCGAGACAGCGGTGGGGTACATCAACGCGCACCAGCGGAGCCTCGCCCGGCTCCGGTCGATCGCCCCCGAGCTGCAGAACAAGGCCGAGACCGCGCGGCTCGATCAGAGCATCGTCAAGTGGATCCGCTACATGAAGGGCGAGATGCGCACGGACTGGAAGTACGAGATGCCATGAAGCCACACCCCCTCATGCAGGTATTGCTGCCGATCGTGATCGCCGGGATGGCGCGCGGCGCATCCACGCCTGCGAGCGGCCCCGCGCATGAAGCCCGCGACGTGACCCAGCTCTGGGCCGGTTACGACCCTCGGGCAGCGCCGCTCGATGTCGAGCTCCTGCGGGAATGGGAAGAGCACGGAGCGAGGCTGCAGCGCCTGTACTTCACAAGCGAGGTGGCCGACGGCGTGCCCGTGCGCGTGTTCGCAGTCGCGGGGGTGCCGAAGGGCGCGGAGGCGGTCCCCGGCATCCTGCACCTGCACGGCGGCGGCCAGACGGCCTCGCCCGAGTGGATCCGGTACTGGACCACCCGCGGGTATGCCGCGGTCAGCATCGACATGTGCGGCGAATGGGCCGGGCGCACCGACGTCACCCGCTGGGGACCGGCCCGGGCGAACATGAAGGACGGGCGGCAGCGGACGTCCAGACCTGCGGATTCGCTCTGGTACCACTGGGCGGTGGCCGCCCGACGCGCGCTCACGGTGCTGGAACGCCTGCCCGGCGTGGACCCGGACCGGCTCGGCGTCTTCGGCGTCTCGATGGGCGGACAGGTGACATGGATGGTGGCCGGTACAGACAGCCGGGTCCGCACGGCCGTGCCGATCTACGCCTGCGGGTGGAACACGTATCCCGACGTGCACTCGGGGCGAGGGTTTAACCATCCTGTCCCTCCCGAGATCGACCTGTGGCGCGCCACCATGGAGCCGGAGACGTATGCGCGCTACATCCGCTGCCCCGTGCTCGCCCTGGGTGCAACCAACGACTTCCACGCCAGCATGGACCGGTACTACGACTCGCTCGCGCGGGTCGACGCTCCGACGCGCGTGTCGTTCACGCCCCGGTACGACCACCACCTCGAGCCGCCGCAGGGCCGGACGCTCGAATACTGGATGGATCGGCAACTGCGCAGCGGATCGTCGTGTCCGGATGCCCCCGTCGTGACGCTTGTGACGCAGGAGGGGCGGCTCGACTTTCGGGTCACGTGCTCGCAGCCGGCCGAGGTGCGCCAGGTCGAAGTGTTCGCGTCCTGCGGCTCGCACCGTCCGCAGGCGCGTTTCTGGCGATCGCTGCAGCCCGTGCGTGAGCCGGACGTCTGGCGCGGACAAGTGCCGCTTGTGTGCACGGATCGTAGCGTGCGGGTCTTCGCGAACGTCACCTACCGCGCGGGCCTCACGCTCTCGTCCAACCTGGCGCTCGTGGAGCCCTCGCAGCTTGCGGGCCTGACGCCGACGGAGCGCCCGGTGGCGCTGATCGACGACTTCGCGGATGGCGTGAGCGACTGGACGTTCGGACCGGCCTATACCGACCCGCTGTTCGACTGGACGTACCTCGCGCGCGAACCGGGGCCCGAAGGGTTTCCGGGCGCCCTTGGGCTGAACCCCGCGGCATGGGCAGGCGGAGCCGTCTCCTTCAGGTTCGGCACGCACAAAGTGAACGACCCGAAGCATGCGCCGCCCGAAGGCGCGCGGCTCCGGTGGCGGTTCCGCAGCGATCCGCGTTCCGAACTGGCGGTGCACGTCCTCTTCGACCACTGGGGCCCCGCGAGCCGCGAGTACGTCGCGCGGGTGGACCTGCGGCAGGACGGCGCCTGGCAGGAGATCACCGTTGCTCCGGGCGATTGCGTGGCCCGGGACGGCGGACGGCTCGCCGACTTCCGTGGCGTGCACCGGATCGACTTCGTCGGTACGAGCCCGAGTGGACGGACGCCTGCCGTTGCGGATGTCCGATGGCTGCACGACACGTCAGGACCGGAAAGCAGGGGGTCTCAATGATGCGTCACGGCAATCCGCTGGTGTGGTGGCTGGTGGTGGCGGCGCTCGCCGGTACGAGTCGGGCCGAAACGGGAGCCACCGCCTTCGAGCTCGTCGCCGGCGGCAGGGCGGCGGCAGCAATCGTGGCCGGTCGGGACCTGTCGCCGGTGGAGCAGACCGCGCTGCAACTGCTCGTCGGGGAAATCGAGCGGGAGTCGGGGGTCGCACTTCCGGTGCACCGGGATCCTCCCGATGCGGGACCGCTGATCGTCCTGGGAACCCGTCAGAGCAACCCGACGCTCGCGCGCCTCGCTGCCGGGGATAATCTCGGCCCCGAGGGATACCTGCTGGAGAGCACCGAGCGCGACGGGCGCCCGTACCTGCTGATCCTCGGCGGGGATGAGCGCGGCGTGCTGTACGGCGTACAGGAGGCGCTCGGGCAGGTGATCGCGAACACGGGCGGACGCAACCTGGCGGTGCGGGCGTGCCGAGTGGTGCGGCGCCCGGCCATCCGGGTGCGCGGCACGTACAGCCTGACGTGCTGGGGCAACGCTCCGAAGTACGACCGGCAGGCGTGGGAGCGGACGATCGACTCGATGTCGGCGGCCGGCCACAACCGCATCATGTTCTGGATGGACGGGCTCTTCCGATCGCGCCGGTTTCCGGAGGCGTTCCTCGATCGCAGCTACTACACCGGGGCCACGCTGACCGACGACGACATCCGAACGCTGATCCGTCGCGCGCACGAGCGCGGCATGGAGTTTCTCTTCGGCTCGGGCGTGTTCGGCTGGTTCACGTCGCAGACCTTCGCGCAGAAATTTCCCGAGGCCGCCGACCACACCGGCAGCAACCTGTGCCCGTCGCATCCGGTCGCACAGAAGGTGACGCTGGAATACCTCACGGAAATGGCGGAGGTCTTCCCCGAGGCCGACGGCTACATGCTCGAGATCCGTGACGAGATCCGGGACTGCCTCTGTGCGACCTGCCAGAAGCCGCTCGACGCCCATGGCTCGAAGCAGTTCGGCCAGTCCGAGCTCGACCTGCTCGACAAGCTGACGCAGACCGTGTGGAAGGACCATCCCCGCGCCCGGTTCGTCTGGCTGATCGGCTACGACAACCATCCGAGCGACCGCCTCTACTACGAGCGCATCCGCCGGATGGGTCGGGACCCGCGTTTGGAGTGGCTGGAGGTCCGCGGAAGCTGGCAACTGCCCGGCGCGGACGGCGCTCCCCGCCCGCTGAAGGAGCTGTCGGATCGCGTCTACGTCTGGGGCGGGGGCTACTATGCGATGAAACCGGAGTCGATCCAGCAGTTGGTGCAGC
>CAZJTF010000068.1:0-23810 GCA_964548565.1 uncultured Planctomycetales bacterium | reverse complement strand
AGAAACCCCTCGGCCCGGCCCAGGTTTACGACCAAAGCCCCGCCTTCGAACCGCGAGACCGTCCCGGTCACAACGGTGCCTTTGCGCTCGAGGAACTCCTCGTAGATGCTGCCTCGCTCGGCCTCGCGGATCTTCTGGATCATCACCTGCTTGGCTGTCTGGGCGGCGATGCGGCCCAGTTCACGCATTTCGATCGGAGCGCCGTTGCGGGAGGCGGTAATATCGCCGGTGAGGCGGTCGATCGTTACGTTGACCTCATCGAGCTGACCGTACGCCTTGCGGACCGCGGAGATCATCGCCTGCTCGAGATCTGCGAACACGGACTCCTTTTCTATGTTCTTGTCGCGAGAGATGCTATCGACGATGCGTACCAACTCTGCGTTCATCAAATCACCTTCATTAGGTTGGCGGGACCTGCCCGCCTCACCCGGATTGTCCCGCGGATTGCCACGGCCGCGGCCGCCGGAATCCCGCCCGCCTCGAGAGGCAGACGACCTGAAACTCTCTACCCAAACAAAAAAGTGGGACGCGTCGCTGACCCACTTTTCGCCTGCCGGCCCCGCGCTCATGCGCGCCCCCGGCTCCGCCAGAGATGGTGGTCGGCTCGCGATCAGCGCATTGCCGCCCTCCCGCCCCACGCGACTGCCCGAAAAACGGACCCAAGCGTCCAGTGCTCAAACCGAGGGTGTCGCACTGGCGCGATCTCCGTGGCCGTTCAGGCTGACGTTCACACCCTCATCTCCTGGCTCAAACAGATGCACCTGCTCCATGTTCACGTGCATCGCGAGCTGCATTCCGTCCTTGAGACAGCGATCCGCTTCGACCCGACAGACGAGATGCTCATCGGCAGCCGTCTGTACATGAAGGTCCATCTTGTCTCCCAGCGGCTCGACCACCGTGATCGTCGCCCGGAGCACGTTGTCACGACCTGCGAAGCGGCCTTCGCCCCGCGGCGACAGGCTTTCCGGCCGGATCCCCACGACCATCGGCCGCCCCGCATATGCCGCCGCAGGCTGCCGCAACCGCTCTGGTAGAAGAAGCTTGTTGGCCCCTTCTCCAAAGTATACGGAACCGTTCTCCGTGAACACACGCCCCTCGAGGAAATTCATGGGCGGCGTCCCGACGAAGCCCGCGACGAACCGGTTCACCGGCCCGTCATAGATTTCCAGCGGCGGCGCACACTGATGAATCCGCCCGCTCCGCATGACGACGACCCGGTCACCCAGCGTCATCGCCTCTTCCTGGTCGTGCGTGACGTAAATCGTCGTCGTCGCCAGGCGCCGGTGCAGCTTCTTGAGCTCCGCGCGCATTTCCACGCGGAGCTTCGCGTCCAGATTGCTCAGCGGCTCGTCGAACAGGAAGGCCTTGGGCGTCCGGACGATCGCCCGGCCCACCGCGACCCGCTGCCGCTGACCTCCCGAGAGCTGACGCGGCTTGCGCTGCAGCAAATCCTCGATGCCGAGCATCCGCGCGGCCGTATGCACTTTCTCGTCGATCTCGCGCTTCGGAACACCGCGGAGCTTCAGACCAAACGCCATGTTCTTGTACACCGTCATATGCGGGTACAGGGCGTAGTTCTGAAACACCATCGCGATGTCGCGATCCTTGGGCGCGACATCATTCACCACCCGCTCACCGATGCGGATCACGCCGGAGCTGATATCTTCCAGCCCCGCCACCATCCGGAGCGACGTGCTCTTGCCACACCCGGACGGACCCACAAGGACCACAAACTCCTTGTCGAGGATCCGCAGCGAGATGTGGTCCACAGCCGTCACGCCACCCGGATAGACCTTGGTGACATTCTCTAAGGCCACTTCTGCCATGGAGTTACACCCCGCCCGGCGGCGGTTCTTCCACCGTTGGCGCGCACTCGAAACGTCGATTATAGTTGGACGGGAGTACCTGTCAACGCGAAGCTTACCCGCTTCGGCGTCCCGCGGCTCGCCAGCTCTGGACCTTGCCTGGACCGGCGGAACACGACTGGCGGGAGACAGGTGGCGAATCGGAGCACCGGGCGTGCGGCCGATTTACTCCGTGCGCCGATAAGTATTAAGTATATGGAACACGATGAAGCCCTGCTCGGAGGAGATGACATGCTCACTGTCTTCGCCCGCTGGATCGCGTTCGGGGGCTGTGCCACGCTGCTGCAGGTCGGCAGCTGCGTGGACGTCGTGAATCCCCCGGGTGGCAACAACGGCGGCGGGAATCCGTCGACCGACAGTATCACCGTGCGGTTCGTGAACGAAACGCCGGCGGCGCTCGATCCGCAGTTCTTCGCCAGTTCCCGGCCGTTGGGAGACCCGGAGCTGACGCTGTTCCTTGCCGAAAACCAGGTTTACAGCGGGATCGGCTTCGCGGGTCGCGGGACCATGGAGCCCGCGACCACCGACGAGATCGACCTCTCGTGCGACGACGCCAAGGCGATCGGCACCCGCGGGGGATATTTCGTCGATGCGGGTAACGGGGAGTTCCGCGGCAACGGCCAGCAGCGGTACCTGGCCATCCATCAGACCTACAACTGCGGCAGCATGGTGACATTCTATTTCCGCCAGTCCGGCAGCACGTATACGACCAGCGTCCTGGCGGAATAGTCACCGTGAGGGTGAGGGCAGGGTGGCCGGCAAGGCGATCCCCAGGGGGCCTCCCGCCCGGATGTCGTAATCCCGTGCCGTTCCGCCCCAGACGATCCTGAGTCGGAACGCGTCGGTACTCTCGACGTGCACCTTTCGCTCACCCGAAGGGCCGGGCGCGTCGCAGAAGAACGACGCGACGCGCCCGTTGAACCACAATCGCTCGATTCCCACCCGGCGTGGACTGCGGATGTGCCACGTCACCAGGTTCGACGGCGCGTCCACCTTGATGCCGATCCCGTATTCGATCAGATACAGGATCGGCCCCAAGCCGCTCCATCCCACGAAGTCCTGCTTGGCCGGTTTGCCCGGCTCGGCGGCATCCGGCGCGTAGTTCTCCCAGACCGTATGCGTTTTGCGGAAGATCTCCGTCACGATCCGCAGGTGCTCGCGCGCAATCTCAGCCGCAAGCTCCTCCTGCCCGCACTTTTCGAGCCCGCGGACCACCATGGTGTTCACGGGTTCCCAGACCGCACCCTTCCAGTAGCCGCCCGCCGGATCGAACGCTTTCTCGTCCCCCGGCACCGTCGGGACGCGGTGCATGCGTCCGAACGACCGGGGATTCCGCAGTTCCGCCACCAGCGCGCTCACCTGCTGCGGCCCAGCGACACCCGCCAGCAGCGTCCAGTAGGCCGCGACCGTGCGCACCGGCGACCGCTTTCCGTCGACGGTCAGGTCGAAGTAGAACCCTCGCCGCGCGTCCCACATTTTTTCGTTGATCAGCCCGGCAAGCCGCTCCGCATCGGCCCGATAGGCATCGGCGTCAGCTGGTTTCTCCAGCAGATCCGCAATCTCTGCGAGGTTGCGAGCGAAGAGCACCATCTGCGCGGAGATGTCCACGCCCGTACCGCCTCCGACGAGGTACGGATTGCGCGGCGAGTCGTCCATGCTCGCCCAGTCCGTCATGTAGAGACCGTTGCCCTGGCGCAGGTACTCGCGCAGGGCGCGGTAGTAGTGCACGAGCGGCGGATACACCTGCATGAGCCGCGAGCGGTCAGCCGTCAGGCGGAAGCTCTCGAGTTCGGCCCACGCCAGAATCGGATGATTCAGCGCGTCGAGCGTGAGGTACGGTACCCGCGGTGGCGAGTTACGCCCGACGTATGTGACTGCATACGGGTTCCTCTGCCCATCCACCAGCACGCCCCAGCGGCTGTGCAAAGGTTTGCCCTTACGGTTGACCCACTCGGCGAATTCTCTGCCGGTCGCACGGTCGATCTCCCGGCAGATCTCCCCGTCGGGGAACTGCTTGCAGTAGAAATTGTCGAGTGACACGATGCCCGGCACGTGTGGGTGGGCGTAGTTGCAGAACATCGTCATGAAACAAGTGTCCCAGAGGAAGATGTTCTGATTGAACGCGGCGTCAATGAATTGCGAGACGAACCCGCTGCCGGGCGGCGGTTCGTAGAAATGGCGGAACGCGAGTTCCCACGCCTTCCAGTACATTGCGACGCACGCCGGGTCCTCGTCATACACCGGATTGGGCAGGCGCCCGCGCGTCTCTTCGAATTTCGGCAGTGGCCGTCGTTCGTACGTTTTCTGAGCGAAGTACTGCCCCCGGTTGGCGTAATACCCGGCTTCAGTCCAGGCCGGGCCGACGTTCTGACCGCAGACTGCACCGCAGGCCGCACCGGCGATGACCAGGGACAACCCGTTCGAGATGCTTCGACGACGTCGCATGGCAGCCAGTGTAGCGCAATCGACCTGGCGCCGCCAAAGCCGGCCTCGGTCAGCGGGGTGAAAAGAACGCAACCTGCCGGCCTGCGCCACGGGTGCGCAGGTCTGGCAGGTCGCGTTTGGACTGCACGAAGAAAAGGCCGACACCTGTCAGGCGGCGCGCCGGCGTCCCATCAGGAGGACGGCGCCGAGACCCAGCAGGCCAATCGTGGCCGGCTCCGGAATACAGGCTTCCGCCCAGGTCGTCGCGACGACGACGTCATCGATCACCTGCGTGCCGGCCGCATTGCCGCCCTGCCGGAACGCATACATGTCCGCTTCGATGAGCGCTGAGCCGGCAGTATTGATGACTTCGATCTTGTCGTTGCCATCCGGCCCCTGGCTGCAAACCGGATCGATCCACAGCTTGCCTGCCCCCAGCGTGTAGTCGTACGACGCGACGAGCCGGTGCGGCGTCCCGAACGAGAACCCCGTCGGCCATGCCTGTGTCGTGGCACTCGGCGTACCGGGCGTGCCGCTGGCGCTGCCCTGGTGGATATAGAATGTGAAGTCCGCGCCGGCAGAAGTCGTCACGCCAACCTTTGTCGGGAAGAAGTTACTTCCACTGAAGAACTGGTAGAACGACGCGAAGTAGTCGTTCGAGGTGACAGTGCCGCTCACAGTCACGGTGTAGCCGGCATACCAGACATCACCGGCGCCCATGGCCACGCCGAGTTGCCTGTTGACGTCTTCACGCGAGCCGCTGGTCTGGGTCAGGGTGATTGCGTTACCTGACGTGCCGGCTACCACCTGCACCGGCGCTGAGCCCGCACCACTGTGCGCCGCCCAGCCGCCCTGCGGAACGAGGTTCCCAAGCGTGTAGGAGTTGAAGTTGTCGGACATCAGCGTGGCGGCCATGGCCGCCGGTGCGAACGCAGCAACCAGGACTGCCGTAACGAGGCGGGATCCAACAATGTGTTTCATAGTGCTTCCTCCCCTGAAGGGGCTTCAAGTGGTATGAGGCGCCCGGAGCACAAACCGCTACACCGCAGCTCCTGGCGGGCTCATTCGGCGACAGACCGTCACGAGTTGACGCGCCCCTGCTGCTTGCGAGTCCAAGCTCAAGGGTTCTCTCATAGCGTACTCGGCGCCCCATTTCGATGCAACATAAAAAAGCGGACATGACCCCGCCACGAGGGCGTCTGATTCACGTGGCACGAGGAACCTTGCTCAGATTTGTGTTTCAACGGATCGTCGCCAGTGACATGCGGCGGAGGATCTTGACAATCTCGGCAGCAGGCTTCGTCCGATAAAATGAGGGCGCCTGCTCCGGGAAACCGTCAACGCCAGTCGACCGCATGAAGCGCGATACTTTTTTGTTGACTCGTGCTGATCAGCTGGGTAGCCTCAAGTGACAGGTTGGGAAAGGCGGCTGCTGTTTTCCTCTCTGCTGGTCTTCTCCTGGCCCGCTTGGATTTGAGCAGATACCCGGTCGCGCCGCGACTTGTCGGACGACCGGTTCGGATTTTCGTCACATCCTGGCCGTGCGCGGGACACGATCCACTCTTCGGATGGACGTGGGCACGTCGGCAGGAACAAGGTGAGCGGCTTACAAACTCAGTCGGAGTAGAAAGGAGCGAAACGTGAACCGGAACGTGCGTCTGTCTGCAGGGGCGGTGCTCCTGCTCGCCTTCGCGGCGGTGCCCGCGTGGGCGAATGTCTACGCGTCACGCCTCGAACAGAGCGGGATCAACGGCGTCAGCTACATCCTGAATGAGAACGCGGATGTGGGCGTGACCGCGGAGGTCTGGAAAGTCGGCGGCGGCCTGGTGTATTCAGAGAGCCTGGGTACCCAGAACGCCGGCAGCCACTCCTGGAACTGGAATGGAAGCGGTTACGTAGCCGGCGATCAATACACGATCAAGATCAAGCCGTCCGCAACCGGCTACGCCGGCTGGACGAAAATCAGCGTCGACAACCCGCTCAACAGCTTCTACAGCCCGCGCGGCGTGGACGTGAACCGTGACCCGGGCAGCAAGTATTTTGGGCGAATCTACGTCGGCGAGTCCGCCGGCGGCTCGCCGGCCGCTGGTGTCATTCGCGGCGCCCCGACACAGGACGGCGTCTACATGCTGAACGCCGACGGCACCGATGCCGATGGCCAGGGCAACACCGCTCGGGCCGGCGGCGTCACGTGGGGTACGGCGAGCAGCCCGTTCCGTCTGACGGTTGGACCGGAAAACAAGGTGTACCTGACGGACTGGTCCGACTCTCATTCCGGGCTCTGGGTCGGCGATCCCGACTTCAACACCGCTGTCAGCGTGCTGGATAACACGGGCCGGGCCGCCTCCGGTCTGGCCGCAAATCATGGCAGCATCTCCAGCGTGTACGTCGAAGGGACCGGCGCAAACCGCGTCGTTTACACGATCGACGAAGATTACCCCGGTGCAACCAATCAGCGTGGCAGCCTGACGAAGTACGACGTGGGTACGACGGCACAGGACTACGCAGGGTTGCCGACGTTCCTCTACGATGATCTGCCATCCAACAATGTCGCCAACTACTACAACGATCTCACGCGCGACTCAGACGGCAACTGGTGGATCAGCCAGGATCGGTCTGGCGGCGCCACCGACACACTCATGAGCCTGATGCAGGTCAGCGCGGACGGGCAGACCGTCCTCTGGAAGTCGGTTCCGGGCCTTGCCGCCAACTCAGCGACTGATCCCCTGCGCCGGACGCGTGGCATCGCCTGGGACCCGGTCAATGACTACCTGGCCCTCGCCACCTACAACGGCGGCAAAATCATCATCTTCGACGACGATACAAAGTCGATCATCGCCGAGATCGTGATGGCCAGCAACGCGACCGTTCGCGATGTCGCCTTTGACGCGGCCGGCAACCTCTACGCGATCGACAATACCACCGAGCGCCTGGCTATCTGGTCGCCCGGCGGCGGCGTGAACAGCTTTGCGACGGAATCCTGGTTCACGGTCATTCCGGAGCCGGCAACGTTGCTGCTGTTCGGGCTGCCGATGATCGCGATGCTGCGACGGCGCCGCTGACCGAGCGCCTGTCCGCACCACCTTTGTGCATGAAAGCCGGGGTTGCCGGTCACAACTGGCAGCCCCGGTTTCTTTTCGGGTGAGCGGCTGGCGCGTCTCTGCGATTTACCGTTCGCGGGCCTCCTCGGCGTCCGCGATCGATCGACCGCAATGCGGACACACCGAGGGCGGCCTCTGCTGGCGAAGTGCCCGCTCGATAAAGGCCGCTCCCCAGATCGCCGCCGGCAACGCGAATAACCCGGCCCCCAGTACCGCCACGAATGAGCCGATCAGCTTGCCGAGAGGCGTGAGCGGGTACACATCCCCGTATCCGACGGTGGTCAACGTGGCCACCGCCCACCACATGGCTGCGGGAATGCTGGAGAAGCGGTCCGGCTGCGCCTCGTTCTCCACGTGGTACATGAGCGAGGAGGCGATCACCAGCAGGATCGACAGGACGAACAGCACCACGGTGATCTCCCGGCGCTTACTCGCCAGGGCGCCGCCGAGCGATCGCATCGCCACCGAGTAATGCGCCAGCTTGAACAGCCGGAAAATCCGCACCAGGCGCAGCGATCTGAGCGTGAGAAGCTGCGATGCGGCTCCGAAGGAGAGGTACGCCGGCGCGATGGCCAGCAGATCGATGATCGCCAGCGGAGTGATTGCGTATCGCAGGCGTCCGCGGATGGGATGACTGTACCTGGGATCTTCGGTGATCGCCCACAGCCGTCCCGCGTACTCCGCGGTGAAGACGGCGACGGCAAGCCACTCAAAGGCGAGCAGTTCCCACCGCATGCGCAGCCGAATCGCCTCGACGCTCTCGAGGATCACCGCGCAGGTGCTCAGCAGGATCAGGCCAATGATACCCGTGCGGATCACGAGGGCGATGCGGGTGAGCGGCGGCGCGGCTTCCAGCGTCCTGTAAACGCGCTGCCGCAGCGAGCTCGGCTCCGGACGAGCGGTTGCGAGGTCCGACATCAGAATGCCTCCCGGAGTGAGCCTCCGATGCTGCAAATCGGGAGTCGTTGCGCGAATTGCCGGCCCGCAGCGTAGCGGTTCGTCCTCCCGGCCGCTACCGGGCGCGTTCCGTGCTGCCATCGATCGCGGAGGGGCTCACTGCCCCAGGGAGAGCCCGTATCCGCCGATCTTGAACGCACTGCCCATCGCGAGCAGCAGGAACAGGATGCCGTAAGGGAATCCAAAGAAAGCGCCCAGCGCGAAAAGCCAGAACCCGACCCCGGGACCGCCGCCCGTGTCGCCCGCTTCCTCGCCCTCCTCCGCGTCGGGTTCCGCAGCCGCTTTCCCTGCGGCCGCGTCGGCCTTTTCCTGCTCCGCCGCCTCGGCCTCCTCTCTGGCCTCCTCCGCGGCGAGTTCGACCATCTGAGCGGCGGCCCTGGCTTCCCGGCGCTTGAGTTCGTCCTTCACCTGGGCGTCTGACATCTTCTCGACCTGTTGCCTGGCCTCCGCCTGCGCGTAGGTGATCTGCCGCTGCGTGGGGCTGTCGAGTCGCTGCTTTTCGATGATGTCGCGGGTGAGCCCCGTCACCAGTTGGTCGCGTTTCTCGAGCATATCGTGCTTCTCGAGCGCCTCCGCCACCTGGAGGTCCGACATGGCGGCGACCTCGGCCTTGGCCTTGTCGCGCGCCTCGTCCTCCTGCTTATCCGTCGGGCCCACGAGCGGTTTGACCTTGATCTTCTTCATGTTCTCTTCGTACCTGATCTCGGTCAGCAGCACCCGTTTGGACTGTGGCGAATTGGGGTTGGCCTGCGCCTTCGCGTACACAATCGCGGGGTACACGAAGTAGGCGATGATGAGAATCTTGCCGAGGAAGATGCCGAAGAATGCAAAAAACGCCGCGATCCCGCCGGCGAGCGCGCTCTCGGACTTGGTGCCCCAGTTCATGCCCAAGCCGGCGAGAATGCCGACCAGCCAGGCGACATAACCCAGCTCGAGTTCGACGGAGATGCCGACGATCGCCCATGCGATCGCGCCTATGACAGCCCCGGCAAGGCTGAGAGCGCACCCCTTGGCGAGCGGCCCCATGGCGCCCATGATGCGCCCGAAGATCCCCTGCTCGTACTCGCCCGCCTCCTGCGTGTAATCCAACTTGACCGGGCGGCTGGCATCCAACACCGGTCCGGTCATGGCGGCCACCTTGAGAGCCTCATCCTCGGGCGAGAGCGCAATGAGATCCGCATTCTGCTCGGATGCGGCCAGATCGTTGAATAGATCGACGGGCTCGTCACCGGTCGGTGCCGCCGGCTCCGGCGCAGCCGCAGCGGACACCGGAGCCGGCGCTGCCTCCGGGGCTGTCACCACGAAGACGTGATCGCATCCGATACACTTGGCCCGCCGGCCCAATGCCGACACGAGGAACGTCAGCCGCTTCCCACAGGATGGGCAGTCAACCCGAACCTTGTCCGGGTCGTGGTGAGGGGCCGGCGACGGCGGGAGCTCGGACGTCCCGGAAGCGGACGCGGCGTCCGCCACCCGAAAGACATGCTGACACCCCGGGCACTTTGCCTTTCTGCCGACGGCTGCCTGCGGAAACCCCAGTTTCTTATTGCACGACGGGCAGCGCACCTTGACGGTGCGGGTGATTCCCTCAGACATGTCGGATCCTCACAAACAAGTCCAAGCGCGGTAAACACACGTTGCAGGCGCCGATCCGGACGAAATGGTGCGGTTCAGTATACCACCCAACGCCCGCGCCTTCGAGGGCACGACGCAGTTTTTGAATTGGTTCTTAACCAAACGGTGGGAGCAGGATGCCAGCGCATGCCCGGCATTGCAGCCGGGCTGGACACCCCGTCCGAACTGCCGCACCTCCGCCGAAGCGCACCGGCGGACCACTTCTCCCCCCGAAGGACCCGGCCTGTGCGACGTGGCGGAAACCCGCTCCGCGCATCCCTCGAGCTCCCGGCGCGTTGTGAACCGAGTCACGACAGCTATAATCAAGCTCGATGTTTCAGAGTGCGTCCATTCCGGCACATGGCAGCCCGCGCTGCGAGGGTGTTTCGCCCTTCGGCCTCGCGGCCATGGCGGCCGTGCTCCACCTGGCGGTTCTGGCCGGCCGGGTGTCGCCTCGCGGCTCGCATCCTCGTCCGGTCGCACTGCTCGCCTGGCAGGTTCCTCCTTCGGAAACCGCGGAGGCCCGGCTGAGTGAGGAAAACGCGCCTTCCAATCCGACCCGCACGTACTGCGCCGGGCGCCTGGCCCTCACGGCTGGCATGGCCGTCCTCGCCCTCGCCCGCTGGCTGCACGTCATGCGGGTGAGGGGTACCCACGCCGACTGAGTTCATGATGACATCGCGCCCATTCAGGCGGGAGATGGCCTGCCCTGCGGCGCGAGCTTCAGCCGACTCCTCCAAGGTCCGTTTTCGGTGGATTCCTATCGCACACGTGTTCAGTTTCGGAGTTCCGACGCTCCGGCGGCTCTCCGGTGAGGCGCCGGCGGCAGAGACAGGCAGGTAAAAAGACGTGATCGTCATTGACCAGATCGGAACCGTCTTTCGCAAGATCTTCGGCACCCGCAACGATCGTCTCCTGAAGCGGTACGGCCTCGTGGCCGACGCGGTCCTCGCGTTCGAGCAGGAATACCGCCAACTGACCCCCGAGCAGTTGCTCGCGAAGTCGGCCGAGTTCAAGAAGCGTCTGGCCGAGGGCGAGCCGGCGGCGAGTGTCCTGCCGGAGGCGTTCGCCGCCCTGCGCGAGGCCTCGGACCGGGCGCAGGCGCACCGCCACTTCCACTGCCAGCTCATCGGCGGCCAGGTGCTCTACGAGAGCAACGTGGCGGAGATGAAGACCGGCGAAGGCAAGACGATCGTCTGCCACCTGGCGGCCTACATGAAGTTCTGCCAGGGCAAGAAGGTCCACATTGTCACCGTCAACGACTACCTGGTCCGTCGCGACGCGGAGTTCGCCCAGCCGATCTTCGCGCTGCTGGGCGCGACGGTGGGTTACATTCAGGCGCAGATGGACCCGGCCGGCCACGAGGGTGTCCGCCAGGCCGCGTACGCCTGTGATCTCACCTACGGCACCAACAGCGAGTTCGGCTTCGACTACCTGCGCGACAACATGAAGGTCCGCGCCGAAGACCAGGTGCAGGGACGTCTCGATTACGCGATTGTGGACGAGGTGGACTCGATCCTGATCGACGAGGCCCGCACGCCCCTCATCATCAGCGGCCCCGCCCACGACGACGTGAGCCGATACAAGTGGTCGGACAGCCTCGCGCGTTCGCTGGTCCGCAGGCAATCCGCCCTTAACAACGAGACATCCGCCCGGATCCGCGAGTGGGGTGACAATCCACCCGAGGAGCTCCGCAAGAACCCCAAGTTCGAGGACGCCGTCAAGCGTTTCCGCGTCGACCCCTACATGCTGACCGAGGACGAGGCGGAGGCCATCCAGCACAAGCAGCTCTACGTCGTGCAGCGCGACCGCAAGCAGGTGCACGTCACGCATGACGGCGTGGCCCACGCCCAGGACGAAGCCGGGATCGGCAGCTTCTACGTCGGCGCGAACATGGAGGCCCCGCACCTGATCGAGAACGCACTCCGCGCGCACGTCGTCTACGAGCGCGACAAGGAGTACGTCGTCCAGGACCGCGCGATCATCATTGTCGACGAGTTTACCGGGCGTCTTATGCACGGGCGCCAGTGGTCGGACGGCCTGCACCAGGCGGTCGAGGCCAAGGAAAACGTGCCCGTCAAGGAAGAGACGCAGACCCTCGCCACGATCACCATCCAGAACTTCTTCAAGCTGTACGAGAAGATCGCGGGCATGACCGGCACCGCGATGACCGAGTCCGACGAGTTCATGAAGATCTACAAGCTCGAGGTCATCGCGATCCCGACGAACCGGCCCGTCAACCGGCTCGACCACAACGACAAGATCTACCGCACGATCGCGGACAAGTACGACATGATCGTGGAGGAGATCAACGAGATCCACCGCAAGGGGCGGCCGAACGACCCCTTCCTGCTGGCCGAGATCTTCCGGCGGCTGCGGAGCATCATCGAGCGCGAGCCGGGGCTCGACGCCGCGGGTGCGCAGCGCAAGCGGGAGCTGATCGACGAGGCGATCCGCCGGTTCGAGAACGCCGAGAACAACGACCAGGCCACCATACAGTTTATGATGGAGGCGTACGACGAGGTGATGGGCCGCCTGGCCACCGGGCGCCCGGTACTGGTCGGCACGACAAGCGTCGAAAACTCCGAGAAGCTCTCGCGCCTGCTCGAGCGCAAGTACGGCATCGAGCATGAGGTGCTCAACGCCAAGAATCACGCCCGCGAAGCGGAGATCGTCGTCAAGGCCGGCCACCGGCATCCGTCCCCGCGTGGTGACAAGCTGATGCTGGGCAACGTGACGATCGCCACGAACATGGCCGGCCGCGGCACAGACATCAAGCTCGAGCCGGGCGTGGTCAACCCTGACTGCAAAGTGCCCGCCAACCTGACGGAGCTCGCGCCCGAGACGCCCGCCCGCTCACTGTCCCTCTTCCCGGTCGGCAGCACAAAATGCTGCATCCGCTGCCCGGAGTACAACGCCGCCACCCAGTGCGCTCACTGCTTCAAGCCGAAGCTCGATCCCCGATTCCCCGAGCTGGGACGCCAGGTGTGCTCACTGAACTCGCCCTGCGGGCTTCACATCATCGGCACCGAGCGTCACGAGGCGCGCCGCATCGACAACCAGCTCCGCGGGCGATCGGGGCGCCAGGGCGACCCGGGCTCGAGCCGCTTCTACCTCTCGCTCGAGGATGACCTGCTCAAGCTGTTCATGCCGGACTGGATGCTCAAGATGATGGAGAAGCTCGGTTTCACCGAGGGTGTCAGCCTCGAGGACAAGCGCATCACCAAAGGTATCGAGCGGGCCCAGAAAAAGGTCGAGGAGCGGAACTTCGGCATCCGCAAACACCTGCTGGAGTGGGACGAGCCGATGGACTACCAGCGGCGCTCGTTCTACCGCGAGCGGCAGCAGATCCTCGACGGCCGTCGCCTCAGCGACCTCATCTGGCGCATGATCAACGACGTGGTCGAGCAGGTCGTCGCGGATTACCTCGCCGAGGACTACACCGCCCGACGCATCAGCGACTGGTGCAAGAGTACGCTGGATCTGACCATCGACCCCGAACTGCTCACGGACGAGGACGCCGTCTACCTCGAGCGCCGGATCCGGGAGAAGGCCAAGGACGAGATCCGCGATGCCGTCCGCACATCGCTCGGCGAGTACATCGATCCCGAGGAGCCGGCGGCCCAGTGGGACGTCGGCGGGCTGCTCAAGTGGGCGACGCGCCTGTTCCACGTGCCGACCACGCAGAACCAGATGCGCAAGATGGAGCCGCAGGAGATCGAGGAGCTCCTGATCGAGTCGGCGGACAAGCATTACGACGAGGTCGACCTCTCACCCATCGAGGCCTACCTCGATCCGCAGTACGGCCGGCGTGCGCTGGCCGACTGGGCCCGCGCGAAGTTCGGCATCGATCTGCGCAGCGAGGAGATCGCCGAAGGCAGCGCTGCTGAAGTGACGGAGCTCATCACCCGCAAGGTGCGCGAGGCGTACAAGCGCCGCGAGTTCTTCTACCCGGTCGAGTCGGTTCTCTCGCGCGCTTTCGAGAGCGCCGGGACCGACAACGTCTACGCGCTCCAGCAGATCGTCGCCTGGGCGAACGGCAAGTTCCGCCTCGGCTGGACGCCCGAAATGCTCGCCGACAAGCCGGTGGAGGCGATCGAGCGAGAACTGGTCGAAGCCAGCCGCAAATTCCTCGAGGAAGGCATCCTGGAGCGTGAGGTGGACGAGGCGCTGCAACGCTACCAGGCCAGCACCAACGGCGAGCTCAAGACGTGGGCGACCGAGCGGTTCGGGCGCGCGGTTGATGCCGAGGCCCTCGAACGTCCCGAGGCCGACCGCCGCGCCATGCTCCTGCAGGCCGGGCGCGAGCTCGTGCGCTGGGAACTGACGCAGCTCGAGCGCTACGTGCTGCTGCGGATCTACGACCAGAGCTGGAAGGATCACCTGCTCGAGATGGACCATCTCAAGTACGCGATCATGCAGCGCCCGCTCGGCGGCGATCAGACCCACCCCCAGAGCCAGTACGCGATCGAGGGTCGCGACCTCTTCGAACAGATGTGGAAGATCATCCGCGACCGCGTGACCGATATGATCTTCAAGGTCTCGGCCGGTCCGGCCGGCGACGGCACGGCGACCTCGGGCCGCGGGCCGATGTCCGCTCAGATGCAGGCCCGGCACGACTCGGCGTCCGGTGCGGGTTTCGCCGGGGCGGCCACCGCCGATCAGCAGGCGGCCATGCGGGCCCAGGGCGAGCAGAAGATCGCCACGATCCGGCGGGAGCAGCCGAAGGTCGGACGCAACGATCCGTGCCCCTGCGGCTCGGGCAAGAAGTACAAGCAATGCCACGGCCGAGCGTAAGCCGGGCTGATGATAGACGACAGCACCCCCGGCTTATCGAGGGTGTCGGTTCGGATGGAATGGAGGACCTGACAAGATGCCTTTCGACGAGCGACGTTCCGAGAAGCGGTTCGAGGACAAGCGTGAACGCGACCGGCGGGCGAAGGCCGGCCTGCCGGGCGCCGATGAAGAGCCGCTGCCGCCACCGGTCCAGCCGGTGAAGAACGAAAAGAAGGATATCGGTCGTAACGATCCCTGCCCCTGCGGCTCCGGCAAAAAATACAAAAAGTGCTGCGGCAAGTGACCGCACGCACGGGCAGCCCCATCCCCGTTGAACACGAGAATCGCATGCACCCGCGCTACCAGCACCAGGGGAGGGCCTCCGGACGCACCGCCCTGCCCGTCGCCGTGATTCTCACGACCTGCCTGGCCGCTGCTCCAGCACTGGGAGCCGTCGTCACCCCTGCCCCGTCGGGGATCGGCGAATGGACCGCCGAGGTCTTCGGCAAGATCCGAAGTCCGTGGTTCTGGTTCGGCATGACAGCACAGTTCGTGTTCTTCATGCGTTTCCTCGTCCAGTGGATCGTCAGCGAAAAGCGCCAGCGGAGCACCATCCCGCTTGCGTTCTGGTATCTCTCGCTGGTCGGCAGCCTGGCGCTTTTCGTGTATGCGGCCCACGAGCGTGATCCTGTCATCATGGCAGGGCAGTTGCTTGCCTGCCTGATCTACATTCGGAATCTGATGTTGATTTACGGGCGAGCCGCACGCCTGCGCCGAGCGGGTCTGCCAGTGGACGACCTCGGCTCGAACACAGACGCCAGCGTCTCCCCCTGAAAGATGCAACGCTCGGAAAACAATGAGCTTACAGGGCGTTTGATTCGACTTTGGCGGTCTCTATAATGCAGCTGGGAGGCGCGAGGTGTCGATTCCGCTCGCAGCCAGCGTAGCTGAGAAGTCTGGCGGCATCATCCTCTGGTCGGGGGTGCTACTGCTCGCGATCGTTGTCCTGTCGCTCGGCGTCTGGTACTATCGCCGCCGCTGGATCAGCACTGTCGACTCGCCGTCGTCTACTCCTTGGACGTTCGAGGACATCCGCAGGCTCCGCGACACCGGAGCCATCACGGATGAGGAATACCAGGCGCTGCGGGCGACGATTGTCGGTAGTTTTGAACGCGGAACGTCGAAGCCCAGGCCGCCCGCAAACCGGGCTGGCGCGGCTGGTTCCGGCGACCAGGACGGCCTGTCCGGCCCCCTTTTGATGTAGAGAAACGCCGCCCGGCCTGACGATACAACCGGCGGCTCTTCAGCAGGTTTCAGCCGCAGCGGCTCATGAGCTGCCGCCGGATTGGAGAGGTGTGGATGGCGAGTGCACGTGGAGGTCAGTCGGGCGGTGGGAGCCGGGGAGGGCGAAGGCCAACGACCTGCAGCTTCTGCGGGAAGACCCAGCGCGAAGCCGGCCCCATGGTCGAGGGTCCGGGTGACGTCTACATCTGCGCCGCCTGCGTCGATCTCTGCCACAACATCATCAAGCAGGAAAAACGCAAGACCGGCCCCGCCCAGCACCTGACCGGCACCATCCCGACACCGCGGCAGATCAAGGAATTCCTCGATCAGTACGTCATCGGCCAGGAGCAGGCCAAGCGGGCGCTCTCCGTGGCCGTCCACAACCATTACAAGCGGCTCGCCCACACGGATGCCGCGGACGAGGACGATGTCGAAATCGACAAGTCCAACGTTCTGCTGATCGGGCCGACCGGCTCGGGCAAGACGCTGATGGCGCGGACCCTCGCGCGGATTCTGAACGTCCCGTTCGCCATCGGCGACGCCACGACGCTGACCGAGGCCGGCTACGTCGGTGAGGACGTCGAGAACATCCTCCTGCGCCTCCTGCAGAATGCCGACTACGACCTCGAGGCCGCCCAGCGGGGCATCGTCTACATCGACGAGATCGACAAGATCGGCAAGACCAGCCAGAACGTCAGCATCACCCGCGACGTGTCAGGCGAGGGCGTCCAGCAGGCGCTGCTCAAGATGCTCGAGGGAACCGTCTCCAACATCCCGCCGCAGGGCGGGCGCAAGCACCCCGAGCAGCAGTACATCCAGATGGACACGACGCACATCCTGTTCATCTGCGGTGGAACCTTCACCGGCCTCGACGAGATCATCGGACGGCGCCTGGGCAAGGCGAAGATCGGCTTCGTCGGCGAAATGAGCCTGGCGGACAGCGTTGCCAACCGCAACGAAACACTGATGAACGTCACGCCCGACGACCTGGTCGAGTTCGGCATGATCCCGGAACTCGTTGGACGTGTCCCGGTCATCACCGTCCTCGAGCAGCTCAATACTTCGACGCTCGTTCGGATCCTGACCGAGCCCAAGAACGCACTCGTCAAGCAGTACCAGCGGTTCTTTGAGATGGAGGGCTGCGAGCTTGAATTCACGTCCAAGGCCCTGGACATCATTGCCCAGCGCGCCCTCGAACGCGACACCGGCGCCCGTGCGCTGCGGGGGGTACTCGAGGAGCTGATGCTCGACGTGATGTTCCGCCTGCCTGACGAGGGCAAGAACGGCAAGTACATCGTCACCGAGGAGGTCGCCCGCCGCGAGGCCGACCTGTTCAGCGAACGCGCGCGTCGGAAGGAATCCGCTTAAGCCACGCGGACCCTGCGGATTGAGTGCCGCCGCCCTGTCACTCCCACTTGACGACCGGATCCCTTTGCCGATGGAATGGTGCTCATGAAAATGAACACCATTCACACCGGTCTCTCCCGACGGGAGGCGCTTCTGGGTGCGGCGGCTGCCACAATTGGCTTGCCCACCGCGGCCACACGCGCAGCCGAGCCCGGTGGGCAGTGCCGTCGCGTGCTGCGCCTGGCGCACCTCACCGACGTACACGTCCAGCCGGAGCGCCGGGCCGCCCAGGGAATGGCCGCCTGCCTGCGGCATGTTCAAGCGCAAAAAGACAAGCCCGCGCTCATCCTGAGCGGCGGCGACTGCATCATGGATTCACTTGGCGCCGACCAGGCCAGGACGCGCGTGCAGTGGGAACTGTGGAACAAGGTCCTCCGCGACGAGTGCAGCCTTCCGATCGAGCACTGCATCGGAAATCACGACGTCTGGGGCTGGCACCGCAAGGAGAGCGGTGCGACCGGCAGCGAACCGCTGTACGGCAAGAAGTGGGCGATGGACGCCCTCGGTCTGCAGCGTCCCTACCGCAGCTTCGACCACGCGGGGTGGCACTTCATCGTTCTCGACAGCACGCATCCCGCGGGTGGAACCTACACGGCACGGCTCGATGACGAGCAGTTCGACTGGCTGGCCGAGGACCTTCGGAAAACAGACTCAAAAACACCCGTGCTCGTGCTGTCGCACATCCCGATCCTGGCGGTCTGCGTGTTCTTCGACGGCGAGAACGAGAAAAGCGGAAACTGGAGCGTCCCCGGTGCGTGGATGCATACTGACGCACGCCGCATCAAGGAACTGTTCAAAAAGTATCCCAATGTGCGCCTGTGCCTGAGCGGGCACGAACACCTCGTCGACCGCGTCCAATACCTCAGCGTGACGTACGTCTGCAATGGCGCCGTGTGCGGCAACTGGTGGAAGGGCAGCTACCAGGAGTTCGACGCCGGATACGCGCTCGTGGACCTGTACAACGACGGCACGTTCGACAACAATTACGTCACCTACGGCTGGATGCCCGCCGAGTCCTGACACCTTGAGTCGAGGAGACCTCATGAGCGCTCGCAGTACGCGTCGTGAATTCATTCGCACCACCACGGTCGCCGGAGTTGGGCTGTTCGCAGGCGCGCGGCTACTCGCCCAGACGCCCTCCCGCGGCGCAAACGAGCGCCTGATCGTCGGCGTCGTCGGTATCACCGGTCAGGGCGGCTGGAACCTCTCCAGCGTCGCGCACCACGCGGACATCGGCGCGATTTGCGACATCGATGAGGAGCGTGCCGCACCGCAGCGGCAGCGGTTCCCGAAGGCAGAGTTCTTCACCGATTTCCGACGCCTCGTGGACCGAAAGGATCTGGACGCCGTGCTCGTCGCGACGCCGGACCACACGCACGCGCCGGCCACCCTGGCGGCGCTCCGTGCGGGCAAGCACGTTTACTGCGAAAAGCCCTTGACGCACACGGTTCACGAAGCCCGCCTGGTCGCCGAAACCGCGAAAAAGATGAAGCGGGCAACCCAGATGGGCACACAGATCCACGCGGGGGACAACTACCGGCGCGTGGTCGAAGTGATCCGCAGCGGCGCGATCGGCCCGGTTGAGGAAGTGCACGTGTGGGACGGCGCCGTCTGGAGCGGCGGACCGTACCCGACGAGCATGCCCGCCGTGCCCGGGGGGCTGCACTGGGATCTCTGGCTGGGACCGGCCCCGAAACACCCCTACAGCCCGAAGTATCACCCGGCGTCCTGGCGCGGCTACTGGGATTTCGGTGGCGGCGCCCTGGCCGACATGGCGTGCCACTACACAGATCTGCCGTTCTGGGCGCTGGACCTGCGGCACCCGACCCGCATCGAGGCGAGCGGACCGCCGGTGCACGCGGAAAGCGCGCCCGACGATCTGACTGTGAAATACGAGTACCCCGCGCGCGGTCCGCTGCCGGCTCTGACGCTGACGTGGCACAATGGCGAGCGGCGGCCCGACCTGCGCGAGCGCGGTGTACCGCAGTGGGGCTCGGGCGTGCTCTTCATCGGCCGCAAGGGCATGCTCCTGGCCGACTACAACCGCTACATCCTCCTCCCCGAGAAGGAATTCAAGGACTTCACGCCGCCCCCGAAGTCGATCCCCGACTCGATCGGCCATCACAAGGAGTGGATCGAGGCCTGCAAGACAGGCAAGGCGACGACGTGCAACTTCGATTACTCCGGCGCGCTCACGGAGGCCGTGCTGCTCGGCAATGTGTCCTACCGCAGTGGCAAAGCTCTCGAGTGGGACGCGAAGGCCATGAAGATCCGCAACGCCCCCGATGCCGAGCGCTTTCTGACGAAGGAATACCGCAAGGGCTGGGAGATCTGACCGCGCAATAACATTCGCGGGACGCTGCCGCGAGAATCCCGTGCGAGTCCCGGCTCGCCGGTACTGTCGCATCCGCCTTGAATCCATGGCGGGTGTCGAGGGCGTTCGCAAAAAACGGCATGGGCGTTGAGGACGGCACAGAATGTCCGATACCAACGCCATCAAGTGGCTGCGGGCACAGAACGTCGCCTTCGACGTCCTGACCTACACGTTCACCGAGATCGGCGCCGACCGCGCGGCGGAGGCCGTCGGCAGGCCGCTGGAAATGTGCTGCAAGACGCTCGTCGTGCACGCGGCCGGCGCGGGCGACTGGGCGGCGGTCGTCCCCGGAGACCAGCGGTTTGACACGCGGAAGATGGCGGCCGCCGTCGGGGCAAAATCCGCCGACCTGGCCGATGCGCCCGCCGCGGAGAAGATCAGTGGCTACAAAGTGGGCGGGATTTCGCCCTTCGCAATGAGACGCAAGCTTCCCACGCTCATCGAGGAATCGCTCCTCGCTCTCGATCGGATCATCGTCAACGGCGGGCAGCGCGGCGTACTCGTCGAGCTCAACACGGATGACCTCGTGCGCCTGCTCGACGCCCGTCCGGCGAACATCTGTGGATGAAATAGATGGAGGGGTACGGGCGGCAACCCTCCGTCGCCGCTCACTCCACACGCACGAGCGCGCCGCGACCCGGAACGAGCCAGTATCCCAGCTTCGGGTCATACAGCCACGGCTGCCCGTCGACTGCCGACACGATGTCGATGCGTCGCGCCGAGTCGCGGGCCTCCGGCCGGATGTTCACCGACTCCCGCAGACTGAGGTTAACGATCATGGCGTAGTCCGCACCGTCGTCACCGACGAATTCCCCGATCATCAGCGGCAGGTTCTCCGGCTCGTCCGTCTTCGTTGACGTGCGAGCCGAGACACTGCGAATCACCCGACCGCGCAGGCGGGGAAGTTCCTCCGCCGGCAGCGGTCCCGCAAATCCGATGTCCGTCGAGCGCAACCGGTTCATGATCGGCCCGAGCGTGCGGATCTGCTCGTTCACCATCCGCAGGTAGCCCCACGTTTCGGTCCGTCGCTCCGATTTGTCCACCGGCGCATAACCGTAGCCCCGCCCGTAATACGTGTACCACGAAACCCCGCGCCCTCCGGCCGCCAAGGTCGTGTACGCCTGAAACATCAGGTTGGCCGGAGACGGCGGCGGCGTCTGCGGGCGGATCTGGTTTGCCGAGACGATATTCCAGAACGGCAGGCGGTGCTTCATCGCGACGCGCCGCACCTCCACCAGGTCCCGGTAATACCGGGCCGCCCGCGCCGGCTCCCGCATGTCGTCCGAGTATTGCACCATGTAGTTGTCGTAGCTGATGAACTGCGGTTTCACCTCGGCCACGTACCGTTCGAGGTACTCCGCGAAGCTCGCCGCGCCGAGTTGGGATGTGTCCGGCGAGCCAATCGTCGCGTACCCGGGATACAGGTTGATGTACGCCAGCTTGCCCGGCGCATGCCTCCGGACGGCCGCCACCGCCCTGGCGAGAAAAGGAAAGCTGCGTGTACCCGGCTCGTCCATGATGAAGTAACCGATGACAGCCTTACTGTCACCGCCAGCCGCAACGAGTGCCTGCACGTAGGCGTCAATCTCCTCGTCCGTCAGCACCCGCTTGCGATCGGCGAAGGGCGAGCGACCCTCCGGCGGCGCGATGATCGCCCGCAGCCCGAGTTTCTCGCAGAGCGGCAGGTCCTGCGCCTGCACGAAGCCTGCCATCGTGAACCCGCACGCGGCAATCGTCTCGAGACCCTCAGGATGGTCGATGAACGGCTTCTGCCCACCGTGGATGAAGTCCCAGGGCAGGATCGGGAAGAACTGGGCAGGCAGATCCGCGTCCGTCACGACGGACGGCAACGTCGCGGCCGGTTGAGCCGACGCAAAGCCTCCGCAAATTGCGCCGACGATCACAGCCACGCGAATCAGCATCGATGACCTCCCTGCGTCAGATGGAGAGATGGAGCGATCGAGCGAGAGAGCGACAGGTCATCGTAAATCTCTCTGCTTCGTGCACACTCTCCCGCTCCCCCTCTCCCGCCCCCCGCTCTCCATCGCTCACTCGCTCCTTCGCTCACACTTCTCCACGGTCCGCGCCTCCACGCCAGGAGCCACCCTACCGATCATCGCCTGATCCGCGGATCGCGCCGCGCTGATGCCGATCGTGCAGCTTCGCCACATTGAGCTCCGCCACTTCGTTCATGTCAAAGCCGAGTTCCGAGCACAGCGCCGCCACGTACCATAGCACGTCGCCGAGTTCCTTCTTCAGCGCCTCCCGCCGCGCGTCATCGACGACGCCGCCGTTGTCTCGCTGGATCTTTTTGACCTTCTCGGCCACCTCGCCCGCCTCACCCGCCAGGCCCAGCGTCGGGTAGCAGAGATTCCGCCCCATGTCCGGGTACTGAGCCGTGCGGCGCGCGGCCGCCTGGTACGCATTGAAATCCATCCATGCACCTCCTTTGACAGCGGTCAGCATACCCGAGGCGGACAGCGTTGCCGATCGCGGTTGTTCGAGAAGCACCTCGGCCCGGTTCACGTGGCGTGTCGATATCCCGACCGCGTAGAATGAGCTCGTGCGGTTCGGAGACGTCCACCTGCCGGGCAACCTGCTGCTCTCGCCGATCGCGGGTTACTGCGACCTGGCGTTCCGGCTCACCGTGCGCCCGCTCGGCGGCCTCGCCCTGGCCAGTACGGACCTGATCAATCCCCGCGGCTTGCTCCGCCAGACGCGGCGGAGCATGGAGCTTGTCGAGACCGATCCTGCCGACCAGCCGCTGTGCATCCAGCTGTACGGCAGCGAGCCCGACGAGATGGCCGACGCCGCCCAGTGGTGCCGCGAGAACGGCGCCGCGATCGTGGACATCAACATGGGCTGCCCCGTGGACAAGGTCTGCAAGACGAACGGCGGATCCGCCCTGCTGCGTGATCCACGCAGCGCGCTCGCCCTCACCGGGCGGGTCGTGAAGCGCGCCGGCGTGCCCGTGACCGTCAAGATGCGTCTCGGCTGGGATGACGCAGGCATCGTCGCGCCGGACCTGGCCCGCGCGCTCGAAGACATCGGCGTGGCGGCAATCACCATCCACGGCCGCACGGCCGAGCAGAAATTCGCGGGGTCGGTGCGGCTCGACGGGATCGCCCGGGTCGTAGAGGCCGTCCGGCAGATCCCGGTCATCGGCAACGGCGACATCAAGCACCCCGAGGACGCCCGCCGCATGATGGACGTCACCGGCTGCGCGGGCGTCATGATCGGCCGGGCTGCCCTCAGCGACCCCTGGATCTTCCCGCGGACGGCTGCTTACTTCGAAACCGGGCGCGTCCCCGACGCGCCCAGCGTGGCTGAACGCATCGAACTCATGCACACGCACTTCCAGCACCTTCTGCGCATCCGCGGCGAACGCCGCGCGTGCATCACGATGCGCCAGCGGTTCAGCTGGTACGCCCGCCACCTCGGCTGGTGCCCGGACCTCCGCGAGCAGATGCGCCTCCTCTCCTCCGCCGGCGAATACTACGACCGCATGGGCGCGTTCATGACAACGCTCGGCCCGGAGGCCTTTCGACGTCAGCGGCCGTCCGAAATGGCCACGCCGCCCGTCGAGACGATCGAGCGATAGAGAGAGAAAGAGTGGGGGAGCGGGGGAGCGGGGGAGACCACCTGCACGTTTCATCGCTCTCGCCCTCACACGCTCACTCTCTCCATCGCTCACACGATCCGTCGTTCCCCCGCTCCCCCACCCTCTCACCGACCGCATCTCTCGCGCGCTCATACTCCCAACGGCTCTCCCGTTCCGCGCGGGGGTTCGCTACAATCTTCGCCTGCTGAACAAGGAGCGAAGACCCATGCCCATTCCGTTCGGCGAACTGAAGCCGTCGCAGCGCATCCTGATGGGGCCGGGCCCCAGCGACGTCTCCGACCGTGTCCTGCGGGCGATGAGCGCCCCCACGCTCGGGCATCTCGACCCCGAATACCTCGTCATCATGGACGAGACCCGCGAGCTCATGCGGGCGGTCTTCCGCACGA
>CAZJTF010000067.1:16734-23904 GCA_964548565.1 uncultured Planctomycetales bacterium | reverse complement strand
GCGGAGGTACACCGCGTACCGCTCGCTCTCGGCTGTCTCTCGGATGAAACGAACGGCTTCTGGATCCAGCGGCTGCATGGTGTTTCCTCTCAGGGCCGGGATGACTCTTCGCGTTCAACCGGCCAGCTGTTGAGCGTCCTGTTGAATGGCAATTCGCGCAGCGTGTATCCGACCGCGCTTTGCAGAACCCGGCGCTGCGCCGGTGACGCCAGCTCGAGCAGAACACTGTAGGCCTGCGCATTGCGGACACGCCGGCGTGTCCGCCAGTACTCCGTGAACTCCGCCTGGCGACGCAAAATCAGCTGCCAGACCAAGATCGACTGGCTCGCATGGTCCACACGGAGCACTTCCGGCTGGTCGAGCGCATCGGCGGCGGCCTCGGACAACTGGCGCTCCAGACTGCTCGCCCGGAGTGGCTGGGCCGGCAAACGCGGGGTCCCCACCGCTGCGCGGGAGGTGGCGAGCAGCGCGCGGACGTCGCCCCGGCTGTGCTTCAGGATTTCCTGCTCCATGTCCGCGAGTGTGCGGACCTGTCCATCCACCTGGAACGTGTACTCGTATTCGAGCCGGGGCATCGACAGGTCATACATGCTCGACACCGGATACCGGCCAACAACCGCCCGCAGCACGCAGGCGGTATAGGCATTCACCCAATAGGCGGTCGTCTGCTCCGATGACGTAAACTGGTCCGGCGTACTGGCCGGTCCGACGATGCTGATGAGTGCACCGTATCGATCCAGCGGCTCGGGAGCCCGCGCAAGAGACGCGTAGTCCACAAGCCCGTCGTGCACGCGGGTACGCAGAACCTCCGCCCAATCCTGGTCCGAATAAACAGGCCGCTCGGCCTGCCTGAGGAGCGTCACCCTCACCGGAACGGTCACCTGCCTGCAGGCGGCGGCGAGGATGAGCAGAGTCGGCACTATCAGGCTCAGGCGGAAGCGAAAAGCGTGGATAACGGCAGTACTCGCGGGAAGCTGCATCGGGCGACCATTGTAGTGCAACAACCGTAGCCTGCCAGTAGCCCGATACGGCCGATCCATGGCTCTGACCGGGCGGCCGGAAACTCGGCGCAACAAAAAACCCGAGGCGGTGCCGTCTGGCCGGGGTGAACCAGACGGGCTTGAGGGGGGGATGCCTCGGGTGCGCGTATCTTAGCAGTGTCACTGATCTCCCCGCAACCCCCCTCCGTCAATTGTCCCCGAACGCCCAGGAGCACCCGCCCCCGCTCACGAGCGTATCCAGGCGGTTTTGTTGGGATCCGAACCGCCTCACGCTATCATCTATCCTCACGATCAGGAGGCGCCGGACCTTGCCGAAGCAGTTGAAAGTCGCGTTTGTGGCGCTGGGGTGCGCCAAGAATCTCGTCGATTCAGAGAAAATGCTGGGGCAACTCGCCGAAGCGGGTGCCGTGATCACCCCGGACGAGGACGACGCCGACGTCATCGTCGTCAACACCTGCGGCTTCCTCGAGGCGTCCCGATCGGAAGCCCACCGGGTGATCGAGGAGGCTGTCAGCCGAAAACGCTCCGGCGCCTGTCGCCGTGTCGTGGTGGCCGGCTGCCTCGTGCAGCGCGATGGCGAGCGAATCCTCGAGGATTTACCCGGCGTCGACGCGCTCGTCGGCGTCCATGAGCGCGACCGGATCGTCGAGGCCGCCCTCCATGGCATTCCGTCCCCCCGCAGCCGGCGTCCGGCCCGGCGTGCACCCGACCTCTTCCTGGGCGAGTACCACCCCTACGTCGCGCTCGACACGGCCAGGCTTCGGCTGACGCCGCGGCACTACGCTTACCTGCGGATCAGCGAGGGCTGCAACCAGAAATGCACCTTCTGCACGATTCCATCGATCCGCGGCCCGATGCACTCCAAGCCGGTACCGGCAGTCCTGGCGGAGGCTCGCGAACTGATCGCCGACGGCGCGGTGGAACTGAACCTCATCGGGCAGGATACGACCAGCTACGGTGAAGACATCCCGTACGCACCCGGGCTCGCGGGGCTGCTGCGCGAGCTTAACGCGATCGACGGGGCGCGGTGGATCCGCCTGCTCTACGTCTATCCTTCGGTGCTCACGGATGAGATGATCGACGCGGTCGCCGCCTGCGAGCGGGTCGTTAAGTACATCGATATCCCCCTTCAGCACATCAACGACCGCATTCTCAAGGCAATGCACCGTCGCGTCAGTCGGGCCCAGACCGAACGGCTGCTGGAACGGCTTCGCCGCCGGATCCCCGGCGTGGCCATTCGGACTACCTTCATCTCCGGGTTCCCGGGTGAAACGGCCGCGGAGTTTAAAGAGCTCCTCGAGTTCATCCGCGATTTCCGTTTTGATGCCGTCGGAGTCTTCCCGTACTCGCTCGAGTCGGACACGCCCGCCGGGCGGATGAAAGGTCAGATCGCACCGGAACTCAAGCAGGAACGCGCCGACCGTATTATGGCGCTCCAGCAGGAGATCGCCTTTGAGACAGCCGCTCAGCGGGCGGGAGATTTCCTCGAAGTCCTGATCGATGCTCCTGTCCAGCCGGGGCAGTTCGCAGGGCGTCACGCCGGACAGGCGCCCGAGGTCGATGCCGTCACGTATGTGCTGTCTGATCGCGTCCGTCCCGGCGATCTCGTCCGTGTCCTGTGCGAAGGCTCGCAGGGGTACGATTTGATCGCGCGTCCCACCGATGCTATTCTGCCCGTCCTGACGACCGCACCGGCCGGATCTCGTCGATAGCGGCCGGATCGCCTCCGTGACGGTATTGAATGCGAATCAATCTCCCCAACCAGATCACGATCGCGCGGCTGGGGCTCGCCATCGTGTTTTTCTGTTTCCTGGCCGCATACAACGTGCGCGAAGCGCCACCCCGGACGTGGCTGCTCGACGTCTCGGCCATCGTGTTCCTGGTCGCTGCTCTCTCGGATATCGTTGACGGTTATCTCGCGCGGAAGCACAACCAGATTACCTCCTTCGGACGCGTGATTGATCCGTTCGTGGACAAGATCCTTGTGATCGGCGCGTACACCTTCCTGGCGGGTGACGGCTTCCTCGCAGCTTCCGGCCAGAAGGTCAGCAACGTCGAGGCGTGGATGGTCGTCATTATTCTTGGCCGCGAACTGCTGGTGACGAGCCTGCGGGGGATTACCGAGGCGTCGGGCTGCTCTTTCGCCGCCAACGTGTACGGCAAAGCGAAAATGGCACTCCAATCGACGACCGTCGTCTGGATTCTGCTCACGCTTGCGCACCCGGCAGGTCTGGCGTTCTTCGCCTACTTTCGACCCGCACTGGTTTACCTGACGGTCATCGTCACGTTCCTTTCGGTGATTCCGTACATGCGGATGGCCCGCGGCGTGCTCATGCAGACCTCGGTGTCGCCCTCATGAAGCTCCCCCCCTGGTCCCTCACGCGCCTCGGTGTTCGCCGATGGGTTGTCTCCGGTTTCGGTATGGGCTACATGCCGGTGGCGTCGGGTACGTTTGGCTCGGCGGCCGCGATGGGGATCTCACTGGCACTCTGGGGAATCGTGCGGGGGGCGGGTCTGAACCCGGCACTGCTCGATCCCTTGTGGCTCCTGCTGGCGGTCCTGGCGAGCGTGCTTTGCGTGCGATGGGCGCCGTGGGCGATTGAGTACTACGCAACCCGCAGCCGCAAGGCAGGGGATCCCGGACACGTCGTGCTCGACGAGTTTGCCGGACAGTGGCTGGCACTCGTCCTCATTCCGCTGGGGACGGTGAGCCAGACGCTCCTGGCCTTCGCAGTGCAGTTCTTCCTCTTCAGGCTGTTCGATGTCATGAAGCCGCCCCCCGCCCGGAATTTTGAGCGCCTGCCCCTGGGCTGGGGCATCCTGTGCGACGATCTGGCGGCAGGGTTTTACGCGAACATCCTCGGGCAGTTCCTGCTGCGGGTGGTACTGTAGTCACGGAGGACAGAAGAGGCAGCATGAGCGATCCCATACGAGCCGTTGTCCTCGGAATTGTTGAAGGCCTCACCGAGTTCCTTCCCGTCTCGAGCACCGGCCACATGATCCTGGTCGAGCGGTGGCCGCTCAGGATTCCGCAAGGGGATCGATTCTGGACAGGAGCGTTCGACATCTTCATCCAGATCGGTGCAATCCTCGCGGTGCTGGTCTACTTCTGGCGGCGACTGTGGAGGCTCGCGTGCAGACCGGCGGCGCGTGTCGAGCTTCATGCGATGGCCGGTGCCACGGTGGGAGCAGGCGACCCGCCCGTGGTCCTCGACGTCTCTCAGCCGCGGCGAGGCCGGGTCCGGGACCACATCCTCGTGAAGCTGTTCGTCGCGTTTTTACCGGCCGCGATTGTGGGCGCGCTCGCCGGTGATTATGTCGAGGAGCACTTGAAGAATCCGCACGTCGTGGCGGCAGCCCTCGTCATCGGCGGCATCGCGATCATTCTCATCGAGCGCTGCATGCGTCAGCCCAGGGTAACGGACGCTGGGTCGATCTCACTGGCCACTGCCCTGGGCATCGGTGTTTTCCAGTGCCTCGCGCTCATCCCGGGCACGTCACGGTCCGCCGCCACGATCATGGGCGCCCTGCTGCTCGGCCTCTCCGCCCCGGCGGCAGCGGAGTTCTCGTTCTTCCTGGCAATCCCAACGATGTTTGCAGCCGGCGGGTACTCCCTGCTCAAGCACCGCGACGAGATTCAGACGGAGCAGCTCGCGTTGCTCGGGTTGGGGTTCGTTGTCGCATTCGTGGTCGCTCTTGTGGTGGTGGCGGGCTTCATGCGCTATATCCAGACACACCGGTTCACGCCGTTCGCGGTCTACCGGATCGTGCTGGGCGTGGTAGTACTGGCCTTGCTGTAGCCGGAAGGTCGGCCCACATGTCAGCGGCTGGCAGGGATCAGAATTGGTTACGCGGTTCCTTGTTGTCGATATAGGTTTTCCGCGCCGCGGCATACTCCTCGGGTGTCAGCTCGATGCCGAGCGCTTCCGGCTGAGATTGTGCCGCCTCGTGGATTTTCTTGAGCACGGGGATACACCAGCCGCACCCGGTTCCGGCGCCGAGGCATTCGGACATCTGGCTGGGGCGCCGCGGACGGGTTCGGCGCGCGAAGCTCCAGAGCTTTCGGTAGCTGACGTTGTAGCAGTAACAGATCTTGTCGTCGGGACCCATGTGTCTCGATTATACAGTCCGGGGACCCGGTGCCGTCCCGGAAACCAGGAGAGAGCCTCGAATGGCCGGCGACTTCGATCCGCGCGACCGCGAGCCCCAACTCGCCCAGGACCCTCTCGGCCACTACCGCACGGCCCCGCCGGGGTTGTCAGCGATCGCCACGGGGCAGTTTGTGATCGCCGGGCTGATGGTAATCAGCGTCGTGCTCGGATCTCGCCTCTGGCGCGACGGGGCACAACTGTCGTCCGGCCAGTGGATCACCGCACTGTATCCGCCGCTCCTTTTCGGTGCCGCCGGGGTTGGGCTGACCCTTCGCGCGGGCTGGGGCTGGTGGCTCACGTCGACAATCTACGCGTTCGGATTCTTCAGCGTTCCGGTTTCGCTCGTATTGTGGAGTTTTGACAAACAGCGTTTCCAGCCGGGCGCGAGCCTCGTCACCTTTCTGCTCTGCGCGTTCGTACTGGGATATCTGAGTCGTCGCGACCTTCAGCGCTTCATTCGTTTTGGCACGCCGGATGGGCGGCCCTCCGGGCTCATTTCGTGGTCTCCGCTCGCAATCGGGTTTTTGGGAGCGGTCGCTTCGGGCCTTTGGGTGGCTTTCAGCCGGCCTGCCTGACGGCTCCGGAGGGCCGGGTCGTCGCGTGTCACCGCCCGCCACAGAGGCTTGGCGCAACCTGAGCCATGCCCGTAACATAACGGGGGTTGTGCGACATGGATGTCGAGACCTCGAGGTTCCTCAAGTCCTTTTGTCGCCCTGACCGATATCGTGAGAGGATCTCCGCCGCCTCGGGAAAGGGATTTCCGCATGGCTACGCTCGCCTCGCCGCCGTTCACATTCAGCTCGCTCCCGCAGGAGTTCCTTGCATCCCTCGCCGGGACGTACGACGATGCCCGCGAGGCCGTGTGGGTCGAAGATCGTTTCCACCGCTGTGTTTACCGCAATGCCCGCGCACGCGACCTGTCTCCTGACGATCTGGGCGCCCGGACATTCGAAGTGACCGACCACCTCGGGCGCCTCGTGGGACGGTTGCGGACCGCCGCCGCCTGAGAGGCCACCGCAGGACTCTCGTGAAACGGGCGGGCACCAGCGCGCCACGCAATCGCCAATGGTGCCTGTGCCTGCCCGGGATCCAGTTCCGCCGGATGTAGCGGAGCCACGACTCCCAGGCGCTGTCTCTGCCAGACGGACGGCGAACTCAGATCATATCACCCTTCGTTGGGTGCACCCCGTTCCATCCACTCCCGGAGTGGCACTCGACCACCCCATCCGAGCCGATTAAAATAGGCCCTGTCGGTAGGCTGGGGCTCTCCGTGGCGCGGTCGCGGACGAGTGGCGGCTTCCTCTCGCCGGCTGGACCTCTGGTAACGCAACGGGAAGGACATCGACTCATGCACGAAAAGAATGTGGGCCTGTGCAGTCGATGCAAATCGAGTGTCCCCGCTGAATTCGTGATCCGCGACGGCCAGGTCTGGATTCGCAAGGACTGCCCGTCCTGCGGGCCGAACGAATCGCTGGTCAGCACGGACGCGGCCGTCTGGCAGGCAAAAGGCAGCCTCAAGCCTTTGCTTCCCGGTGACCACCACAAGGCCTGTAGCATGCGGTGCGATCGATGTCAGATCGATCACCATCCCAACATGGTGTTCATGGACATCACCAACCGCTGCAACATGAATTGCCCCATCTGTATCGCCACGATCCGCGACATGGGCTTCGACTTCAACCCGCCGCTCGAATACTTCGATAAGGTGTTCGGCGAGTTGAGCCGAATGAAGCCGATGCCTGTGGTCCAACTGTTCGGCGGGGAACCGACGGTGCGGGAGGACCTGCTGGATATCATTGCCCTCGGACGCAGACACGGTCTTCGACCTCACGTGTTCACGAACGGCGTGCGCCTGGCAGACGAGGCGTACTGCCGCAAACTGTGCAAAGCCGGAGTGCCGCTGCGGTTCGCGTTTGACGGCCACAATCCGGAGTTCTACGAGCGGCTGCGCGGGAACCGAACCGCAGGCGAAAAGAAGCTGAAAGCTCTGGAAAACCTGAGGAAGTACAGTCACCGCA
>CAZJTF010000067.1:0-16634 GCA_964548565.1 uncultured Planctomycetales bacterium | reverse complement strand
GCAGGCGAAAAGAAGCTGAAAGCTCTGGAAAACCTGAGGAAGTACAGTCACCGCAAGCACACGATGATCGCCTGCGCCGCGTGGGGCTTTAACGACCAGCACATCGGCCAACTCCTGGACTTCTGCCATGAAAACCGGGATCTCATCTCCGATCTCGGCATCGTCCCGCTCACCGAGAACTGGGAGCCCGGGGAACTCCAGGTCGAGCGGCCGACCACGATGGAAGACGTGGAGAAGATGGTCGCCCAGAGCGTGGAAGGCGGACAAGTCGAGTTCGTGCCGGCCGGGTTGTCGTACCTGCTGCGAAAACCGCGGGACTTCTTCCAGCGGGATACCCTGTCGGAGATCCTGCTGCTGGCCGGCGTCCATCCGAACTGCGAGTCGATGACGCTGCTCGTCTCGGACGGCAAGACATACCGCAGTATCAATCATTACCTTAAGAAGCCTCTCAGCCAGGTGGCGCTGGAATTCGCAGAGCTCAGCCGGAAAATGGAGCCGCAGCTCGATCGGCTCGATCCATACCGATTCTTCCAGCGGCTGCGGGGGCAATTCGTCGTCGTCAGGACCTGTACTGGCTGGGTGCTTCGCACCGTGCGCGTCTGGAGGCTCAAGCCGCTCCGCACCGCCGCCCGGGCGTTGCTCGACCATGTGGTGCGCCGCGTCGTGCGTCTCGTCGGCAAACGGCCGCGACGTGCCCGACGACTGTTCCGCGTGGTCGTCCTGCCGATCGAAGAGCAACACTCAATCGACGCCGCGCGCCTGAAGAACTGCCGTGGCGCTTTCGTTTACGAGGACGTGGAAGACGGCAGGATCAAGTTCTTCCCCGCCTGCTGCTGGTATCCCTACCGCAACCCGCTGCTGGAGAAGATCGCCCGCAAATACGGCACGGTTCATGGGGGACGAACCATCCCCGGAACGCCTGGACCGCTTGCGCCGGCGCCCGGTATGCCGATCGCGCTTCCGGTCATCAGTCAGCCCGCAGCGGAACGCCCCCCCGTCTCCAGGCTCGAAGTCTGAACTTCCAGCAACGCGAATTCCCGACGCGTGCAGCTTGGCTTCAGTCGCGGCGGCGCGTACAGTATGCGCTCAAGAAAGCCGCCGCACGCATTGAGGAGACAACCATGAAAGGCGACGCCAAGCTCGTTTCGATGTTGAACGACCTGCTCGCGGACGAACTCACCGCAATCAACCAGTACATGGTCCATTCCGAGATGTGCGACAACTGGGGCTACGAGTCGCTGCACAAGAGCATCGAGAAGCGTGCCATCCAGGAGATGAAGCACGCCGAAAAACTGATCGGCCGGATTCTGTTCCTCGAGGGCACCCCCAAGGTGGACAGCCTGAACAAAATCCGCATCGGCCCCGATATCCCCAAGCAACTCGCCAACGACCTTGAGGCCGAGGTGGTGGCTGTCAAGATGTACAACGAGGCCATCAAGCTCGCAGACCAGGTCGGCGACGGTGCGACGCGTACGCTCCTGGAAGAGATCCTCGCGGACGAAGACGACCACGTGGACTGGCTCGAAGAGCAGCAGGACCAGATCGGCCACATGGGCCTCGCAATCTACCTGTCGACGCGGACGAAGGAATAGTCGCCGCGGGCGAGCTGCTGCGGCATACCAGCTTCTGGAATCAGACAGCCTGATGCCGGCAGACTCGGGCTCCGCCGGCGGAGGCTCCGGGCAGAGCATGCGGGGCCACTCCACCTGCCTCCGGCCCGCTTGCCAACCTACCCGGACCGAAATGGGCCAGGACAGGCCGCATTCACCACAAGACGCCGAATCCCCGTCGCCCCCGCCCCACGCCCGGACGAGGCGCGCCTGATGATCGGCATGCATCGACTTTTCCCGCCGATTGCGTATAATCGCCGCACTTCGACCCTGATCCGGCTTGTCCTACACGACGGTTGACAGACCCCATGCCTGATATCCGTGTGATCCGCGCCACAGAGACCGACGCCGCCGCCGAGTTGCGCGAGCTGCGCCGCCCGCTGATCCTTGACCGGCTGATTCTCGACGATGCCCCCGAATCGCAGGTAGTCCGCGACATCATTGCGGCCGTCCGGCAGCGGGGAGACGAGGCGGTGGCTGAAATCACCGCTCGTGTCGATCACGCCGAGATCCCGCCTGACCGGGTCCGGGTGCCGGTGGAACTGCTCACGGCGGCCCGGGACAGCCTCCCGCCGGACCTGCTGCAGGCAATCCGCCACTCGATTCGCAACGTCCGGGCATTCCAGGAGACCCTTGTCCAGGCCTGCCCGCCGGCGAGCGCCGGTGAGAATCCGGCACTCTCGGTCCGGACGCGACCTCTGTCGCGGGTCGCCGTGTGCGTCCCCGGGGCGGCCGCCCCCCTGCCGTCCTCGGCGATCCATTGCGCCGTGCCGGCCCAGGTCGCGGGCGTGCGGGATCTCGTGCTGGTCGCCCCACCGCGGCACGAGGGCGAAGTGCACCCGACAATTCTGGCGGTAGCCGCGGAACTGGGGATTACAGAGGTCTACCGCATGGGGGGCGCCCAGGCGATGGCGGCCCTGGCGATCGGGACGTCGCGGGTGCGGCGCGTGGACAAGATCGTGGGGCCGGGCAGCGTCTACGTGCAACTCGCCAAACGCTGGCTGTACGGCATCGTCGACATCGACATGTTCGCCGGCCCGAGCGAGGTGCTCGTGATCGCCGACAAGACGGCCCACGCGGATTTCGTCGCGGCAGACATGCTTGCCCAGGCCGAGCACGACCCCGGTTGTTCGATCGTCCTCACCGATGATCCCGCCTTCGTGGACAAGCTGCTGGCGGAGCTGGATGTGCAGCTCGGTCGCATGACGCGCCCGGAGGGGGCCATCAAGTCGCTCAAGCAGTTCGGGGCCATCGTCGTCGTACGCGACATGAACCAGGCGGTCGAGCTCACGAACGACATCGCGCCCGAGCACCTGCAGATCGAGACGTTGCACCCGTCCCGGCTGGCCGACCGGATTGACTCCGCAGGTGCGATCTTCCTCGGGCACCATACGCCGGAGGCGACCGGCGATTACGTGGCGGGGCCGTCGCACGTCCTGCCGACGGGTGGCACGGCGCGCTTCTGGAGCGGACTGTCGTCGCTCAGCTTTCTGCGACACACGAGCATGATTGAGTACACGCCCGGCGACCTCGCGCACGATGCGGCGTCGATCGAAGCGCTGGCCCGCGCGGAGGGGCTCGAGGCGCACGCCAGCGCGGTGAGCATCCGGACGCGTCGCCAGTCCATTGGAGGAAGCGGGAAGGGTCGATGAGTTACTTTCGGCAGCACATTGAGGCGCTGGACGGTTATGTCCCCGGCGAGCAACCGGAAGATCCGTCCGTCATCAAGCTGAACACGAACGAGAATCCGTACCCGCCGTCGCCGCACGTGATGGAATCGATTGCCGCAGTGACGCCGGAGCAGCTCCGGCGATACCCGGACCCGCGCGGGAACCGCTTCCGCGACGCAGCCGCGCGGATCTTCGGCGTCACGCGGGACCACGTGATCTGCGGCAACGGCATGGACGACCTGCTGAACATGACCGTCCGCGCGTTCAGCGGGCCGGAGGCGGCGCTCGTCTACCCGGTCCCCACCTATACACTCTACGCAGTCCTCGGCTCGATCCAGGCGTCGATCATCCGGGAAGTGCCGTTCGGCCCGGACGGCGCGCTGCCGGTCGAGGGCCTCGTCAAGGCGCGCGGGCGCGTGACCTACCTGGCGAACCCGAACTCGCCGACCGGGACATTTGTCGCGCGGGCGCAGGTCGCCGAACTGGCGCGGCAACTCGACGGCGTGCTGTGTATCGACGAGGCCTACGTCGATTTCGCGCGCGAAAGCTGCATGGAACTGGCCCGCGCGCACCCGAACGTGCTGGTGATGCGTACGATGTCGAAGGGCTACGCGCTGGCCGGCCTGCGATTCGGCTTTGCGGTCGCGCATCCGGCCCTGATCGACGGCCTGATGAAGGTCAAGGACAGCTACAACGTGGACGCCGTCGCCATCACCGCGGCGACGGCCGCCATCGAGGACGTCGACTACCTCGAGCAGACGCGGCGGAAGGTGATTTCGGAACGAAAGCGCCTCGCGGGCGCCCTCGAACGGCTGGGATTTACCGGGCCCCCGAGCGAGTCCAACTTCCTGTTCATGAGGCCGCCCCGCGTGCCGGCCGGGGAGCTGTACAAATCGCTCAAGGAGCGCCGAATCCTCGTCCGATACTTCAACAGCCCTGGCCTCAGTGACCGGCTGCGCATCACCGTCGGCACTCCCGAGCAGAACGATGCGCTGATCGCCGCCCTCTCGGAGCTGATTGCTTGAGCAAGAGACCCGCCAGCCCTGCGCCCTCCCGCACCGCCGCCCCACGCACCGCGAGCGTGCGTCGTGACACGCGCGAGACCCGCATCACGATCGAGCTGGACCTGGACGGCAAAGGAGATGTGGAGGTCAAGACGGGCGTCGGGTTCTTCGATCACATGCTGCACCACATCGGGCGGCACGGCCTGTTCGACCTGACGGTTCGGGCCGAGGGCGACCTGCACGTGGACGATCACCATACGGTCGAAGACGTCGGGATCTGCCTCGGACAGGCCATCGAGAAAGCGGTGGGCGACAAGCGCGGCATCCGGCGGTACGGCTTCTTCCTCGCGCCGATGGAAGAGTCGCTCGCCCAGGTCGTGGTTGACCTGTCCGGGCGCCCGGCCATCGCGTACCGGGCCAGGTACCGGGGTTCGAAAATCGGCACCTTCGACGTCCAACTCGTCGAGGAGTTCCTCCGTGCGCTGGCCTTCAATGCCCGGATGAACCTGCACGTGACAGTCCCCTACGGGACGAACAACCACCACATCGCGGAGGCGATCTTCAAGGCCCTCGGACGCGCCCTGCGGATGGCAGTGGAGATTGACCCGCGTGAGACAAATGTGCCCTCGACAAAGGGAACGCTGTCGGGTTGATACGGTCACGCTCCGCCGTCGTTCTAAAACCCAGCGATCCTCACCTTGACTCAGCTGCTCATTGGTCCTGGACGCTGCTCTTTTCCTGTGAAGGCTCACAATGAGACCAGCGCCTTGAGGCGGCCGAGCAGCTTGGCCCGCGTCGGATCGTGCTGGTCGCTGATATCCCCCCAATAGAGCACGCTATGCCGCCGGGCGTCCTGGCGCACACGGTGCAGCAACCGCTCCAGACGCTCCACGCACTCATCGAGCGCGTCTCTCACGCCGCCCCGGCCGGTATTGATGATGGCGACGTCCGACTCGACGAGGCCGTGATAGTCCGGCTGGAGCTGTATTCTCGAAGCAATTTCCGCACCCAGCGGTGAGCTCAGGAACTGGCGGATTTGTGCTTCGCCGATGTCCAACCGCTCCTCGGCAGTGTCGTGCCCGCCTTCCGTAAGCCGGTGCTCGACCCCCACGCTGTCGTCGAGGCCGACGGCATCGAACAGCCCGAAGATTTCCGAGGCAAAGCCTGCGGTATCCTGCATCACCTGCTGCAGCGCGACGGCTGCCGCCCTTGGATCGCGAAAGACCTCGTGCACATCGCACGGAGCGCTCATCACGAAGATACGGAAGTCGTAGGGGAAGGCGTGCCTCAAAGCGGGGTCGGCATCAGCCTCGATGCAGATGAATGCGTCCCGTTCCCGCTGGCGGACGGCGCGGAGTGCGTCGGGGAGCGTCTCGAATGCGTGCGCCGCCGTGTACGTCACGATGTGCCGGGATGCCCACTTGCCCGGCACGAGTGTCGGCCCGACCTCGGCCACCGTATTGGTGTGATGGTCCGGCGCCGCCCGCATCCGCAGGTAGTGCGCCGGCCGTTTCAGCACCTCCTCGGCCACGAGCCGCGCCACGGTCGTCTTGCCACTCTTGCGCGGCCCACTGATAAACAGCGTTTCCACCGACATGCCGTGCCTCTGCCCGGCCAGAACCGCATTTCCTGTGCGATTCTACGACGCTGCCGGCGCCGCTTCTCTGCTCCCTGCGGATTCTCATCGGCAGGCGGCCGCTCATGCTGCCGTACAGGCCGCCAACCGCCGGAGGACGTCAGCCGCCCCGCCGGAATCCACTGCCTCAGTTGCCCGCTCGAGGGCAGACCGGAGGTCCGTTTCCAGCCCCGCGATCACAAGGGCGGCCGCCGCGTTCAGCAAGGCATGATTCCGGCACGCCCCCGTACCCCCGCCAAGAACCTCAAGCACGACCCCCGCACTCGCTTTCGGGGAATCGATGAGCAGTTCGGCCAGGTCCGCAGTCGGCAAGCCCACATCGCCGGGCCTGACGGTCAAGGTCCTTACCCTGCCGTCCCTGACCTCGGCTACCCGACTGGGGCCGGTAATCGACAGGTCGCACAGACCGTCGTGGCCGTGGACGACCCAGGCGAAGGTCGCGCCCCGGGCGAGCAGTACGTGGGCAAGAGTATCGGTGAGCTCCGGCCGGGGTACCCCAAGGAGCTGCCGACGCGCCCCCGCCGGGTTGGTCAGCGGCCCGAGCAGGTTGAAGATCGTTCGGATCTTGAGCCGGCGCCGGGCCGGTGCCGCGTACCGCATCGCCGGGTGCAGATGCGGGGCGTACAGAAAAGCGATCCCGCACTCCTGCAGGCATTTCTCGAGGACGGGCACAGGGGCGTCGAGATTCACCCCAAGCTCTGCAATGACTTCCGCGGATCCGCTCGCCCGGGTGTTGGTCCGGTTTCCGTGCTTGGCGACGACTGCCCCTGCAGCCGCGGCGATGAGGGCCGCCGCCGTCGAGGCGTTGAAGGTGCTGATGCCGTCGCCGCCGGTGCCGCAGGTGTCGATACAGTCCGCGCCGCAGCGAACGCGGGTGACTTTCTCGTTCATCACGTCGGCCGCACCGGCGAGTTCGTCGACGGTCTCACCTTTGCGCGCGAGCGCTTCGAGGAATTCTGCCATCGGCTCCTCGCCGACGCGCCCGGTCATGATTTCCTCGAACACGGCGCGGGCCTGCCCACGCGTGAGGTGAATTCCACCGCGCACCTGGTGAATCACGCCATTGATGTCGTATGGCTGCGACAAAAGGCCCTGGCCCCTCTCCTCGGTCGGGCTTCGCGCCGTCCGTTTAATGAAGTGGCTGGACGGTCGCGCCGTCCGACGCCCTTGTGGCGTATACGATGGCCGGCTTGCTGAACCGACCGTTGTACTGCCGTTCGATCTCGCGGCGAAGCACGGGCTCCGCCTCTTTCTTCAGCAGTGCGATGGCACACCCACCGAATCCGCCTCCGGTCATGCGTGCTCCGTGCACGCCCTGAACGGTGCGGGCGACCTCGACGAGCGCGTCGAGTTCCGCGCAGGAGGCCTCATAGTCATCCCGGAGCGAGGCATGCGAGGCATACATGAGCTGCCCGAATCCGGCCAGGTCACCGCTGCGCAGGAGGTCGGCCGCACGGATCGTCCGATCGATTTCCGTGACCACATGTTGGCAACGCCGATAAATCAGGGCGTCAAGTCGTGATCGCTGCGATGCCAGTTGCGCGGGCGTGACGTCGCGGAGGGCTCTGATCCCGGGATAGGCCTGCTGCAGCGTTCTCAGTCCCTCCTCGCACTGCCGGCGACGAACAGGGTACTCGCTGCCGCCGATCGAGTGTTTGACCTGCGTGTTCATCACCAACAGCACCGAGTCCTCGCCGCCGAACGGGATATGATCGTATCGACGCGTGCGGCAATCCAGGAGCAGCGCGTGGTCGGCCTTCCCGAGAGACGAGATGAACTGGTCCATGATCCCGCACGGGGAGTTGGCGTACTCGTGCTCCGCCTTCTGGCCGAGCAGGGCCAGTTGGACGGGATCCATCTTCGCGCCGGCAAGCGCCAGCATCGCCAGCCCGGAGCCGATCTCCATGGCGGCCGAACTGCTCACGCCCCCTCCGATCGGAACCTCGCTGTGAATCAGGAGCCGCCCCCCGCGGAGCGCCACGCCTTGCCCGGCCAGGACGGCCGCCATCCCCCGGACGTAATTGCTCCACGCGGGCTCGGCGGGAGGCCCGGGCTGGCGGGCAGAGAACCGGACCGTCTCGGGAAACGCGGTCGAACGCACGGCGAACTCCCCGTCCTGCGCGGGGCCTGCGATGACGGTCAGCGCCTGCGACATGGCGATCGGGAGCACCAGCCCGTCGTTATAGTCCGTGTGCTCTCCGATGAGATTGACCCGGCCCGGCGCCCGCACGACATGCAGGGGCTCAACGCCCGGGAACGCCTCTCTGAACCGCTCGACGGCTGGTTGGCTGCTGTTGACCACGACGAATATCCCATGGAGAATGAATTCCGGCCGAATGTAGCGCGTCGCGTTGAGCCTGTCAACAAGCCTCGTCAACGGGCGGAGCCGATGCCCACACCGCTGCTCATCGACACCGACATGGGAATCGACGACGCCGTCGCGCTCGGCCTCGCGTTGGCGTCGGAGCGCCTGCACGTGGCCGGGCTGGTGAGCGTCGGCGGCAACGTTCCGCTTGATCAGGCGACGGATAATCTGGGGCGGCTGCTCAGCGCGATGCGGGATCGCCCGTGGCCCCCCGTCGGCAAGGGGCTCGACCAGAGCGCGTCGCTGCCCGGGGCGTCGCACGTATTCGGCGCGGACGGCCTGGGCGAAATCCACCTGCCGGTACCTCCCGGGTTCACCTGTGCCGACTTCCCCGACCTGTACGAGCGCCTGATCGCAGCGCACGAAACGACCCTGACGATCGTGGCGGTCGGGCCGCTCACGAACCTCGCCCGACTGCTCGAAACCGGGCCGGAGCTGCTTCAACGCGCCGGGCGGATCGTCATCATGGGCGGCGCGGTCTGGTGCCCGGGCAATATCACGCCGTATGCGGAGTTCAATTTCTTCCGCGACCCCGAGGCGGCATCGGTGCTGCTCGGCTCGGGACTGCCGATCACGCTTGTGCCGCTGGATGTCACCCGCCAGGTGGCAGTGGACGAGTCCCACATGGCGCGGCTCTCGCGAAGCGGCAGACGGATCGCGGAGGTGCTCGCGCGGATGATCCGCTATCCGCTCGAGTGCGGCCACGAGGCGGAGCAGGGGCGTTTTCTCGTACACGACGCGTTGGCGGTCGGGCTGCTGATCTGGCCCGAGTTCTTCATCCAGGCCCGGATGGGACTGCAGGTCACGACATCCGGTCCACGGGCGGGACAGTGCCGCCCCGTTGTCACCAAGGACAAGGCACGGCAGGTCAGCGTGGTCATTTCCGTGAACGTCGCCGACTTTCTCGAGAACCTGATCGAGAGCCTCTGCCGGGACCGTTTCGTCGTCTGACGATACCGCATGTTCGCGCATCTGCACGATACGATTGTCGCAATCTCCTCGCCGCCGGGGGCTGGTGTGCGGGGGATCATTCGGCTCAGCGGGCCGGACAGCCTCGCCCTCGCGGCGGGCGTGTTCTGCGCGGATTCCCCACAGATGTTGACGCAGAGCCCGGGCCAACGGCGCCTCGCGGGCCGGGTATGCGTGAACGGTGTCGGCGACGTTCCGGCCGAGGCATACCTGTTCCGCGGCCCGCGCAGTTACACCCGACAGGATGTCGTCGAGCTGCATCTGCCCGGCGCGCCCGCCCTGCTGTCGCTTGTGCTGGATGACCTCGTCGCACGCGGTGCGCGGCCGGCCGAGCCGGGCGAATTCACCGCACGGGCCTACTTCTCAGGGGCTCTCGATCTGACGGAGGTCGAAGGCGTGGCGGCGATCGTGCAGGCGCGGACTGATGCCCAGTTGCGGGCATCCGAGGCACTCCTGCACGGCCATCTCAGCCGACGCACGGCGGCGCTGCGCGACGAAATCGTCGACCTGCTCGCGCTCATCGAGGCGCAGATCGATTTCGCGGACGAACCGATCGACCTCATCTCGTCGGACGCAATCGAAGTCACACTGCGAAGCACCGGCAATGCGCTCGCACGGTTGCTGGCTGGCGCCGCATCCGTGGAGCACCTGCAGGCGGCGCCGCAAGTCGCCCTGGCGGGCCGGGCGAACGCCGGAAAGAGCACCCTGTTCAACCGGCTCTGCGGTATGGATCGGGCGATCCGTTCCGCCATCGCCGGCACCACACGGGACGTTCTGCAAATCCCGGTCGCGGTGCCGGGCGGCGAAATCCTGCTGCTGGATACAGCGGGGCTCGACGAGGCGAACGCCGGGAATCCCGGCGGCCCCGCGAGTCTTGCGCAGGCAGCCGCGCGGCGTTGCATCGCGACGGCAGACCTGCTGCTCGTGGTGATCGATGCCAGTGACGCACACGACGTAGACGCGCTGCTCGGATTCCTGCCATTGCGGCCGCGCCTGCTGGTCGCCAGCAAGATCGATCTGATCCCTCATCATGAACGCGACGCGCGGATCGCGACCCTCGGCGGCACGGACCGCAGGATTGCAGTCAGTGCCTTCACAGGAGAGGGTGTCTCCGATCTTCTTCGCGAAATCGGTCGCCTCGTGTTCGCGGAGGGCGCCACCGCGGGCGCCGATCTGATCGCGCTCTCCTCGCGTCAGCAGCAGTCACTCGCGGATGCAAAGGCAGCGATCTCCCGCGCGCGCGAACTGTGTCAAACGGGCGAAAACAGGCCTGAATTCGAGCTTCTCGCGATCGAGTTGCGCGAGGCAATGCATGCCCTCTCGCTGCTGCTCGGAGAGGTGAGTACGGAAGATCTGCTTGGGCGCATCTTCTCGCGGTTCTGCATCGGCAAATGAAAACATCAAGAGCGATGTACGGTCCGGTCGATATACACGATGCATGCCGAGCACATGAAAAATGTGCGCGGCAGGAAAAAAACCTTTGACATTCGTCGTCACCGCGTTAACTTAAACAGCAGAAAGGAGGTGACGTTCATGGCCAAGAAACGAGCAAAGGCTGCGAAGAAGGCGACCAAGAAAGCCACTCGCAAGAAGAAGTAAGCCATGACATCACCAGCCGCCTCCGAAGTGACGTGAAGGGTGGCGGCGGTCGCCCGATCCGGCTGCGGCCGACGGGACGACAAAAAGCGGAAGGTGCTCACGCCACGGCAGCACCTTCCATTTTTTATGCGCAGTGCATTCGCGGTGACGGTTGCGTCGGCCGGGCGTCCATTTCACAATAGGGGCATGCCGAAGCGGCCGCTGTCGACAAAAAGCAGGCAACCCGAGTGGGTGAGGTGGCCGGATCACCGATTGCTGGATCTGCGGCTGTGCGATCTGAACCTGCGGATCCAGGGCAGCCGTCTCGAGCCCCTCATCCGGCGGCTGTATGCCGAGCTTCGCCGGCGCAAGCTGAAATTCCGACCGCACTTCTGGCTGGCAGAGGATTGGTTTTGCCCGGACGGCATTCCAGGAGTGGCGATCCCCTTCTACCTCGCCCATCCGCGTCTCATGCGGCTCGAGCGGCGGCAGATGCTGGAGATCGAGGCAGGCACGCCGTCGGGCTGCATGCGGCTGCTGCGGCATGAAACCGGCCACGCCATCGATCACGCGTACGGGCTGCACCGCCGGCGAAAGTGGCAGCAACTGTTCGGGAAATCCTCGCACCCCTACCCGACGTTTTATTCACCGAAGCCGTACAGCAAAAACTTCGTGCTGCACCTCGATTTCTGGTACGCGCAGAGCCATCCCGACGAGGACTTCGCCGAAACGTTCGCGGTCTGGCTGCGACCCCGCGCACTCTGGCGGAAGCGGTACCAGGGGTGGCCCGCCCTCAAGAAGCTGGAATACCTCGATGAACTGATGCAGGAGATCGCCGGACAGCCGCCGCGGGTGACCTCGCACGCGACTCTCGAGCCGGTGGGGCGCAATCGCAAAACGCTGCGCCAGCATTACGGCGACAAGCGCGCCCACTACGAGATGACCTACCCCCTCTTCTATGACCAGGATCTCCGACGCCTGTTCTCCGACGAACCGGAAGATCGGCGGCGCGAAACGGCGGCCGCTTTCCTCCAGCGGATCCGCCCCGAAATCCGGCACCTGGTCTCCCGCTGGACCGGCGAGTACGAGTACACGCTGGATCAGGTGCTCAAGGAGATGATCGGACGTTGCCGAGATTTACAATTGCATGTGGCCCCTCCCGAGGGACGCCTTAAGATGGAACTGGCGATCCTTCTGACGGTGCAGACGATGAATTATCTGCACAGCGGCCACCATCGGGTTGAGATGTGACGTATGAGGAAAGTGCGCGTCCTCGCACTGGTGCAGGAAAACCTCGTCCCGCCGGACAGCATTGATGCGCTGCCGCCGGAACAGGTCGCGCCCATGCGCACCGAGTATGACGTGGTTTCGACGCTCCGGTCATGCGGGCACCCGGTGCGGGTACTCGGGGTCGGAGGCGACCTCGGCGCCATCCGCACGGCAATCGAGGAGTGGCGGCCGCAGATCGCCTTCAACCTGCTGGAGGAATTCGCTGGCGAGGCCGTGTACGACCAGCACGTCGTGAGCTACCTCGAACTGATGCACCTGCCCTATACCGGCTGCGGCCCGCGCGGGTTGATGCTCGCCCGCGACAAGGCGCTGTGCAAAAAGGTGCTCTCCTTCCATCGAATTGCAGTGCCGGAATTCGCGGTATTCCGCGTGAGTCGTGCTGTCCGGCGGCCCTCCCGCCTGCAGTACCCGCTGTTCGTCAAGAGCCTCAATGAAGAAGCTTCGTTGGGCATCTCCCGGGCGTCGCTCGTCGACGACGACGACAAGCTGCGAGAACGCGTGGCGTTCATCCACGAGCGTCTGGGCACGGATGCGATCGCCGAACGCTACATCGAGGGACGCGAGCTCTACGTCGGGGTACTCGGTAACCGACGCCCTGAGGTCCTGCCGATCTGGGAGTTGCTGTTCACCGGAATGCCGGAGGGCATGCCGCACATTGCGACGGCCCGTGTGAAGTGGGACGCCCGGTACCAGGAACGGTGGGGTATCCGCAGTGAGCGGGCGCGAGATCTGCCGCCAGGTATGGAGGACAAGATCCGGCGAACCGCCCGGCGCATCTATCGCTGCCTCGGCCTGACGGGCTACGCCCGCATCGATATGCGCCTCTCCCCTGAGGGGCGACTGTACGTGCTCGAAGCCAATCCGAACCCGCAACTCGCGCGCGGCGAAGACTTCGCCGAGTCAGCCGAAGCCGCAGGTACCCCGTACGACAAACTGCTTCAACGCATCCTGCGCCTGGGGTTGAGCCGTGCCCGGCAGCCGGCGGCCCTCACCGTCTGAGTTCTCCGCGCCCGATCCCTGCCCACCCGCGCACCGCATCGACCGTGCCTCATTTTTGACACTCTTGCTTTCGTGCCGCCGGACCGTATCATCTGTGGCGGGTCGGATTGACAACAGGCGCGTTTTCCCGTTCCTTGCCTTGCATCCGGGTCGACGTTGCTTCTACTCACGTGATGGAGAGCAGATGACTGCATTCCCGGAGACGGTCTCTCCGTCTGTGCGTCCGGCAATCGCCAGCGAGGCGGGCCCGACGCGCAAGGCTGGACATCAAATCTACTGGACGCCCGCAATCGCGATTGTCCTGATTCACCTCGGGGCGCTGGCCGCGTTTCTGCCGGTATTCTTCAGCTGGAAGGCCGTGCTCACGGCCGTTGTGCTCCAGGCGGTGTGCGGCCTGGGGATCACGCTCGGATATCACCGTCTGCTCACGCATCGCAGCTTCAAGGTGCCGCGGCCGCTCGAGTATCTGCTGGCATGGATCGGCAGTTGGAGCTGGCAGGGCGGACCGATCCAATGGGTCGCGACGCACCGCCTGCACCATCAACACTCCGACGAAGACACGGACCCGCATTCACCCCGGCACGGCTTCTTCTGGGCGCACACACTCTGGTGCATGACGTACGATCCGACTTTCGATGATTACGACCGCTACAGCCAGTACGCGCAGGACCTCGCGCGCGATCCCGTGCATGTGTTTCTCGAGCGGACGACGCCCTTGTGGCAGTTCGTGCTCGCGGGGCTGCTCTGGCTCTGGGGCGGCTGGCCGTGCGTGTTCTGGGGCGTGTTCGTGCGGCTCGTATATGTCTACCACATCACGTGGCTGATTAACTCGGCGACGCACACCTGGGGCTCACGGGACTTCGAGACGACCGACAATTCACGCAACCTGTGGTGGGTTGCGCTTCTCAGTTACGGGGAAGGCTGGCACAACAACCACCATGCGTACCCCCGCTCGGCACGTCATGGCCTGACGGCACGGCAGTTCGACGCCACCTGGCTGGTGATCCGGTTCCTGGCTGCGCTGGGCCTGGCGACAGACATCCGGTTACCGGAACGGGGAGCGAGCCGGGCTATGCGGTGAACCTCCATTTAGTCCGCCACTGATGCCAGAAATGCGTTTTTATCAGACGGTGAGCGTTTTTTTTCGATCCGTGGAAATCGAGTATTGACGAAGACCCGTCCTTCGGGCTAGAACTGCTCAAGTTGACGACGAACCGCCAGCCGAGAGCGTGAAAACGGCGGCCGCGACCATTAAACAAGACGTTCGCAGACGTAACGCCGGTATTGAAAGGCGCGACGCATGCTTCCGGGGTGGAAGGGATGGAGGAGGCTCTTCCGCCCCGTTTCTTTGCGCCGACTGAGACTGCGATCCGCCTGAGAGTGCGCTGACGTCAACTACGCGTTGGCGTACCGCACGTCGCGCAGGCCGCGGCAGACGCGCAGCCACCAGAGGAGCACGCCGAGTCCGCCCACAGGATAGAGCAAAATCCCGAGCAGAATGTCCAGACTCGCCGCCGGCCAGTATTGCTGGATCCGGAACAACTCGACGACCTCCTGTCGGATGGGATCGATCGCCAGTGCCGTCAGCGCGATCCCGACGGGCACGAGCAGCCAACTCGCCGGAGCGCACGCGAATCCAACGCTCGCCGACACCTGCCAGTCGCGGATGCCATGCCGCACGAAACCCCACAGGCACGCCAGCGCGACGATCACCATCTGCAGCGCGATCGGCAGAATGATGAACAGTGTCATGGCTGGCAGGATCGTCTGCACGACCCCTGTCATGGTGAGGTTTTCCGCGAGGAGCCGCAGGACGGTGGCCACGGCGAGCAATTGGAGCAGAAAGGTTGTCCACCACAGCCGCCGAGACGCCGCGTACTGGCCGTACGCGTGGACGCGCCGGAAGAACTTCGGGCAGAGCGGCACAAGGACCTGGAGGAGCAAGCCCCGAAGGATGGCCTGGTGCGTGTCGACGGGGAGGAGGTCCGCACGCGGGCCCTGCCGTGCCGAGTCGCGAATCGCGCGCCCGCATTCCGGGCACGCTGAGCCGAGCGGTAGCCCCACGATCGGGTAACCGCACGAGTCGCAGCGCGGCTGACGCGGCTCGAATCCCGGACCCGATGCGGGACCAACGTAGCGTGAGGCGCCGGAGAGCATCGCCCGCAGCACGAGCACGGTCGGGAGAGCAAGCACGAGCAGCGTGGCCGCCCCGAGCAGCAAGGGCTCCCTGCGCCGGAGCCACAGCGAGGCATGCTCTTCGTACACGAGGGCGAGACCCAGGATCACTCCCGCCGGGATCAGCACCGTCGTGCACCACCAGGCATGGGCCAGGCTCCGGCGGAACAGTGTTCGCGGAGCATCGCCGCCGGCGCACCAGGGCATGAGAAGCACGGCCAGCAGCACCCAGGTGAGTTCGAGTGCGGGGATCGCTACGATCGTTCCGAGGAGCACGAGCGCCCCCTGGCTCGTGCGCGTCGTCACCGCTGCCAGTTGCACCACGGCATACGCCGCGCACGCCCGACATTCCTGCACGCTCGGCGCATGTCCGAGATAGCGGCCGCTGGCCGTCCACACAACAATCGGCACGAGCAGCACGAGCGCGAGGAGGTGCGCCCCTGCCGCCCGGCGCAATGAGCCTGACGCCAAGTGCGGCCCGTACCGCCTCGGCAGCACCCAGAAAAGCAGGAAGGCGCGCAGAAACGGAACCCGGCGCACCGGATGGGGCATGGGCAGGGCCGGCGACAACTCGTGTGGGACCGTTGCCGGCGCGGTGTTCGCGGTCGCCCGGGGGAGTCCGTCAGGAGTCATGGCGACACGTCCCGGCGCCGCAGTGCGCTGAATACGACGTCGAGCGACTCCCGCCAGGCCGCCGGGTACTCGTCCGCGTGCTGCCCGCCGTCGTCCTTCCCGTCATATCCGACGCTGTAGAGGAGATAGCCGCCGTCGGTGCGCCGGTACCGCAGCGGCTGTCCGTCGGCAAGATCCATGGGGAGCGTGTCCAGCAGTTCCGGAACGAGGTCCTGCAGCCGCTCGGGGTATGCGCCATGCGTATCCCGGTACGCGTGCAGCGCGAGCGTCGTCATCGCCGCCTCTACGTTAACCCGCGACGCCCAGCACCGGCTCACGAACCTCCATAAGAGAGGATGGGTTTCCGCGGGGTCGACGCCGAACTCGCCGTGCAGAACGGTCAGGGTCGGGAAGCGGTCGTCCGTGGAGTTCCGCTCAGCCTCAGCGACGGTACGGCAGGCTCCGAGGGCGGCAAACATGTCTTCGCAGCGCTGCACCGCACCTGCGTGGGTGCTGAACAGCGGCGAGGCCAGGTTCCACAACCGCAACGGGGCTCGCGGTACGGTCACGAGGGACGGGCCGATATAACTGATCCGTATGGACTCGCTCAAATCGATCCAGTCGCCGCCCTCACGGACGAAGCCGTATTCGGTTTTGCATCGGGTCGATAATCGTTCTCCCTCCAGAGTCTCCCGGGCGCTCGGCATTGGGGCGAGGGTTTGGGAT
>CAZJTF010000066.1:21506-24022 GCA_964548565.1 uncultured Planctomycetales bacterium | reverse complement strand
CCCGCCTTGACGAGGGCTGCGCCGGCTAGAGAGCCGATCAGGGCATGCGAGACGCTGATTGGGAGACCCTTGCGGGTACAGATCACCGTCCAGAGGATGGCCGACAGGAGCGCGGCCAGAATCAAGTTCGGATCCATCACCGACGGATGGACTAGATCCCGCTGAATTGTCGTGGCCACGTGCGTCTCAAAACCGAAGGCGGCGACAAAGTTCCAGAATGCTGCCCAGAGTACCGCGAGCCGGGGAGACAGCACGCGGGTCGCCACGACGGTCGCAATCGAGTTGGCCGCGTCGTTAAAGCCGTTGCTGAAGTCGAACAGCAGGGCAATCACAATGATAATAAAGATGTATGTGATCATGAGCCGACGTGAAGACGAGCGGGCTGCGCCGCGCCGCCATCAGGTGTTCTTCAGCACAATCCCTTCGATGATGTCCGCAATGTCCTCGCAGCCGTCGATCGCCCGCTCGGTCAGGTCGTAGATCTCTTTCCACTTCATGACGAGGATCGGGTTGTCGGCGTTCTTGTTGAACAGTTCGGCGACGGCGGCGTGATTGTTGTCGTCGCCAACATTCTCCAGACGGTGAATTTCGACCAACGCCTGGTGCAGGCTGTCCGGTTTCTTGAGGTTGCGCAGCTTGGGGATGGCATCACTCACCAGCCGGCAGGCTCGGACGAGGACGTCCGTCTGCTTGGCGAACCAGACGGTCGGCTCGGGGATCTGGTAGAGCGTCATCCGCTTGGAGGCGGCGTCGATCTCGTCAACGACGTCGTCCATGTTCATCATCAGCCGCTGGATGTCCTCGCGGTCGAAGGGCGTGATGAAGGTCTTATCCAGTTTATCGAGGGCGGCGTGGGCGATCTCGTCCCCGTCGTGCTCGAACTGGCGGATACGACCGATATATTCCTCCCGGTTGTCGTAATCCCGGGCGAGGTTGGAGTACGCCTCGGCCGTCCGCAGGACGACATCCGCCGCCCGCTCAAAAAGGTCGAAAAAGCCTGTGTCCCGGGGGATCACACCGAACACGGTTGGGCTCCTCTGCTGAATGACCCGCAGGCCAAGATCCGCGGGGCCGGGATTCTAACCGAGCTTGAACGGCCTGCCAACGCTCTCTTCACATAATCCCGTGGATAGAGGCGTTCCCGTCGGAACCGAACCCGCCCGGATGCGTCTATGGATGTGTCGAATGTCCGCCCGGCGCGCCCGGCCCGCCGGCGTCGGGGAGTTGCGCCGGGATCTGGAGGAGCTCCCATGTCACTGCGCTGCGTGGCCGCCTGCCTGGCATTTGGCCTGGTCGCCTCCCTGGCCCAGCCCGCCTGGGGCCGAATCAAGCTGATCACCCTTCCCACCCGGGAGCGGGTCGAGATCCAACTCGATCAACCCGACGTGACGCTCGTGGAGGAGGAGCGGTTCGTGCCGCTCCTGAAAGGCGTCAACCAGGTGGATTTTGCCTGGGCAAATACCGCCATCGACAAGGACAGCATCCAGTTCCGGGCGATCTCCAACCCGGAGGGAATCAAGGTGCTGTCCGTCAGCTACCCGCCGAACGAGAACGCGCTTGTGTGGCAGGTCTCGGCCGTGGAGTCGGGGCCGGCGCGAGTCCGCATCAGTTACATCATCGGGCAGTTGAACAAGTCGTTCGAGTACCGCGCCATCGCGTCTCACGACGAGAAGACGCTCATCCTTTCGCAATTCATCCGGCTGCACAACCTCGCCAACGAGGATTTCGGGAATGCGGGCCTCTGGGCGGGCTTCGGCGATCACTTCCTGCGGCCGATCGGCATCAACGAGACGAAGCAGGTGCTCTCCGCCAAGATCGCCGGCGTGCCGATCCGTAAGACGTACACCTGCAACCTGGTCGAGTTCGGCTACCTCGATCCGGCCCAGAAGCAGATTCGCATCCCCATGCACTACGTCCTCAAGAACGACAAGGAGCACAAGTTGGGGACGTTCCCACTCATGCCGGGCAAGGCGCGGATCTTCCAGGAGGACGGTCGCGGTGGCGAGGCGTTCGTCGGCGAAGACTGGGGACGGTTCACTCCCGTGGATGACGAGATGAAGCTGTATCTCGGAGTCGCCAAGGACATCGTGGTCCGCCGAACGATCGAACGCAACGATAAGAAGCGCGTGGCCGGCAATCTCGCCCATCAGGATGTGATCGTCAAATACGAGGTCGAGAACTTCAAGGCGGCTCCGGTCGTGCTCGACATCTCGGAATCGCTGCGGGCGGTTCGAAACGAGACGCTCGGCGACACCAAACGCGATCCTGAATGGCAACTGGGCGCAGAGACGAACCTGCCCGGGCCACAGGACCCGGACAAGAGCGATGCCGAGACGGCCGTCTTTCACGTGCCGCTCAAGGCGCGTGCAGGCGATGGTCCGGCCGAGAAGACCGTGCTCAAGCTCCATGTCCTCTTCAAGAATGAGTGGTGACATCGCCACTCGGTCGCAGTGGACGAGTAACACAGGACCAATGACCAAGGACAACAGGCATGCGTCCCATACTGGTTTGCCTTC
>CAZJTF010000066.1:0-21406 GCA_964548565.1 uncultured Planctomycetales bacterium | reverse complement strand
GCCTGGTGGTCGGCACGATCAACCTGGTCGAGAAGATCGCCGAACTCGCCCAGCGGAAATACGGCGTCGAGGATTTGAAGGTGCTTGACGAGCGCCGGCTTGGCGAAGTCAGAAGGGGAGTGATCGTCCACCTGTTTTATGACCTCGACGGGGACAGTCCTGCGGACAGAGAAGGCCGCGCGTATGGCGCCGCGGGCGTGCCCAAGCAGGTCGAAAAGGAGTCGCTCGGCGAGTACTTCCTGTACACGGTGGAGGGGACGGAGACGATTCCGAACGGGTGGAGCAAGCGGCTGCGGAGTTTCGAGGGCCGGCAGATTCCGTTCAAGACGCAGTACCGGTACCGCCCGGCGGAGTACGGGGAGCAGCTGGTGCGGATGTTCCTGCTCAAGAACGACACGGCCTCGAAGCTGGGAACCACGCCGCTGCCGGACGGCATCGTGCGACTCTATCGGGACAACGGGAAGGACGGCCTGGGGTTCCGCGTGCAGCAGGCGATCAAGTACGTGCCGATCGGGGACGACATCGAGCTGAACCTCGGTCCGGACCGCGAGGTGATCCACGAACTGGTGAAGGTGAAGGCGTGGCGTGAGCACCTGTGGTTCCAGCGGCAGGGGGTGAGCGTGTACCGCGAACTGGAGGGCCAGCACAAGATCGAGATCAACGACGCGGTGGTGGGCTGGGAAGATCACGCGCAGTACGTCGAGCGGATTCGTAATTACCGGGGTGAGCCGATCGAGGTGGAGCTGCGCCGGACGTTTCCGGGCGACGTGGCGTTCATCAGCGGTCTGAACCCCACGCGGCATGACTTCCAGACAGTGCAGATCACGTCGACCTGCCCGCCGGGCAAGACGCAGCTCCCGTACCACGTGCGAACCCGGCAGGGATACCTGGCCAAACAGAACAACGTGACGATTGAACAGGGGCAGTAGTAATTGTCCGTGATGAATCACCTCGTCGCACGCCAATGACACGACGGACCAAGTAACCACCAAATACGAATGGCCAGCCCCGAGACCTGCCGATACAACTGTCGGACTTCCGCCGCGCCGTTGAACCGTCTGGCCATCAGACGTAGCATCGGCCGCCTTTGATGTGCTGAAGGGGGCTGACAGGTATGAGTTTGCACCGAATCACGCGCCGCCTGGCGGCTACCACAATCGCGATCTGCATCTCCGGGTGCGCCGCTTCCAGGGAATTCGAGGAAGGTCGCCGCCTCATGGCGGAGCGGCAGTATGATGCGGCCGTTGCCGCCCTTCGCGAAGCCGTCGAACGTGACCGCGAGAATACGCAGTACCAGGTGCAACTTGTCGAGGCGGAAGCCGCTTCCGCCGAGGAGCATCTTGCCCAGGCGGACCAGTATGTCGCGGAGAACCGGCTCTCGGACGCCCACGTTCAGGTGAAGCTGGCGCTCGATCGCATGCCCGGCCATCCCAGAGCCATTTCCATGAACGCGGATCTGGAGCGGCAACTGGCCGAGGGCGCAGGGGGAGTCCCGGTTCTGGCTGATGCCGGCTCAGTCATCGTCCGCCCGGACAGCGGCGAGATCGGCGCTGCCTCGATCGCCCCGCGGCTCGGGCCGGAACCGCTCCCGGCTGACGCCGTCCAGGGCTGGAGACGTTCGGAGACTGCCCAGACCTCCTCAGGCGGTGAGATTGTGGACAGCCAGACAGCGGTCGTGGCGGCGACGGGTGCTGTCGGCCCGAGGGAAGTCCGGCCGCAGCCCGTTCAGGCGGAACAAGTCCGGTCCGAGTCGTCGGCTCCTCAATCCGCTCCGGCAGCAGAGGCTCCGGCACCTCCGCAGGCCACCGTGCTCGCGGAGAACGTGCCCTCCGAAACGGTACCGCCAGCCCCCACGCACAGCCCGCAGGCAACCAGGGCCAAAGGGCAACGGACGCCGGAGGACCGCTCGCAGGGTGTCACCACTGAGCCGCCCAGCCTGCGGGTCAGTCTCAGCCGGGATGATGACCACCTTCCGAAACAGGTGACCATCCACGACGGGATCTTCCTCAAGCTCAAGGACACCAGTTCCGATCCTCCCATGGCCGACGTGGAGATCCGCGTCGGGAAATACTCGAATCGGTACAAGCGGCTCCGCGTCGGCTCCCGCCTGATGGGGCGGGGCGAATCCCGCCGCTCGTACCAGATTGTCGTCCTCGGGATCGACCCCCGCATGGAGACGGTCTACCTGGCCGTGGACCCGCTCCCCATGCCTTCGACACGGTAGGTGAAGCTGGATTCTGGTCGGATCTTGATGCGCTTCCATTTGCCTTTCCCTGAGAATAGAGGTATAGTTCAAGCGGGAGTTGTACGGCGGACGCAGACGATTATTCCGTCCTCTTTTTCATCATCCATGCATCATCCCCCGCCCGCCGACTGACAACCCTGTCAACCTGTCGTCCATAAGAGCCGCTGTGGCGGAGCCGTGAGAGGTCTGCGCAGTCCCGGTGTCCCGGGAATGCCTGCGGCTTCGTCACATGGCCGATTGCGGTGCGGATCCGGTGCGCGGTCGTGTGCCGGTGCGCCGGGGTTTCTCGCGAGGAGGACCTGCCATGAGAAACGGCCTGCGGGAGTGGTGCGCCCAGGGAGCGGCCTGGTGGATCGAACGCAACCCCATGTATCTGCTGAGCGCGGCCTGCATGGCCGTCGGTGCCCGGATGCTGCTGGTGTCACCGTCCGGACGTGCGGGGGCGATCGGGCTCATTCTGCTCACGCTCGGCGTGCTCCAGCTCTACGAGTGGGCGGTGACGTCGATTCTCCTGGTCCTGCATCGCAGCCGGCGATCCCCCGAGGACGAGCGATCGCTGCTGCTGGTAGCGGCCCTGTTCTGGACCGGGCCCATGGCGGCCACAGCGGAAATGACCGCCCGCGGCGGTTCGCTGGGCCTGGCGTGCGCGGCGGGGGCGTGCGTCATCGCGCTCCTTGAGCTCGTCGTGGTCGGGCGTCGGCTGGGGCTCGAGATCAGCCTTTGGAGTCGAGCGGCGGCGTCGGCATGTGTCGTCCTCCTCGCGGCCGCGCCGCCGCTCCTCAAGGTGCCGGACCCCGCCGACGGGAGAAACGAGATCTACCTCTATCTCTGCTGGTGGGTCCTGGCCGGGATCGCGCTGCTGACGCTCGGATCCGTCCGCCGGCGCCTGCCGAGACGCTCGCCGCTGCCGATCTCACCGCCGGACCTGAACACGGAACTGGCGATGCTCACCATCGTCATCGGTGCGACGGCCGCGCAACTCTACGCGATGAACTATGCATTCTTCGGGCACGCGCAGGCGTTCTACGGCGCGCCGCTCATGCTCGTCGTGGCGGCGGTGGGGGTGGAGTGGCTCGCCCGGACGGCCGGCAGACCCCGCCTCACCACGGTGTTCGGTCTGCTGCCCGCGTTCGCCATTGTGACGGCCAACGCCGGCTTTGCGCCGGAGGTGCCGGTCCGGCTGCTGCCGCGGGTGCTGGCCGATCCGCTGCTGACGGCCTTGACACTGGCCGGCATGGTCTGGTGGTACGGGCGTCTGCGGCTCGGCTCGAACTGGATGATGCATGCCGGCAGCGCTGCATTCGCGGGAGCGGGCTGGCGCGGGATGCTTGTTTTTGCGCCCGATGCTCCGGCGATCCGACTGCTGCCGACGTCCCCGCCGGGTGAGTCGCGCGACCTGATCGTCGTTGCGCTCTATGCGGCCATCGCGTACCTGCTCGTTGTTGCGCTGCTCCGGCGCCGCAGTGTTGAGGCTCTGGCGGCCGTGGCGGTGCATCAGATCGCCGTGTGCCTGCTGGTGTGGGAACGCACGCCAGCGGACGACGTGCTCATCGCCCTGACGTTCTGCTGGCACTGGCTGGTTTGGATCCACCTGCTCAACTGGTGGCCGCGTACATGGGTGGTGTTGTGCCCGATCGCACTGATGGTGGCGGTCACGTGGGTTTACGACTTTGCCGAGGCGCAGCGATGGTACGCCCGCGCCCACGCGGCTGCGATGCTGGTCCCGCTCGTGGTGGCGTCGGCGAGCTGGCCGTGGATGCGCTACCGCGCCATTACTGCGGGCGTGGCGGCGGCACACGGGACGTTCTACGCCGCGCGATGGATCATTGGCGGAGACCACCCCCAGGAAGCAATCGTGGTGCTCGTCAGCTTCGTGCTGCTGGGGGTGGGGGCGAGCGTCAGCTGGCACAAGCGCTCGCTCCTGGAGTTGACTCGCCGGCGCAGCGAGCCCCAGGCGGAGCCGCCGGTGTGATCGATGGCGGACGACGCAGCAAGCGATCGCTACGGCCAGGTTTCGCTTGCTGCGACCTGGAGAACCCGCCCCTCGCGTTACGGTAATTCACGGGTTGTGGTACTGTTGGGTGCCTGCAATCCATTTCAGCCGTCCGGAGCGCCGCCATGTTCGAGCGATTCACCGATCGCGCCCGCAAGGTCATGGCCCTGGCCAACCAGGAGGCGCAGCATTTCAACCATGAATGTATTGACACGGAGCACATTCTCCTCGGCTTGGTCAAGGAGGGGTTGGGCGTCGGAGCGGACGTTCTGAAGAACCTGAATGTCGATCTGTCCAGGGTGCGGCTCGAGGTCGAGAAGCTCGTCGGAACGGGGCCGGGCACATTGACGATGGGCAAGCTGCCTCAGACTCCGCGAGCGAAGCAGGTGATCGTACATGCCATTGGTGAAGCCCGCAGCTTCAATCACAACTATGTCGGGACCGAGCACCTGTTGCTCGGACTGTTAAGGGAGCAGGACGGGGTCGCGGCCCGGGTGCTGATGAATTGGGGCGTGCAGCTGGAGTCCGCCCGTGGCGAGGTGCTGAACCTGCTGGGTGTGCCGGTCGAGAGCGACACTTCGCCAGCGGCAGCGCGTGCGGTTGCTCCCGTGGCAGTGGCCGGACCGGCCTGCACGGATCCTTCATGCGGCCACGTGAACGAACCGCTCGCGCGGTTTTGCAGCCGTTGCGGCAGGTGCCTGGACACAGGGGCGGAGCGAGGCATCGACGCTGAGGCAGCTGCGCCGCCGGCCGGGCACTTCCCCGTGTCTCTTAAGGTGATCTCGGCTCTGATCCTGGGCTTCCTGGCAGGATCCATCGCATTCTGGGCGCTGACCCGGATGTGAGCGGCTCAGGTTTCCCACTCGCGTCGACGAATCCATCGCACACTGTTCTTCCTCGGAATACGTCCGCGCGCCCTGCCTTGCCACGAGGCGGCGGATGCTGTATCTGGCGGCCTGGCATTCGGGCGGCGAGGCCGCTGGGGAGACAGGATGCGGTACGAGCGGGAACGCGATGTGGCGGTAGCGGCGGTGCTGAAGGCGTGCCGGTTGTGTGCGTCGGTGCGGCGGGACCTGGTTTCGCCTGCCACGGTTGCCAAGAAGGATAAGTCACCGGTGACGGTGGCGGATTTCGGTTCGCAGGCCGTCATCGCAATGCACCTGGCGGAGGCAATGCCCGAGGTGCCCATCGTCGGCGAGGAGGATGCCGGAGCGCTGCGGGGCGAGGCCGGCTCGGCGCTTCGCGACACGGTCATGCACCATGTTCGCTGCGTCCTGCCCGTGGCGACGGAGGATCAGGTCCTGGCCGCCATCGACCGCGGTACGTACGGGGGCGGGTCCTCCGGCCGGCATTGGGCGCTCGATCCGATCGACGGCACGAAGGGTTTCCTCCGCAACGAGCAGTACGCCGTCGCGTTGGCGCTGATCGAGGACGGCGAGGTGGTGCTCGGCGTGCTCGGCTGCCCGAATCTGCCGCAGGACGGGGGTACAGGCTGCCTGTTTGTCGCATTCCGGGGGCAGGGGGCCGTCGTCCGCTCGCTGGATAGAGGGGACGAGCGACCGATCCGCGTTTCAGACGTGAGCAACCCGGCGGCCGCGGTGTTCTGCGAGTCCGTCGAGTCGGGCCATTCGTCACACGATGACGCCGCACGAATCGCTGCCCGGCTGGGGGTGACAGCGCCGCCCCTTCGGATGGACAGCCAGTGCAAATATGCCGCCGTCGCACGGGGTGATGCTTCGATTTACCTGCGGCTCCCCACACGGGCCGATTACCGCGAAAAGATCTGGGATCACGCGGCCGGCTGGATGATCGTGACGGAGGCCGGTGGGCGCGTCACGGATACGCGGGGCGAACCGCTCGACTTCTCACGGGGGCGCACGCTCGACCGCAACGCCGGCGTGATCGCGACCAACGGGCGCCTCCACGATCGGGTGCTCGAAGTGGTTGGAACATCGAGCGAACGATTCACGCCGTGATCGGCAGGGGCGGAAACTGGCGGAATCGCTCGATCGTCTGGACCACGACGTCGGCCATCATGTCGATGAATATCGGGTCGTCATTAACGGTCTCAGCACGGGCCACGGGCAGCTCCAGTTCGCGGCAGACGCCGGCCGCCTCGTGGTCGAGGTCGTAGAGCACCTCGATATGGTCGCAGAGGAACCCCACGGGAACGAGCACGACCGCTTCGAGTCCCTTACCGCGCTGCTCCCGCAGGTAATCACAGACATCCGGCTCCAGCCAGGGATCCTGGGGGCGCCCGCTGCGGCTCTGGTACACCAGTGCCCAGTCATCGCGTCCAAGCGACTCGGCGACCAGCCGGGCCGTCGTGACAAGCTGTTCGGCGTAGCGGCAGCTCATGGCCATCGGTGTGGGGATGCTGTGCGCAGTAAACACGAGCCGAGCCCGGTCGCGGAACTCCGCCGGCAGCCGTTCCAGGGCCTCGCGAACGTGCTGAACCAGCGTCGCGATCAACAGCGGGTGGTCGTACCAACTCGGCACATAGGTGATATCGATATCCGCCAACCCGCGGTCGCGGAGGACGGCCCGCGCGTCCCGCACGTTCTCCCTGTACTGCGTGCAGCTCGAATAGCTGTGATGGGCGGCGGCAATGAATCCGATCGCCCGGCGCACACCGGCCCGCGACATCTCGCTCAGCGTGTCCGCGAGCAGGGGGTGCCAGTTGCGCATGCCCACGAAGACCGGCAACGGGAGCCGCGCGGATTCCAGCCGGTCCTGAAGGCCGGCCGCCTGGTTCATCGTCAGTCGTGTCAGTGGTGAGACCCCGCCGAAGCGCTCGTAGTGGTGAGCGACTTCTTCGACCCGTTCGGGCGAGACACGCCGCCCACGGAGCACGTTGGCCAGAAACGGGCGGATGTCGGCGGGCCCGTCGGGGCCTCCGAATGAGACGACCAGGACGGCATCAAAGGAGTGAGCACGCTGCATCGGCGGGGATTCTAACACTCTTGCCCCCGGCGGGCACTCCTGTAACAGGAAAACCGGACCTGACGCGGCGCATTTCGCCGGTTGACTCGTAACTCGTGCGGCGTCCGGAGGCTGCGGACGATTCGGGGCGGGAATCGAGAGAAAAGGATTTGGCGCCGCGCGTTTATATCTTACCGTTCCATCGACCACGGCGTGCACGCGACGAGCCGGCGGCCAGGCGGGTTGACCGAGCCGGATGGCTGCTGGAGCGCACGAGCACAAAGGCCGCAGCGGGTACCGCCTACCACGAGCGGAACTCGCCGCACAGAGGCCAGACTGGGGTACGACACAACTCCGGATGCTTTCCGGAGGGGAATGATCGGTGGCTGGGGAGCCGCCGGGTAACCGGGGACTGCGGGGGAACGCAAGCACCTCGGTGTCAATCCAGGGGAAAGAGCACCGGAGCCGAGTGGCGTCTGCCCGCCACTCGGCTTCACCTTTCTGGGGGCGCCAAATGCGAGATTGAATGGCTCCCGGAGCGAGACTGGACCGATCGTTCAGTGACGCTGTTGAAGTCCCGGAGGACTGGCTTACACTGACGCGGCCATGATGAACTACATCCGGCTGCTGCGCCCGGCCGACTGGATCAAGAACTGCTTTGTATTCGCCGCGCTCGTTTTCGGGGCCCGGCTGCACGACAACGCCGCGGTCCGGCTGTCGATCGTCGCGTTCGCCCTGTTCTGCATGGCGTCTTCGGCCGGTTACATCCTGAACGACATTCTCGATCGGGAGCGGGACCGGCAGCACCCGCTCAAGCGCCACCGCCCCATCGCCAGCGGGGCGGTCAGCATCCCGGTCGCGATCGCGATCATGTCGGGCCTCCTCACCATGACCGCCGTGGTGAGCCTGCGGGTCATGCCGCGACTCTTCTCCCTGTGCATCCTCGCTTACGTGCTGCTGACCGTTCTGTACTCGACGGTCCTGAAGTTCCGAATGCTCGTCGATGTCATCGTGATCGCGGTGCTGTTCGTCCTCCGGGCAGCGGCGGGGGCCTTTGCCATCGATGTGGCTCCGACCCCCTGGCTGGGTGTCTGCACGTTCATGCTGTGCCTTTTTATCGGATTCGGAAAACGCCGGTGCGAGATCGTCACCATGGGGAACGAGGATGCCGCCCGGGCGCACCGGCCGCTCCTCGTCCGGTATACGCCGGACCTTTTGAACCAGCTGCTGAGCACGACCGGCGGGATCGCGATTATCACCTTCCTGCTGTACACGCTCGATCCCGCTTATACTCCGTTTGCAAACAAGCACCAGCTCGCCTACACGCTTCCCCTGGTGGTATATGGTATATTCAGGTACGCGATGCTGATCGAACTCGGGAAGGCTTCCGGCCCGACCGACCTGATCCTGCGTGACCCGGCGTTCCTGGCGACGATCGTGCTGTGGGCAGGTCTCGCCCTCTTCATCCTGTACTGGGGTCTCCCGCACTGGTGACTGTCGCCCGGTGGGGGCGGGCCTCGACGGAAACTCTGCCCGGATTGACGCTTGCGTTCACGGCGCGCTAAAATGGGCGGCGGGGAATGCCAGATCCTTATTTGGGAGCTCAACCGCATCCCTCATTTCCTGGGGTGAATCTCGGCCAATCGCAGGGATGACGGTGATGGAGCTCGCGCGTTCCCGGCTGCAGCGGCATGAGGCGAAGACGTGGCAACATTGGTGGTACTACAGGGGCCGGACAAGGGACGGACATACCACACCCTTGCTGAGCCAGCCATTCTGGGCCGCGAGAGCGATCAGATCCCCCTGACCGACCGCACGATTTCGCGACGTCATGCGGAAATCGTGCCTACGAACGGCTCGTGGAGCATCCGCGACCTCCGCAGCGCGAACGGCACGTACGTGAACGGGGTTCGCATCAAGGAGACCACGCGGCTCAAGCACGGGGACCAGATCAAAATCGGCGCCACGCTCATCGTCTACACCGGCGACCAGTCGATTGAGAAGCTCAGCGGGACCCGCGTGCCCCGCGACATGATCGACCTCGACGTCAGCAGCGCCAACATGGACTCGTCCATCCTCGCGAGCGTCGGCAGCGAGGACTCGATCATCATCGCCGGGCCGGAGGTCGCCGAGGCGGCACGGGCGTGGCGCGTCATGAGCGAGTTGACGGCCGCCATCGGGGCCATCATTGACCCGGAGCAGCTGCTCGAACGCGTCATGGACGTGATCCTGGAGGAGCTGCCGGTCGACCGCGGGTTCATCCTGCTCTACGACCGCAAGGGCGACGAACTGGTTCCTCACGTCGTCCGCTACCGCAGGGGGCTCCGACCCTCCAAGCAGAAGATCACCACGTCTCGGCGGATCATCCAGCACGTGACGGAGCACCGGGCCGCGGTGCTTTGCACCAACGCCATGACCGACAAGCGGTTCTCGACCGAGGCGAGTCAGGACAGCATCCACGATTTCGGGCTGCACTCGGTGATCTGCGCCCCGATCATCGTCCGCGATCTGCTGATGGGGGTGATCCACATTGATTCGGCCGCGGCGGCGCACACGTACACCCAGGAGCAGCTCCGGCTGATGAGCGCGATCGGGCAGATGACGGGCCTGGCGGTCCAGAATGCCCGCCTCGTCCAGCAGCAGATGCAGACCGCGCGGCTGGCGGCCACCGGTGAGACGGTCGCGTACCTGTCGCATTACATCAAGAACATCCTGCAGGGCATGCAGAGCGGGTCGGACATCGTGGACCTCGGTCTCCGGCAGCAGAGTCTGCAGACGCTCGGCCGCGGCTGGACCATCGTGCAGCACAATCTCGAGCGGATCCTGCAGCTCACGATGAACATGCTCGCGTTCAGCAAGACGCGCGAGCCGCGCCTGGTGCCCAGCAATCTCAACAGGATCGTGGCCGACGCCGTCTCGCTTGTGCAGAAAAAGGCAGACGAGCGGGAAGTCGTGCTCCTGACGGACTTTGAGGATCCGCTGCCGCCGATCCCGCTGGACGGAGACGGGATCCACCAGGTCGCGATGAACATCATCTCCAACGCGGTGGACGCGGTCGCAAATCGCACCGGAATCGTGAACGTGAGCACCCGGTTTTACCCCGACGAGGGAATCGCCGACCTGGTTGTCACCGACAACGGCCCGGGCATCGAGCGCGAGAAGATCGAAGAGATCTTCGAACCCTTCAAGTCCACGAAGGGGCAGGGCGGCACCGGCCTGGGGCTGGCGGTCGCGCGCAAGATCGTGCGCGAGCACCACGGTCGGATCATCGTCGAGAGCACCCTCGGGGAAGGCACGAGTTTTCGCGTGCGGCTCCCGGCCCAGGAGGGCGCGCGGGCGAGCGAAGAAACGTTTTCAACTCTGCAGTAGCTGCCGAAAAATCGTCAGTTGCTTTCCCGTCACGAGCAGCCGCAGAACACCAGTCCCGCAATTCGATCGCGCCTTGATCTCGGGGCCACAATGGTTTGACAGACCCTGACGCGCGAGCTATCTTAAGCGCGCGGGCAGATCGATGAAGCATCAAGCGCGGTGTTCGCACGATCTGCGTGCCCCGACCGAAACGCTCTCTGGGCGAAAGTTGCCTGGGGTGGTTCCGAACTTTCGCCTGTCGAACCGGCCGGAGCGAGTCCGATCCTGGCTGTGTTCTCCGCCTGCGGTGGTGCAGGAAGCGCTGCCGAGCCGCGGCTTCAACGATAGAATTTAGGGCGCCTGCTTCCTCACGGGTTGGTGGCCGCGAACACGTGCCTTGTGTGCCTTCTGGGCCCTCTCGGAGTTCCACAGCAATGAGAGTCCTGATGCTGGGTTGGGAGTTTCCGCCGTTCATCTCCGGCGGCCTGGGCACGGCCTGCTATGGCCTGACCAAGGCCATGAGCCAACTCGGCGCCGATGTCCTGTTCCTGCTTCCGAAACCGGTCGAGTCACAACTCAGCAGTCACGTGCGTATGGTGGCCCCGCAGGGCGCACCAGTCCAGGGATCGCACTCCTACACGATGGAGGGTCTCGAGCGCGTCACGTTCCGCACGATTGACGCTTCCCTGTCACCCTACCAGCGCCCCGAGCAGTACAAGCGGCAGATCCGCGCCACGACGGCCCGCGAGAGTGCGGCTCTGGCCCTGGCGGGAATCCGGACGGACCCGGCGGCGGTCGAGGTGCCCGTCGAGCCGGCGTCGGGTGGCGGAGGACAGTACTCCGGCGATCTTTTCTCCGAGGTGGAACGTTACGCGCGGCTGGCCACGGTGATCGCCTCCCAGGAGGATTTTGACCTCGTCCACGCGCACGACTGGATGACCTACCGCGCCGGGATTGCCGTTTCCGCGATGACCGGGCGCCCGCTCGTGGTTCATGTGCACTCGACCGAGTTCGATCGCAGCGGGGAGCACGTCAACCAGGCCATCTACGACATCGAGCGGCAGGGGATGCATTTCGCCGACCGGATCATCGCCGTCAGCCACCTGACGCGGAACATCTGCGTCTCGCGGTACGGCGTGCCGGCCGACAAGGTCGAAGTCGTCTACAACGGGATCGACTTCAACGGCCACGAGCCGCCGCAACACTCCGTCGAGATCGGGCGGGACGACAAGATCGTCCTCTTCCTCGGCCGGATCACCATGCAGAAAGGCCCGGAGTACTTCCTGGCGGCCGCGAAGAAGGTATTGGAGGTTGTGGATAACGTCCGCTTCGTCATGGCCGGCTGGGGCGACATGATCCGCCGCACGATCGAGCTGGCGGCGCAGATGGGTATCGGCCACAAGGTGCTTTTCACTGGTTTTCTGCGCGGCAAGGACGTGGAGCGTGTCTTTCGGATGGCCGATCTTTACGTGATGCCGAGCGTCTCCGAGCCCTTCGGCATTGCGCCGCTCGAGGCGATGTCAAACGACGTCCCGGTGATCATCAGCAAGCAGTCCGGCGTCTCCGAGGTGCTCAGCCACGCCCTGAAGGTCGACTTCTGGGACATCAACGAAATGGCGAACAAGATTATCGCCGTCCTGCGACATCCGCCGCTCCAGAAGACGCTGCGTGAACACGGCCGGTTCGAGGTCGGCAAGCTGTCTTGGAGTGATGCCGCGCAGCGGTGCATCGATGTCTACCGGCAGGCCTCCGGCGGGCGCAACTGACCACGGCGGGGCTGATCAAACCCATTCACCAAGTTCAGAACGGGCCGTGCCGGAGCCTGTTCTGGTTCTTAGCTCCTCTTGGATACCAAAGGCACTGACCGGCCGGTCATGCATTGTGTCGTGCTCCCCGGCGTTTTCCTCTGGTGTTTGAAAATGCGCGCGGCGGAGCTGACGGCCCGCCGTTTTCGTTCCGCATGGATCGCAAGCTCATGCGACCGATGATGCTCGCAGCGGAGGCGTTTCGGCCGGCCATTCCGAGAACCCGCACTTACGCGCACCACGCTTTTCATCTCACAACCCGCCGGTTTTCCGGCGCTTGAATCGGCATTCGGCGGGGGCTATGCATCCTCTGACGCCCGCGGCCTCGGTCGGCCCGGCAACCCATCTCGTGCAACGCCACGGAGGGCTCATCGTGCACCAGCTGTCGCTGTTTTCTCCGGATGATCTTCAGATCCAGGCGCCCGTGCGGTCGCGCATGCGCGTGCGGCGCGAACCCCGCAGCACGCCTGCCGCATCGGCCGCCGTCGCACTCGCGACCTGCCCCGCGCAGTCCGTGGGCTGTTCCGTGGAGACGACTTCCCGGACACGGGTGCAGGAAACCCTGGACGCACTCCACGCCCGGACGGCCAAGGGGTTTCGCGCCGGCATCGACGGACTGCTGCTGCCGGAGGAGCGGATTCCGATCGAGGCGGCCGAGGCGTACGATCTCCGCGTCCAGATGGCGCACCTCTACGACGCTGTCGTGCACAGGCTTACCCTGGAGCTGGCCGACGCGATCGGCTGGCCGCGTACATCGATGGCGGAACTCGTTGAGCCGAACACGGAGGTGGAACGCGGACTCCGCTGCGTGACGTTGAATCTCAATAGCAGGGGACTCATCGGGGACGTGTGCTTCAAAGTGACCGAAATCTCACGGGTGCTGGCGCCGATTCCGGCATCCGTGCTCGAGGCGATGCGGCAGACCCGGGAGTATTGGGCGTACATCCGCTACCTCGAGCCGATGTACGCCCGGGGGCGGCTGCTGCGGTCACTGGAGGAGGTCCGGCAGCGGCGGGCCCGCCCGATTGATCCGCTCGTGGTCGGCTTTGTCGGGGCCGGGCCGCTGCCTGATTACGGCCTCGATCTGCGTTATCTGAATCTGCCAGGTCAGCCCCGCTCCACGCGGCGGCGCTACCGGCCGATCCAACTGTTCATTCTTGCGCATTACGACTGAGCAGGTCTGCAGGAGTGCCACGCGAGGGACGTCAGAATGCCGCCGCGGTGAGCATCCGCTTCAGGGTGTCGGCGCCGGGGCGGGCTTGTCCAATGTCGCCACGCGCGGGCGCCGGACCGACTGGAACCACGCCCGCAGCTCTTTCTCGGCGGGCTTGCCCTTCGGGATGTAGCTGAAATCCTTCGGGCCGCCCTCGGTGTTGGACCACTCCCACCAGATGACGCCGCCGACCTGCGGCGTGTCCTTCCACGTCTCCATGAAGGCCTTGTAGCAGCGACGCTGCTCCTCGAGCCCGCCGGGCGTGGATTCCTGCTTGTAGTAGTAGTTCCACGGCTCGATCGACGTACCCTCCTGGCTGCACCATCCAACCTCCGTGAAGAGGAGCGGCTTGTTCACCGTGGACTGCCACCGGAGGAGCCCCTTCTTCAGGGGCTTCCATGCGTCGAGGAGCGTTTCATACCGGGGGTTCGGGTCGCTCGAGAGCTTGTAGTAGCTCGTCATACCCACCAGGTCGAGTTCGTCCCAGAACTCCACGACCTTGTAGTGGTCCCAGTTGGCCGAGTACGACAGCTTGCCGGGGAAGACCTGGCGGACTTCTCGTACGACGCGGCGCCACTGGTCGGTATACTTCTCGGTGCTCACCAGTTCCGAGCCGACCATCAGCACCTCGACCTTGCCGTCCGCGGCGATCTTCGCGAAATACTGGATGAACTTGCGGTACTGGTCGAACCAGTCGTCCCAGCTGGGGGGGCTGATCACGCCGCGCCATTCCGTTCCGCGCGGATTGCTCAGCAGGATGATCGGCATGAGTACGACGCGCAGGCCGTTCGAGTGGGCGATCTTGAAGATCTCCTGCCACTGCTCGGGCGAGGGCGTTACGGCCGGATCGATCTGGAACGACTCGGAGCCGGCGTGCTCCTGGTAGCCGGGATTGCTGATAAGAACAGTGTCGGCGCCCAGGTCGGCGATCTGGCCGAGCAGGAGCCTCGCTTCCTCGACGCAGTGCTGTGCGTGGTGGATCTGCCAGGAGATCCCGTGATAAGGTTGATCGCTGCCGGCCAGCGGGAGGCGCTGGGCGGGGGGGGAGACGGTGGATGGGGCCGCCGGGCCCTTGCTCCGGTCCGCCGCCCACCAGAATGCCCCGGCAACGGTCACCACGGGCAATAGCAGCTTCCACGCGAGACTCATCAGTTCATAACTCCACAACAACCTTGGACGTACCGGCCCTGCGGCGGTTCCACAGGGTGCCAGCATGCGGGCAGCATTATAGGCGAAGGGCGCCCCGTGTCCCGCGGCGGCATATTGGCCTCGCCTGGCTGTCAGCCAACCCGGTTGCTCCACGCTTATACGCTGCAGCCGGGCTGGGGTGCGGGCGGACGCCGGAATTCGAGGCCTCCGCCATCGCAGTGGTGCGGACAGCCGGTGCACGTGCCAAGTAACGAGGGCCGGCATGAGCATTTCTGCCCCGCCGGCCCCGAGATCGCCAGATACGCCGCTGCTACTTGTCCGCGTCCTGTCCTAACGCCCAGGCGATACCGCCGAGCACGTGCTGCTGGTATACCGGGTTTGTCCAGACGTCCTCGCGGTGTCCCAGAGACGTGTAGAAGATGCGACCCTTGCCTTCGGCGCGGGTCCAGGCCACGGGGTAGTCTTTGCCCTTCTCCATTTTCAACTTGTCGAGGGACGCGTCGCTGATCTTGTCGGTGTCGATGCTCAGAAGCACGTGGACGTTATCCCGGGAGAAGCGGTCGAACTGGTAGATCTCGTCCGTAATCCGCCAGTCGGCAGGGATCATCTTCGTCGCCGGATTGCCCGCGTCCTCGACCTTGATCGCGACCTCCTGCTGCTGCCCGTGCGTCTTGAAGGCGCCGCCTACGATCTGGACGTACTCGGGCCAGTCCGGGATGCTCAGCTTCGCCTTCTCGGCCCCTTGCATCGGGACCTCAGCGTTCATGGGGTGGTGAAAGGAGTCGGTGGCGGTGTGGATGCCCACAAATGCACCGCCGGCCCGCAGCCACTTCAGGAATGCCTCGCGGCTGATGAGCGGATTGCCCGTCGTGTAGAAGATGATGACGTCATACTTCTTGAAGGCACCGTCGTTTTCGAGGTCCTTGCAGTCCTGGGAAACGTCCACCTGGTACCCCGCGGCACCGGCGAACTCCTTGAGCACTTTTTCCGCGTGCGAGAGCTCTCCTGTCGTCGGACGGGCCACAACCGAGTGCCGGAACCCCAGCGAGGGCGAGAAGAACAAAATCTTTTTGCCGCCGGGCTCGGCGGCCAGGCAGAATCCCGACGTCGTCAGCACCCCGGCGACCAGAGCGATCATCAATGTGCGTAGCATTGTTTCCCTTTCCAATCACAGCCGCCCGTACATGAGGGGCGGTTTATCCATTCGGAACCGACGATCGACAACTCAGTTGATATCGACCCACTGCTTCGATCGGGCGCTGGCAAGGACCGCATCACAGACCTTCTGCGTTTCGAGTGCATCGCGGAAAGTCGGGCTGGCGGGCTTGCCGGAGGCCACCCCTTCGATGAAGTCGGCCACCTGGTGGACGAACGTATGCTCGTAGCCGATCTGGAGGCCTGGCACCCACCAGTGCTTCATGTAAGGCATGTCCCCGTCCGTCACGTGAACACTCCGCCAGCCCCGCACGAGCGAGTCGTCCCGGTGATCGAAGTAGCTGAGGCGGTGGAGGTCGTGCAGGTCCCACGCGATCGAAGCCTTCTCGCCGTTGATTTCGAGGGTGTAGAGCGCTTTGTGCCCGCGGGCGTAGCGCGTCGACTCGAATGTGGCCAGCGAGCCGTTCCGGAAGCGCGCGAGGAACGCGCAGGCATCATCGATCCCGACATCCTCCACCTTCCCCGTGATGTTGCTCTTGCGCCGCTTGATGAACGTTTCCGTCATCGCGGTGACGGTGCCGATTCCGCCGTTGAGCCAGAGGGCGGTGTCGATGCAGTGGGCGAGCAGATCCCCCGTCACGCCCGAGCCGGCGGTCTTCACGTCAAGCCGCCACAACGCATCGCCGCCCTGCGGCAGGTCCGCCGAGATGGTCCAGTCCTGCAGGAATACCGACCGGTAGTGGAAGATCTTGCCCAGCCGACCCTCATCAATGAGCTTCTTGGCGAGCGTGACCGCCGGCACGCGCCGGTAGTTGAAGGAGACCATGTTCGGGACGCCGGCTTTCTCGACCGCCGCGACCATCTCCTCCGCCTCCGCGGTGTTCAGCGCGAGCGGCTTTTCGCACAGGATCATCTTGCCCGCCCGGGCCGCAGCAATAGCGATATCCTTGTGCATGTTGTTCGGAACGCAGATGTCGACCAGGTCGATGTCCTTGCGTTCCAGCAGCTTTCGGTAGTCCGTCTCGACGGACTCGTAGCCCCAGGTCTCGGCGAAATCCTTCGCCTTCTGCGCGTTCACGTCGCAAATGGCCTTGAGCACGGGCTTGAGTGCCGGCTTGAAGAAGCTGTGGACCTTGTTGTAGGCGTTCGAATGCGTACGCCCCATGAACCCGCAGCCGATCAGACCGACATTGAGTGGCTTGGACATGCTTACTTCTCCTCGTCTTTTTGAGCCGCAAAGACGCCAGCGCGCGAAGCGGAAACGGCCGAAAGCCGGTCGCGGCATCGTAATCAATGGGGGCGGGGGGTCAAGCGGGTGAGCGAGGTTGATGCTGGCGCGGATTCGTCTCGTAGCGGAGCTGGCCAGAGCGGCGTTTCAGAGGAGGGAGCATGGACCCTAACAGCGTTGCGACCAGAACACCGGGCAGCACGGGAGCGTTGATGGAGAAGACGTGGCCCCAGACGAGGCTGTGAAGCGGGGAAAGGCCGCTCACTCTGCACACGGCTGCCAGGATCACAGCCTCGACATATACCGTCGCCAGCAGGATCTGGAAAAGTGGAGCCGGAGAGACCATCGCAGCAACAAGCTGGCCACGGCGATCAGTGAGGCGATGAGGATGAGTGTGTCGAAAGCAGGGCCTCTCCCCTGCAGACCGAAGAGTGCGTCGCCAATCCACCACCCGGCAAAGAATGCGGCAATGATGAGGCAAGCGCCCATGAGCGGTGCAAGGAACAGTGAGACCTGCCGTGTGCAGAGGGTTCGTCGATAGCTGGCCGGATCCGCGAGATTGAACGCCCGCCCGCACTCCGGGCAGCGGGTTGGCGTCCAGGCCGCGGAGGTGGTAGCCGCATCGCAGGCAGTACATCCGGGCGACCGGCGGGGATGTGCGCGTCACGACAACACCAGTAATGATGCCTCGGGGTCCGCTTCAAAGGCGGCGATGTCAGACACTCTGGAGCAGAGCAAGGCGGCGATTTCGCTCGTCGAACGGTTTCCAGCCCGCAGCCAGATCACCTTCGGGGGGTGCCCATAGGAAGGTGTTCTGGTGGAAGTCGCTGTCCTTCGAAAGGATCGTAAAGCCCTGGGTCTTAGCGAAGTGCCAGATCGTCTGATCGTCCGCCTCCTGGAGGTTGAAGTCGATGATGTGCGCGCAGCCCGGATAGTCCTGCTTCAGGAGACGGCAAAGGTGCCGGGACAAATGCTCATCGAGCAGCAGTCTCAAGCTGAGATGCTCGTCATTCGCCTTTCGCGATCAGCGGCAAACGCAAGGCACGCCCGAACGTCCTCAGGCGTCAGCTCCGGGAAGTCGGCGCAGATCTGAGCCTCGCTCATCCCCGAGGCGAGGTAATCGAGCACATCGGACACCGTGATGCGCAAGCCGCGGATGCAGGGCTTGCCGCTCCGCTTGCCCGGTTCGATCGTGATGATGCTCCGGTAGTCCATGCCTCCATTCTACCGTCTACTTGCAGGGGTGCATAGCACGAGCCCCAGAGGGCTTCACACGCTCCTCCCCCCTATCCTGGCATCCTTCGCAGGGGTTGATTCAGGTTAGCTCGACCACCGGCCGGTTTTTGCATCGTGCAAATGCGGCTACAATGGTCCTGATGGGCAGCCGTTTGCAGGAAGCACTGATGGAAGCCGACCGGCAGACCGAGCGTGAGGGTTACGTGTGGCAGACCCTCCGGCGTGTCGCTACGGAACTCGATCGCCTGCGCATTCCGTATGCCGTCGTCGGCGGCATCGCTCTGCAGCATCACGGGCTGCAGCGTTCTACTCAGGACGTGGACCTGCTTGTCACCTCAGTCGCGGATCTGGACCGCGTTCACGCCGCACTTGTCGGCAGAGGCTACGTACGCAAGTTACCGGAAAGCCGGCATCTCCGGGATGATGTCACCAGGGTGCGGGTCGAGTTCCTGATCGCCGGCGAGTATCCGGGTGACGGCAAGCCGAAGTCGGTCAGCTTCCCCGAGCCGGTTTCCGTGGCCGAGACCTCGGCCGATGGCATCGCGTTCGTCAATCTTCGCACGCTCATCGAACTGAAACTCGCCAGTGCCCGCTCGGCGCCGCACCGCATCAAGGACCGCGCGGACGTGCTCGAATTGATTCACCTGCTGTCGCTGCCGGCGGAGTTTGCCGATCAGCTCGACGCATACATCCGGCAGGACTTCCGCGATCTGGCCGCTCTTCCGCCGCCCAGCGAGCGCGATTGAACCCTCAGCGTCAGCAAGATCCAGCGGCGTCGCAGCGGGTCACCACAGGGAGTCTTGACTCGTCCATTCGATCAGAATCTGGGCCCTGCGCTGCAGGAGATCTCCAAGCTCGCGCCTCATAGCGGGAGGGCCGACCAAGCCATCCGGCGGATCCTGGTCGGCCAGCATGTACGCAGCCCAGTCCTGCCATCGGGTGGCGATCGCCAGAACCGCGGTCCGCGCGTCCGAGGCATCGTGGCCGCTGAGGTAATCAGTGGGGAGGTCGCCGCTGATGGCCCACCACCCTCTGCTGCCCGGGCTGGCGAGAGACCCAACGCTCCAGACAGCCACGTATGGAGCAACGAACCACTCGGGCTCATCCGCAACACCTGCATGGCGCACTTGTTGCTCTTCGAGGTAGTGCAGAACTATCTGCCGCTGTTCACGAAACCATTCGGCAGCCACCGCAGGATCGTCGTAGTCGCGAGTCTCAGGCATTGCTGTTCTCAGTTGCCTCGCCAGCAGGCGCCGGTTCTCGAGTGCGCGGATGTGCAGCCAATGGCGGAGGCAGACGACTCCGCGCATGAGGCTTGACCTGTCTTGTAGGCGTCGCGGCTTTGCAGTCAACGCATCACGCAGACCAGCCGTGCGCGTCGCGGACGGCGATCATCGTCGCGAGGATGCTGTTCCAGGTCTGCGGCTTCATCATCGTCTCGTTCGGGAACATGCAGCCGTCCCAGCAGATGTGCTGGAACGCGCGGGTCGGCTTGCCGGAGCCGTCCTTGAGCCAGTAGCCGGCCTCGCGCACGATGTTCAGCTTGCCGTTGGGGTCATCCGGCAGGCAGTGCCGACCGGTGTTGTCGTGGGAGCCGGAGCCCTTCACGGTGGCGTCGTTCTGGGCGACATGGAAGTCGATCGTCCACGGGCGCAGGGCGTCCACCATCTTTCGGTAGCTCTCCTCGAACTTGCCCGCGTTGTTCCAATCGAAGCCCTCGGGGAGGATGCGGTCCTCAGGGGCGTTGGTGCCGAGCAGGTAGTGCAGGGTGTGGGCCATGTCGGCCTGGAAGCCGAGCGTCTTCGGGCGGTCCACCATCTCGAGGAGTTGCAGCATGCGCTTCATCGAGTGCATGCCGCCCCAGCAGATCTCGCCCTCGGCCGCGAGCCGCTCACCGAAGCCATCGGCCACGTCGCAGGCCTCGCGGAAGGTCTGGGCGATCTTCTTCTGGTTGCCCTCCGGGTCCTTGTACCAGTCCTCGACGCCGCACGCCGAATCGAGCCGCACGACGCCGTAGGGGCGCGCGCCCAGTTCGCGCAGTCTGCTGCCGATGCGGCAGCCCTTGCGGACCTGCTCGACGAACTTCTTGCGATCGGCGTCACTGCCCATCGCCGAGCCGCCGCCGGTGGGCGGCCAGATGGGCGCGACCACGGAGCCGACCACCAGGCCGCGCGAGCGGATGTTGTCGGCGATTCTCTTCAGGCCGTCGGCATCGATGTCGATGCTGATATGCGGCTCGAAGAGGAACAGGTCGATGCCGTCGAACCGGACGCCGTCCACCTCGGCGTCGGCCGTCAGGCTCAGCATCCGGTCCAGGTCGATCGGCGGCTCCGAATCGGGCCCCTTGCCGACCAGCCCCGGCCAGGCGGCGTTGTGGAGCTTCGGATAGGTGTTTGTGTGTCTCGCGGCCATCGCGTTTCCCTGTGTTGAATGACGAATGTCGAAATCCGAGTCAGGTACCACGCCCAGAGGGCGTGGTACCTGACTCGGGCTTCTTTCGACATTCGGATTTCGTCATTCGTCGTTGCCTTGGCCGCACCACCGGGTGGCATGGTGCGAGAAAGGATTCTCGCACCAGCGTGTCCCCCTGTGTGTTGGCGGCCTGCCCGTCTGCGTTCATTCGAGCTTCGTCATTCAGGTTTCATTCGTCATTCTTACTTCGTCATTCGTCATTACTTCTTATGCTCTCCCACCTTCGGCACATTCGGATGCGTGTCCGGCCCGAAGTAACGGAGCCCGACGAGGGGCTCGGCGCCGGTGTTTTCGATCTCCACGCCCGCGGTGGCGGCCTCGTGGGTGATGAACACCTCGTCCTCCGTCTCCTCGCCGAAGCGGATGCTGACCGGCGTCTGCAGCTTGAGCTTGCCCATGCGTCCGCTGCCCTGGACGGTGATCCAGCCGCTGGCGCCCGAGTCCTTCAGCGTGCACTTCGCGCCCGGCTCGACGGTGAGTTCCTTGGCGCTGAAGAGCTGCTTGCCGTCAATGTGGCCGTAGACGATCCACTTGTCCGTGTAGCCCGGCCCGCTGCAGCTCTTGTCCACGATCGGCTCGAGCGCGTTGTGCTCGACGAAGTGGGTGTCGACATTCCGCTCCCAGTCCAGCTGGCCGATGA
>CAZJTF010000065.1:16654-24038 GCA_964548565.1 uncultured Planctomycetales bacterium | reverse complement strand
AACGGCGATCCCCACAATCCCTCCAGCAACCGGGCCGACGTAATCGCACCACTCAGCGGGCTGCCCCCAGCACTCCTTCATGCCCTTCTGGCCGCGGGAGTTCACCATGTGGCCGCCTTTCTTCGCCGTCTCGTCCATCGTGGTGGCGACCCGTACCGAGATGATGCCGCCTTCCTTCGTGTCCGCGAACATGACGTCGCCATCCGGGAAATGGAACACCACACGGTAATCCAGCACCTGAATGTCCCCGCCCCCGCGGAAGAACCGGTACGTCCGGGTGTCGCTCAGTTCCCGTCGTCCATCGGCCGTGAGCCAGTCCACCTCGGCAACGATCTCACCAAAGACCGGTCCACTCTGCGTGCGCACCTTCGTCACCTTCTGCAGTCCCGAGTTGCCGCGGTGCACGGGCACCCGGCGCCCGTCCTGCTCTTTGATTTCGTCCGACGCCCAGTAATCCGTCCCCTTCTTGGATTGATCGCCCGTACGGACATCGCCGTGAGCGGTCCAGAAGGAGCGGTGGTGGGGGTGGTCCTGGCGTTTCGCCGCCTTCTCCGCCTCGACGTCCTTCATGGGCCAGTCCCGCGTGACCGGATCGCCCGTGGGACCGATCACGGGGTAGAGGTACGGCTTGGTGTCGGCCTCGCCGTAGTTGAATGTGGTGAACAACTTGCCGTCTATCCTGACGTCGATCCGGCTTTCGCCTTTCTTCTCGACGATCACCCTCGGCTTCGGCGCACTCACTCCGGCGAGATTCCGATCGATGCCCGGCAGTTTGATCACGTACGTTTCGGTGACGGGGGAGCCCGCTGGCGCCCACCACCAGATGCGCCCCTCTGCATCCGACTGAGCGGCCACTGTCCGGCCCTGCCCGTCGGTCATCGAGTACGCGAGGTTCGGCTTCGCCCATCCCTGCGAGTCCCAGTAGACCGGCCCGGGGAAAGGATGGTCTCCCCAGTTGACCTGGATCGAGGTCTCCGAGGGGGAAGCGCCCGCTGCCAGGCCGCAGACAGACGCGAGGATCAGGAGGGCGCCGGTGATGCGATTCGGATGAAGCATGTTCAAAGTCCTCAATTCAGGGGGTTGAACTCACTTCGACATGGCCGCCTTGAGCGCGTTGAACTCCGCGCGGGCCACGGTGTCCGGGTCCGGGTTGTAGTCGAATGGCTCGACCGACACCCATCCGGTGTAGTTGATCTCCTTCAGGACACGGAGTGCGCCTGCCAGGTCCACGGCGGCGCCGTCCTCGGGGCTCAGCGGCATCCCCACTCCCTTGCCGCATGGCTCGTTCGCGTGCACGTGTTTGGCGCGGCGACCGAACCGCCGCAGCGTACCCACCACGCCCTCCGGCATGGATGACATCGCCTTCATGTCCAGCATGATATCGATGCCCGGGCTGGCGATCTCGTCGGCCATGCGGACCGCCTCTTCGGCCAGGTTGATGAAGTTCGTTTCTTTCGGCGAGAGCGCCTCGATGCACGTGGTGACGCCGCGCTGCTGGCAGTGGGGGGCGCACTCCGCGAGCACGTCGCGGGCACGCTTCCACGCCTCCGCCGGCGTCGTGGGAGGCTCGATGCTCCGCTGTTTCGGCGAACCGAGGATCATTACCTTTCCGCCGAGGTCCGCGCAGAAGTCCGCGAGCGCCTTGAGGTAGTCGGCCGTCTTGCGGCGGACGGCGTCATCCGGTGTGGTGAGATGAAGCCCCTTGGGCGAAACAAAGAGCCAGTGCAGGCCGACGATCTCGACTCCGGCGTCGCCGGCCGCGCGAACGATCTCGCGTCGTCGGTCGGCCGAGATGTCGCGGACATCGTCTGCGAGTGTGAACGGGGCGATCTCAACTCCCGTGTAGCCGATCTGTGCCGCCTTCCGGAAGACATTTTCGATGGGTGTGTCGCGCCAGGGCTCGTTACATGTTGCGAATTTCATCGGTTCCTCCGGTCACGTCCAGGCAGACTCTCCACCTGCTCGGGTCAGGCGGCATTCTACAGCAACGCCGGGCATGCGAAAGCCGCAGGGAGTTCACGGAGAGAGGGGGCGGCTCTTCGCTCCCGCTACCGAGGCGTCCTCTGGCCCGGGACAATCAGAGAGCGGCGGCGGTAGTCGACGCCCGTGCCGATCTGCGCACAAACAGACGCCCGCGGCTCTCAACAACCGCGGGCGCCCGGAATATCAGTGAATTCGGCAGGAGTGTTGCCGTCCCTCAGGGCGTATTGACGGGCGGCGGGCTGGCCTCGACACCGGTCCCGGGCTGGGCCGAGCCGGTCGGCTCGGGGCGGATGGACGTTGTCGCCTCGCCCGGCGCGTTGCGGGTCTTCTCCGTCGTGAGCTGTTTGATCCGCTCGTTAGCGAAGGAGATGTTGCCGGCGAACTGGTGCCCCGTCTTGTCCTTCTCGTTTTCGAGGACCTTCTGGTACCACTCCAGCGCCTTTTCCCGCTCATGCAGGCGGAAGTCATAGACATGCGCGATGTGCGACCAGGCCGGGTGGTTCAGGTTCGGGTCCCACGCGATCGCCTTCTGATACCACTCGATCGCGATGAGATTGTCGTGCTCCTGGTTGTACTCCTTGTGGATCTCGCCGATGTAGTACGCGGCGCTCGCCACCTTGTCACTCGTGGGATAGCGGTCCACAAGTTCCTTGAGCCGGGCGAGCGCCTCGTTGATCGTCGCGCGGTTGTAGAAGATCGGCATGTGATGGCCGCCCTTGACGAGGAGCTTGTACGCGTCGTCATACAGCTTGTCGGCCTCTGAGATGCTCTCCCGCGGAGCAAGCGGTACGGTCGGCGTCTCCGCATCCAGGACGTAGCGGTACGGCTTCACCCGCCGCAGGTCGTTCAGCTCGCTGCGCGCCCAGTTGGCCTTGTTTTCGTAGCCGTGCTCGCTGTAGTAGGTTGCGAGCACGCGGAGGAGCCGCGCGTACATCGCCCGGTGGAGCAGCATCTCCTCGACAAGGTCGACCTCGCTGCGGTCGGCAACCGGGATGTTCGGCAGCTGGATACCCGCGGGGTTCTCCATGGAGGTGACGGGGCCGACCGGCTCGGTTCGTTTGGGACCGGCGATCTCATCCGTTGTGCAGCCGGTCAGACCGGTCCACAGCAGCACGGCGCATGCGATCGCGGCAACAATCTTGATGGTACGTGTCATGGGTACGCCTCCTGCGACGCAGATCCTCTGGATCATCCATGGGCTTGAACAAGCGCCGTAAGACTAAGCGCGCGACGAGAGATCGTCAAGAAAATAACGGCAGAAATGGTGAAAAGGGAACAGCGAAGGCGTGGCAGCGAACGGGGGGACCTTGGGCAGGAACAGGCGCCAGGGCAGAGGGGGATTCCCGAACCGCGTCGCGCCGTGTCCGCAGGTCACCACTGCGCCTCCTCGAAGGGGCTGAGAGGCCCTTTCGGCTTGGGCTTGGGTCGGAACTTGAGGATGGCCGAGGCCAGGTTCAGATCGGGACGGGTTGTCACCTTGATGTTCGTGAAGTCCGATTCGACCAGTGCGACCGGGTGCCCGATGGCTTCGACGAGCTGCGCGTCATCGGTGATCGTCCCTTCGAAATTCCCCCGGCGGGCGTAGGCTTCCGCGAGGACCGACCGCTTGAAGACCTGGGGCGTTTGCGCCTCCCACAGGCCCTCGCGCGAGATCGTCTCGTCCACGAAGCCGGCCGCGCTCGCCCGCTTGATCGTCCCCCGCAGCGGGGACGCCAGAATCGCCGCGCCGCTCTTGGCGGCCTCCGCGAATACGGCATCGATCATCGCCTCGGCAACGCAGGGCCGGGCCGCGTCATGGATTGCGACCAGTTCGGCGTCTTCCCGCACCGCCGCCAGCCCCGCGGCGACGGAATCATGTCGCTCCGCTCCCCCCAGTACGAGCTGGACGCCCATAAACCCGAGATTTGCCCCGTATTTCTCCTTGACCTCGCTCTGGTCCTCGGGGGAGACGACGAGGATCGTCTGGCAGACGTCTTCCCGGTTCATGAAGTGCTGCAGCGAGCGAAGGAACATCGGCTGGCCGTCGATCTTGGCGAATGTCTTCTTCTCGGTGCCGCCGAACCGCTCGCCTTTTCCCGCCGCTACGATGATGGCTGCCACGCTGGCCATGACTGCACCCGATCCATCTTGCCTGAAGACACGACCACACCCGCCGGGCACCGCCCCCCGCCCGGCGCCTCTCCCTGAGCCGCGCGACCGCACGCCGTCCGGCGACCTTCATGGTTATAAAACCAGGCTCGGCACCGGGCAAGGCGAGACCCGCCGCGACGCGGTCGCATACCGAGGCAGCGACAATGGTTGCGCAGGAGCTTCCGTCCGCAAGTTCGGCAGAAGCGCGGCCGCATCCGGCCAGGCGTGTCCAGGTATCCCAGAAGGCGTACGCGATCAAAGCGATTCGAAGTACGTCTTCAGCTTTCGGGCGATCAGCCGGCGCCGGCTCGCCAGGAACACCGGGTAGTCATCAAACGACATGCTCTCAAAGCCATCGGGTATGCAGTGCTGCCTCAGGTTCTCCCGGAGGTGCTCCACATCCGTGATGTTACCGTGTTTCCGGGGGCCGCCTCGACACTGTTCGAAGGCCTCGCTCATATACAGGCGAGGATCCTTGTTTCCGATCGCAATGTTGATCTCGCTCTGTGCGACAGCGTAATTCGCGATCTGATTGTACTGAGCCTTCGTGAGGCCCCGCTTCTTCAGGTAGTCACGAGGGAACAGGTGGTGCTCGTCCGACTTGATCTCCACCAGCTCACGGACGGTGATATCACGCGACAGGAAGCCCAGATCGTTCAGCTTGACTTGCGCCGCTCGGAAAAGGCGAAAATAGGGGCTGGAGGCGGAGGAGGTGTTCATCTCCTCAGGCAGAGCAGTTTCCCAGAACGTCTCGGAGAGTTCGCTTCTGAAGATCGCGTTCGAATACGCCTCGATTCCCTGATGGTGGACCTGCCGCACGTCGTGATCGAATTGCGTGTCCGGCGCGCCAGAGTACCGGCCCGTCAGCATCGACATCACGAACCATCGCCGGACGTGCCGTTCAATCGCGGCAGGCGGAAGGCCCTGGGCTCGCAGTGTAAGGTACAGCACATAGGCGAAATTGAGGGCATTCTGGGAGCCGATCAGCGATGGGTCGACGAAACCTCCTGACTTGATGATCATGATGAATGACTTGAAGTGATTCTCGTTCATGAACCGGCTGATGCCGTTCTTGAGCCGGTCAAAGGAATCCTGGACGACGGCTTCCTCGTACTGCTTTGTCTCGAAGTTCCGTCCCGACAGGAGTGCGACGAGATCCTGGAGCTTGCCCCGCCTGAATTCGGAGGTGAACGCCACGCGCAGCATATCGCTGTACGAGGGGTCATAAAGGTCATCATTCTCCTTCCTGAGCCAGTTCAGTTGGGGGAAGAACTCGCTGGCGGCGAAGGAAGTATCCGCCCTCACCGTGTCGTAGAAGTCGGGGGCGACCGCCAGGTGACAGAAATAGTCGATCGCCTTCCGCAGCATGTTGCCCCCGTAGGTCTCGTTGACGGCAATCTTCGACATGGCGAAATCCGCCTGCCCGAGCGGCACACCCGCCGAGTTCACACGGATGAAGATCTCAGTGACAGTCTCGATGTCCAGATCGGAGTTCAGCTCGATCAGCCCGATCTGGTTGTGGACGATCGCACGGAGGGCTTCGATCGTCGAGAAGACCTCATCGCTGTCCGTCTCCGGGTTGCGCTCGCAGTAGTCTCGTACCAGTCCCAGGATTCTTGTGTCAGGATCGAACACTGTCTTGACGTCCGGGATCCAGGACGCATCTTTGCCGATGGCTGGGTTTGAGACCTCGAACCGCTTCTCGACAGGATGAAAGGCGATCCGGATGCGCACTTTCCGGTAGTCCTTGTTGACCACCTCCTGCCCGAGCAGGGCGGCCATCAGCGCAGTGATCCGCTGCTGGCCGTCGATGAGGATGCGTTTGCCGGAGGAGGAGGTGCCGTCCTTCAGTTTTACGTCGGGGTTCTTCCACGCAATGAGATAGCCGATCGGGAACCCGGACAGGAGGGAGTCCAGGAGGTTGCGCACCTTGATGGCTTCCCAGACGAACGGCCGCTGGATTTCGGGAATGGCGATTTCGCCAGACTTGATCCAGGTAAACAACGTCTGAATCGGGGGTTGAGTGACCGAGTAGCGTTGATTTGCCAAGGTACTGCTCCTCCGCATTAACAATCCGTCCACGGACGGCGTTTTCCTCCGGCTCTCCTGAATTCAGCGAAATATCACTGACCACACCACGAGAGAACCGGCTGAGAGTGCAGAATCTACCTCCCCTGCGGGGAGAGTGGAAGGGCTTTTCTGCCGTTTGTGGGAGGTCGTTCCCGAGTGCCAGCTGCTCTGGTTTTTCAGATCTGGACACCTGTTTCAGTCTGACCAACCTCGGCCAGACTGAATCCTCGGGACATGCGAGGCTTCACTTTCGCCGGGTTTCACCGCTCATGCGACCGGGCTTGATGTGTTCTCCGGTCAACGCGCTTCGGTTGACGCGTGCGGGGCGGTGGTGGGTGGCGCGCTCAGCAGCGCCTTTTGGGCCGGGTGTGGACCGAGCCAATCGATTCTGCCGGAATCGAGGTCGTAGATCGCGCCTTCCAGACGGGCGCGCCCGGCGGCGATCTGCTCGCGGATCGCATCGCTCGTGCGGAGCGTGCACTCCATACCGTACAGAACGTTCGCCCGGATCGCGTCCGCGACAAGTGTGTCGCCCATTGCTTCCGGATGCAGGCGGTGGGCCTCCGCGACTGCGGGCTCAATGTGGTGCAGCAACGCCGAGAGCCGCCCGTGAACCGGGGCGTGGGAAGCGGCCGCCGTCACTGCGCCGCAGCGGCTGTGGCCCAGCACCACCATCAGCGGCGTCCCCAGATGCTCGATGGCATACTCCGCCGACGCGATCTCATCCGTATCGCAGACATTCCCCGCCACACGGATCACGAACAGGTCGCCGATGCCGCGGTCGAACAGCAGTTCGGGCGGCACGCGCGAGTCCGCGCAGGAGATCACCACCGCGAACGGGTGCTGGCCGTGGACTGCGGCGTCGTGGCGCCGGGCGGCGTCGCTGTGAGGATGGCGGGGGCTGCCCGCGACGAACCGGTCGTTGCCCTGGCGGAGGAGGCGGACGGCCTCGCGCGCCGTGATGCCGGGCCCGGTCGCGTGGGACGGCTGTGTCGTAGTCGTCCGCGGAGCGGCGGCGACGGGGGCCTGCACGGGGACCGCCGTCTCGGCCGGATGTGCAGTGCCCGGCCCTGCGGCAAGGATCGCTGGCAGCGCCAGCGCGGAAAGCACGGCGATGACGAACAAGGATGCACGACGCACGGGATGCGGCTCTCCAGAAAGGCGGCGCCCTGCCGGTAGCTCACCCGGGTTGGCGGTAACG
>CAZJTF010000065.1:0-16554 GCA_964548565.1 uncultured Planctomycetales bacterium | reverse complement strand
CGGCTCTCCAGAAAGGCGGCGCCCTGCCGGTAGCTCACCCGGGTTGGCGGTAACGGGCACGATGCTCCGCGGCTCCAGCCCCGCGGAATTCTACACGGCTTCTGCCCGTTGCAGCCAGCACGTCCGTGTCACCAGTTCGGCGGCATGATCCATCGCGACAGGTCCCGAGAAATAGAAACCCTGGCCGAAGTCGCAGTTCAGCGTCTGAAGCTGGCTGAGCTGGTCGATGGTCTCGATGCCTTCCGCGACCACCAGCATCCCGAGATTGTGCGCCAGCGTGATGATCGCCTGCACGATGGCGGTGTACTGCAGATTCTGAAGGCTCATGTTGCTTACGAACGCGCGGTCGATCTTCAGGACGTCGATGGGGAAACGATGCAGGCAGCTCAAGGATGAATGCCCCGTGCCGAAATCATCCATCGCCAGCTTCACCCCGAGGCTCTTGAGCTGCCGCAACACCGGCGTGACGGCCTCCGCCTGCTCCATGATCGCGCTCTCGGTGACTTCCAGCTTGAGCAGAGTGGGGTCGATGCCGGTCGTCTCGAGCACCTCTGCCACCTGGCGGACGAGGTCCTCCTCGATGAGCTGGCGCTTCGACAGGTTCACGTTGATGCACAACCCGGGCCGATCCGGGAACCGCTTGTGCAGGTCGCGGAGTTGTGAGCACGCCCGGCTGAGCACGAGCTTGCCGATCGGAACGATGAGGCCGGTTTCCTCCCCAATCGGGATGAAATCGGCGGGCGAAACGATCCCGCGCTCGGGGTGATCCCAGCGGACGAGTGCCTCGAAACCGGCCAGGTACCCGCCATCGAGTGAGACGATCGCCTGGTAATCGACCCGGCACTCGTCGCGATCCACCGCCTTGCGGAGGTCGTTCTCCAGGCGGAGCCGGAGCATTGCCTCCTCGTGCATCTCGCGGTCGAAGATGACGTGGCGCGCCTTGCCGCTCGTCTTCGCGCGGTACATCGCGGTGTCCGCGTCACGGATCATGTCTTCCGGACGCTCGTAGCCCGGATCGCTCAGGACGATGCCCACGCTGACTGTCGTGTGGACCTCGTGCCCGCTGAGCCAGAACGCCTCGGACATCTGCTCGTGCAGACGCTCCGCGACGCGCGCTGCGTCGGCCGCCCGGCTGATTCCGTCGAGCAGGATCACAAACTCGTCGCCACCGAGACGGGCGATCTCACTCCGCCCCGGCCGCGCCACGGTGTCCTCGCTGCGGACGCATGCCTGCAGCCGTCGGCTGATCGCAACCAGGAGCTGATCGCCGATCTGATGGCCGAGACTGTCATTGATCACTTTGAACCGATCGAAATCCAGGAACATCACTGCGAAGTGGTGATCTGGATTGCGGGCCGCCCGACGGATGGTCTGGGCGAGGTGTTCGGTGAAGAGCGCGCGGTTCGGCAGTCCCGTCAGGCCGTCGTGCATTGCCGCGTGGCGATAGCGGTCCTCCGAGCGTCGTCGCTCGGTGACGTCGCGGGCGATCGCGCAGTTGTATTCCTGCCCCCCGTACTGGATCAGGCTCGCCATGATCTCCACGCATCGCTCCTCGCCCGTCCGCGTGACGTGCCGAGACTCGAGAGTCAGGCTCTTTCGGCTGCGAAGCTCCTGCCACGCCTGCTTCCAGCGTTCAGGCGAGAAGGTGGGATCGATGTCGTGGATCGTCATCGCGAGGAGTTCGCCGCGGTTGTACCCCAGTGCGGTGCACGCCGCCTCGTTCACGTCGACGATGCGCGCCTGCGCGTCCAGCCAGAAAATCGAATCTCCGGCCCTGTCGAGCGTGAATCGGGCGATCCGCAGCCGCTCCTCCGAGTGCTTGCGCTGGGTGATGTCCTCCTTGATGGCAAGGTAGTGCGTGATTTCGCCATTTTCATCGCGGATCGGTGAAACGGACGCCGCCTCCCAGTACAACTGGCCGTCGCGACGCCGATTGCAGAATTCGCCGCACCAGTTGCGCCCCGAGGAGATGGTTTCCCACAGCTCCCGGTAGAAACGCTCGTCATGGTGGCCCGACCGGAGCAGATTGATGCCCCGGCCCTGCACTTCCTCGCTCGAGTAGCCGGTGACCTCGGTGAACTTCGGGTTGACGTACTCGACCCGCCCGCGGGTGTCGGTGATCACCACAATGTTGGCGCTCTGCTCGACGGCCTGCGAGAGCATCCGCAGTCTGTGCTCGGCCTCACGCTGGGCGGAGACGTCGGATAGCAGGGTGATGACCTGTTCGACACGGCCCTCGACGACGACCGGAATGCGGCTGGTCCGAAGAAAGCTGCTGTGCCCCGCGACCTCGAGCCGCTCTTCGCGTGTGGTGCCCGTCCCCGTTTCGAAAATGGCGACGTACTCGCCGAGCGTGACGGCCCGGATGAACGGAAACGCCTCGCGGATCGGTTGCCCCTGCTGGACGGGCGGCAGACCGATCGAGCGGACCCAGCGCCGGAGTGGTTCGTTGCAGACCGTGATTCGCAGATCCCGATCCACGACAAAGAGCATGTCCGCGAGCGAGTCGACGGTCTGCCGGTATTGCGTTTCCGATCGTCGCGCCTCGGACTCGCGATTCTTGAGCCGCTGCTCGGACTGCCGGAGTGCTTCGAGAGTGGCATTGACGCTGGCGGCCAGAGTCCCGATCTCGTCCGTGCCGCATCCCTCGACACGCATGGACAAGTCGCGCCGCTCGCAGATCCGCTTGAGTTGCGCGACCACGCCCAGAACGCGCGAGACGATCAGCCGCTCCAGCAGCCAGAGGCTCATCAGGCCCGCCAGGAGGATCGCCAGCGTGTACCCGCGGAAGACCTGGACCTCAGCGCCTTCGAGGCCGCCGGTGTTGTGCGCAAAGATCTCCGATGTCGAGAGGTGAAGAATCCCGGTCAGGAACGCGAGAGTGACGCCCGTTATAAGCAGTGACTTGTATCGAAGCGTCATGTCTCGGCCGGCCAGGAACTATCGGACCAACGGAGGCGAACACGGCGTCTGGTTCGAACACGAACGACTGGACCAGGATCGCCAGGCCATGGTCCCGTATGGATGTCGGTCTGCTGAGAGTGGCGCTTGAGCAGTGCCGGACGGAGTGTCACGTCGGGTTTGACGCTCGTCTCGCAGGTCGTGCATTATGGGGCGATGTTCGGTTTTGAGATCACAGCCCGGGAGGCTGCCGGCACCGCCCGCTGCGGCATCCTGACGACCTCGCACGGGCAGGTGCGAACGCCGGCCTTCATGCCGGTCGGGACCCGGGGCACGGTGAAGGGCGTCTGGCCGGACCAGATTCGTGCGAGCGGCGCGGACATCCTCCTGGGCAATACTTATCACCTGTGCCAGCGCCCCGGTGCGGAACTTGTCCACCAGTTGGGCGGCCTGCACCGGTTCATGTCGTGGGATGGCCCGATTTTGACCGACAGCGGCGGGTATCAGGTTTTTTCGCTGGCCGAATTGAACCGCATCACGGATGACGGCGTGACCTTCCGTTCCCACATCGACGGGCAGTGGATTCGCCTCGACCCGGTCTCGGCCACCCGGATCCAGGCGATGCTCGGCTCCGATATTGCGATGGCCTTCGATGAGTGCCCGCCGGGAACGGCGGATCGCGAGACCTGTGCGCGGGCGGTTGAGCGGACCGTCCGCTGGGCGCGGCAGTGCAGGGACGAGCACGAACGATACTGGAACGAGGTCAACGGTCAGGGCCCACGCCGCGACGACACCCCGCAGGTGATGTTCGGGATCGTGCAGGGCGGCATACACCTGGACCTGCGAACCGCCTGCGCGGAGCAACTCGTGGAGATCGGCTTTCCCGGTTACGCGGTGGGGGGGCTGAGCGTCGGCGAGTCGCACGAGCAGATGGTCGAGGTGCTGAGTGGACTGGTTCACCGGCTTCCCGTGGACCGCCCGCGCTACCTGATGGGCGTCGGTATGCCGCGCGACATCCTGGCGGCCGTGAGGGCGGGGATCGACATGTTCGACTGCGTCCTCCCGACGCGCAACGGGCGAAACGGCTACGCGTTCACCGCGACCGGCTCGCTGCGACTGCGTAACGAGCAGTACCGCACGCAGGATCTGCCGCTTGAAGCCTCCTGCCCCTGTCCGACGTGCCGCCGGTTCAGCCGCGCCTACATCCGGCACCTGTTCCAAGTCGGAGAAATGCTTGGCCCTATCCTGCTGAGCGTTCATAACCTCTGGTTTTTTCAGAGGTTCATGTCGCGCCTGCGTGACTTGATTCCATCGGGGGATTGGACGACGATGCTGGCCGAATATCCCGTGGCCGGAGGTTCCGGTGCGGGCAGAATGATCGATTCGAGAGGCACCGAGTGACTGCTATCTATCTGATTGCTGCTGCCCAGGGAGGCGGCCAGGACATGACCTGGATGATCGGTCTGATCCTGATGCTCGTCGTTTTCTACGCCGTCGTCCTGTCGGGCAACCGGAAAGAAAAGAAACGCCGGCAGGACATGCTGGCCGCGATCAAGAAAAACGACCGGGTGATGACCATCGGCGGCATCATCGGGACCGTGATCGCCGTCAAGGACAACGAGGTCGGCCTGAAAGTGGACGAATCCGCCAACGTCAAGATCACCGTCGTCCGCAGCGCGATCCAGCGCGTGCTGGAGGAGGGTGAAAAGCCGGCGGAAGTGAAATAACGACTTGTGAGGCGCGTCGCGCGGTCCGAGGCGGGAGGCGAAGCCTGCGCGATTGCCTTCCGCGGACGATCTGGCCGGTTTGCCTGTTGAATCGGCGTTCCGCCCATCTGTCGCAGGGGTCGTCATGACGGATTCGGCTTCCCATCCTCTCCGCGGCGTCCTGCCGGTTTTCCAGACGCCATATCACGATGACGAGAGCATCGATTTCGCCACGCTGGAGCGGGAGATCGAGTGGCTGTACGACCGGGGCGCCGACGGCATCGTCATGGCGATGGTGTCGGAGGTCCTGCGGCTCTCCAGCGAGGAACGGGAGCAGCTCGCCCAGGCCGCCTGTCGCTTCGGGCGTCGCCGCGGAGCCGTTGTCATCAGCGTCGGTGCGGAAAGCACCCGCGTGGCCGAGCGATATGCCCGCCAGGCCGAGTCTGTTGGCGCCCATGCCGTGATGGCGATCCCGCCGGTGTCCATTGGCGTCGGTGAGACGGAACTGCTCCGCTACTACGGGCGGATCCTCGCGTCCGTCAAGATCCCCGTCATCGTTCAGGACGCGAGCGGCTACGTCGGACGGCCCCTGAGCACGGAAGTGCAGGCCCGTATTCTCCAGGAGCACGGCGATCGCGTGCTGTTCAAGCCAGAGGCGACCCCCATCGGCCCGAAGCTTTCCGCCCTGCGCGATGCAACCGGCGGGGCTGCCCGCGTGTTCGAGGGGACCGGCGGAATCGCGCTCGTGGACAGCTACCGCCGCGGGATCGTCGGCACGATGCCGGGAGCGGACTTGATCGACGGCATCGTCGGGCTCTGGCGGGCCCTCGAAGGCGGCGACGAGGCACGGATCTACCGGCTCTCGCTGCCGATCTCATCCATCATCGCGGTCCAGAACAGCCTGGACGCCTTCCTGGCCGTCGAAAAGTACCTGCTCGTCAAGCAGGGTGTATTTCGCAACGCCGTTGTCCGCGGGCCTGTGGGATTCACGTTGGATGACGAGACCCGGCGCGAGGTGGACCGGCTCTTTGATCTGCTCGTGCAGGCTATCTGAGCTCTCGAAACGCACTCGTGGGTTGACCGATGCCGCAGCCCAACACCCAGCCTGGTTTCCCCGGCCCGCACGAGCCGCTTGCCGGCCAGGTGGCAATCATCAGCGGCGGCCTTGGAGACATCGGGCGGGCCATCGCTCTCGAGTTCGCGCGTCGCGGGTCTCACATTGCGGTCGGGGACATCCTCGAACCATCGCAGGCGGATTCATTGCTCGTCCGGGTGCATTCGCTCAACCGCCGGGCCCGCTACGACCGGGTGGACGTCGCCGATGCGCCGGCGGTGGACGCGTGGGTCGACGCTGTCGAACGCGAGCTAGGCCCGGCCACGCTGATCATCCCGAACGCGGCCATCGTCCACATCCGGCGGATGAGCGAGCTCACGCCTGAAGAGTGGCAGCGCGAGCTCGCGGTGAATCTCGGCGGCGCGTTCCACCTCGCTCGTGCGGCCGTTCTGCGTCTCGTGGCGCTCGGACAGTCTGGAAGAGTGGTCTTCGTCGGGAGTTGGGCGGGCCACGTGCCGCACACCCACATCCCTGCGTACTGCGTGTCGAAAGCAGGCCTTCGCATGCTTTGCCAATGCATGGCCGCCGAGTTCGCCGCACGCGGGATCCTCGTGAATGAAGTGGCGCCCGGGTACGTCAACGCCGGCCTGAGCGGAAAGGCGTTTCGCGAGGAGCCCGGGTCGGCGGAAGCCGCACGCCAGACGGTGCCGGTGCGTTCACTGACCGAACCGGAGGAGGTGGCCCTGGAGGTCGCGCATCTGTGCGATCCCGCCTGCCGGCAGATCACGGGGGCTACGATTGTGATGGACGGCGGGCTCAGTCTGTTCGGGCCCGGCGGTGAGAAGCCTTAGAACGTTACGACGGAGGTGCGGCATGAAGACTCGGGGAGCGCAAGCTACAACTGCGGATCAGACACCTGCTTCGGCGTCCGTCGTTGCCGGCGCAGCTCGACGCGACATCACTCCGCCGCTCGGCATCTATGCCCGTAACTGGGGAGCGGCGGCCCATGACACCGCGGAGGGCATCCACCGTCCGCTCGTGGCAACGGTGCTCGCCATACGCGAACCGCACGAAGGCGCGCGCTGGCTCGTCCTCGCCTCGCTGGACGCAGGCTGGTGGCAGGGTGACGAAGAGGAAAACGAACTGCGTTTCGGACTGATCGAGGCGTTGCGGCTGGATGCCGATTCGGTGCTCATCGCCCTGACGCACACACATGCCGGCCCGTCGCTCTGCCGCGGCGATGCGGAGAAACCCGGCGGCCACCTGATCAGCCCCTATCTTGACAGCATGCGTGCTGCCCTGATCGACGCGACCCGGGAGGCCATGGCGGGTGCTGTACCGGCCGTCATCACGTGGGGGGCGGGTCGATGCGACCTGGCGACAAACCGGGACATGCCGGACCGAGAGCGCCAGCGGGTCGTTTGCGGATTCAATCCCGATCGCCCCGCCGACGACTCGGTGATCGTCGGCCGCGTGACGGACGCCCATCACGCCCCCATCGCCACGATCGTGAACTACGCGTGCCACCCAACGACACTCGCGTGGGAGAATCGGCGTCTCTCACCCGACTTCATCGGTGCGATGCGCGAGGTTGTCGAGGCGAACACTCACGGGGCGCCGTGCCTCTTCCTGCAGGGAGCTTCCGGTGAATTGTCACCCCGCGAGCAGTACGTTGGCGATCTCGCCGTGGCCGACCGCAATGGGCGACACCTCGGGTTCGCGGCACTGGCGGCGCTCGACGCCATGCTGCCGCCAGGGACGGCGTTGCAGTACACCGGCGTTGTCGAATCGGGCGCGCCCCTGGCGACGTGGTCGCGCAGCCACTTTGACCCGCCGAGTGCGCTCCGGGCACGCAAGATCGACGTGCCGCTGCCGCTCCGCCCGCTGCCCGGCGAGGCGCAGGTCGAGCAGGAACTGCGGACGTGTACCGATCGCACGATGGCCGAACGCCTGCGGCGGAAGCTGCGTGTGATCAGGGCCGTGGGCAGCGGCTCGACCTGCTCGATGCCGGCCTGGGTCTGGCGGATCGGCGACGCGGTGCTCGTTGCGCACCCGAATGAGGCCTACTCGAACCTGCAGACAGAACTCCGCCGGCGTTTCCCCGGGCGGACGATCGCCGTAGCGAACATCGTCAACGGCCACTCGGGGTACCTGGCGCCATCCGAGCTGTACGACCTCGACATCTACCAGGTGTGGCAGAGCCCGTTTGAACGTGGCTCGCTGGAGGTTCTGATCGACACATGCGCAGCCGGGATTGAAGCAGTCCTCGCGGACTGATCCCACGGGTGAACGGTCCGCCTACGCATATCGGATGTACATATAGAGTACGGCCGCGGTGATGATCGCCCACCAGAGCCCGGGGCGGCGCAGGCCGCGGTTCCTGGCCCGCATCTCCGGCGGAAGCTGCAGGCTTTCCTTATTCCAGATGAGTCCCTGCAGTTCATCCGCGGGCTTTGGCGTCGTCGCCAGGCTGACCAGCACGCCGACGAGCATGCACGTCCAGAAGACGATTCCCGTCCGATTCCAGAAGGGCGTGATGTACTGGCCGTAGGAGTGCGGCAGCAGGGGGGCAATCTTTTCAATCGCGACCGAAAGTGGGATCGTCAGCAGCCCGGCCGCGAGCGCGGCGGCGTGCGTCGTCCGCTTCCAGAAGATCCCCAGCAGGAACATCGTGGCGATCCCGGGCGTAACGTAGCCATACGCATTGAGCAGGTAGATGAAGATCGGGCGTTCCGAGTGCTGCAGCAGGACCGCCGACCACGCGATCCCTAGCACGACCAGCACGCCCCCCATGATCCGCCCGAACCGGACGGCCTGCGCGTCCGTCGCCTGGCGGTTGATGTACGGCAGGTAAAAGTCGACTGTCAGGATCGTCGTGCACGAGTTCACCGCACCCGAGAGGTGCGACATGACGGCCGCGATCAGTCCCGCCATCACCAGGCCCACGATGCCGGCGGGGAGCAGGTTCTGCACGAGGGTCGGGAATGCCATGTCCGGCTTGATGTCGGGGAACAGCCGCGGCGCGACCAGCCCGGGCACGACAATGATCAGCGGCATGAGGAACTTGAGGTAATCGGTGAAGACGACTCCCATCCGCGCGTGCCATTCATCGCGGGCTGCCAGCGTCCGCTGCACGATGAACTGGTTGGCCGCGCAGTAGAAGACGCTCACGCACAGCACGCCCCCCAGGTACATTGTCCACGGGAAGTCCGGGTGGTTGGCCGGTAGCAGCATATGCCACTCCGACGAAGTCGCCATGAACTGCGACCATCCGCCCACCTTGTGCAGCGTCGCGAACGCCAGTGTTAATCCACCCGCGAGCAGCACGCCAAGCTGCACCATTTCGGTCCAGACGACCGCCTGCAATCCGCCTGCGATCGTGTAGAACCCGGTAAACAGCGCGACGGCGATGATGCTCGTCATCATGGCCACAACGTATGCCGCGTCCGGCGAGAGATTCCAGCCGATTCGGCCCGCCGTGGAGGACGCGAGTGCCGGCAGATCGAACAGCGAGTTGACGCCCACCGCGCCCAGGTACAGGACCGCGCTGATCTCGACGAAGATGTACGTGATCAGAATCAGCACCGTGTATGTGATGCGAGCCCCTGACCCGAATCGCCGCTGGAGGAACTCCGGCATCGTGTAGAAGCCGTTCCGCAGGTAAAATGGCAGGAAGATCCACAGCAGGGCGTTGAAGCCGACGAGGATCGCTCCCCACTCGATCATCATCGCCACGAACCCGACCTTGTAGGCGGTGCCCATGACGCCGATGAAGTGGTGGCTGCTGATGTTGGCGGCGACGATGCTCCCGCCGACCATCCACCAGGGGAGCTTGTCGCCGGCCAGGAAGTAGTCGCGTTTGGTCTTGCCCACCCGCCGCGATGCATAGACGCCGAGGGCGACGATGCCGAGGAAGTATGCCACGAAGATCAGGACGTCCGCGCGGGTCAGGTGCATGGGTGTGTCTCGGCAAGAGGAACAAAGAATCGGGCCCGCGCGTGAGCCCGGAGGCCCGCTCGCCAGCCGGGGCGGCATGCTACCACATTTCGTGCAGGAGGGAGATGGGCACCGCGAGGCGCCGAGTTCCAGGCGTGCGTCACTCGATGATCGAGGTCATGATCCGCGGATCGCGGGGGACAAGCTTCTGGTTCAGGCAGTCCACCACCAGGTCCAGGTCTTCGAGGACGATGGCGCCGATCAGGGCCGATTCGCGTTGCGGCTCGATGATGGCCCGGAACAGTCCGGTGCGACCGGCGTAGGTGAGGGCGACACCGAGAACCACGTCGCGCTCCACCGTCCGCTGATCGGCGTAGGTGACACGGGTCTTATGGGTCGGCCGGAGCCCGAGTTGTCGGGCGGCAGATTCAGGAATGACCAGCCACGCGGCTCCGGTGTCGACGACACCGTGTACTACCGTTTTGCGGACTCTGTCTCGCGGTAGATCTCCTGCCTCCTGGCGTGCGACATCAGCGTAGTTGGCTAACTCCACCTCAACCGAAAACCGTCCCATGCTGTCGTCCCTGGCACTGATCATGTTCCTGTCCTCGGCTGCTTATCCCCTCACTTACCACATTATACTGGATTACTGGGAAGAGGTGGAAATGATTCCCGGAACGTCACCACCGTCGCGCGGCGGAGGGCCTCCCCCAGGCGATGAACCGGGATGGGCTGCTCGATGACGCTCCACCCGAGTTCGTCCGTAGCGCCGATGACACGCCCGCCGGCGATTCCGCCGCCGGCCAGCCACCCGCTGAACGCCAGGGCGTGGTGATCGCGCCCGGGGTTGCCGTTCGAGCGGACGTACTGCGCGAGAGGCGACCGACCAAACTCCGTGACGAACGCCACGATCGTACTGTCCAGCAGGCCTTCCTGCCGCAGTGCCGTCAGAAGAAGGCCGACGGGTGCATCAATTCGCGCGCACTCCCGCGGCAGGCCCTCCTCGAGCTCGGCATGATGATCCCAGCCGGTCGCCTGGACGATCACATCTCTTTCTCCCTCCAGGAGGCGTTTGATGACCGACCGGCACTGTTCGGCAAATCCCGCCGCAGCGGTATTCTCTTTCAGCCGGACCGATTCCCGCCCGACCAGCGCTCGCAGGCCCGTTTCCAGTTGCCCGGTGGCCGAAAAATGGTTGCATGCGTCGGTCTGCAGCGATCGGATGAGCAGAATCTCGTCCGCGTGCGCTCCGATCTGCGGAAGCAACTCGGACATCTCCATCCCGCAGCGCCCGTAGCGCCGGAATCCGAAAGGGCTTCCCATCAAGCATGAATCGGACGCGCCGAACCCCGCCGGCACCTGCCGACGGAGCGATTCGGGCAGCTCGCGCCCGTTCCAGCGAGCCAGTGCGGGCTTGGGATCGAACAGATCGACGTGGCTCGCGCCGCCGCGCAACCAGAGCACCACCAGATTCCGCTCCGGCGTCTCCGGCGCCGCCTGCAGGCTGTTCACCAGCGTCTGCGAAGCGATGGTGCCGCCAGCGGCTGCCAGAAAACTGCGTCGTGACAGGGTTGCCTTCATGACTTGCCTCCATCCCGACGAATTGCGTCCACCGCCGGGCCGCTGCGGCTGAAGGTGCGACCGAAATCCTGCCCGAGTCTCGGCTTGAGCCGCCCGAGCACGGCGATGACTGACACCGCGAGCAGCATGCCGGCGGTGCCAGCCCGAAGCTGCCGCATCAGCTGCTGCGCCTGCTCGAACGATCCCGCCGCGATGGCCTCCTGCAGCCTCCTCATCGCGAAGCGCAGGAACAGGTGACCCGCCGGCACAGCGAGCACGGTGACCCCCAACTTGACGATCAGCCACCGCATCCGCAGCAGGACCCGCCCGTGCATCACCAGGAGCACGATGCCCGCCAGCACCGCCAGCGTGCTGCAGGGGATCACAACCCGCGTGAAGGTAAGCTGCACCAAATCCGACCGCATCCGCCAGGCCTCCGGCGTCGCGGGTGACACCGGGCGGAGAAGGACACCCACCAGCGTCAGCAGTCCCCCGAACAGCCCGGCAACAAAAAGCACCTTGGGAATCAGCACCCACGGGCGGGCGCCGCGGCCCCATTTGCGACCATGGGCGTTTCGGTAATCAGGGCGTGATGCCATCCCCGCATTGTGGGCGGCCGCGCGCGGGCTTGCAACAACCGCCTGGCTGCTATAATACACCCTGAGATTGCAGAGTCTTTCGACCAGGGCCCCGGACACCACCCAAAGGTTCAGACAGCATGGCCACTGATCTGGCAGCGACGTACGATTTCGACCGCCTCAATGCCGAATTCGAAACCTGTGATGCCCTGGACATCATCGCCTGGGCCGCCGACGAGTTCGGTGATGACCTCGCGCTCTCGTCATCCTTTGGGGCCGACAGTGCTGTGATGCTGCACCTCGCGACTCGGGTCAAGCCCGATATCAAGGTCATCGTGGTCGATACCGGCTTCCTGTTCCCGGAGACCGTTGCCTTTCAGGAGGACCTGCGACAGCGGCTCCATTTGAACCTGCTCGTGTACCGCCCCGTGATCCTGCGCGAGGCCTTCCTGCAGGAGCATGGCAAAATGTGGCGGTCGAGCCCCGACGCCTGCTGCGCATTCAACAAGCGTGAGCCCTTCGACCGGGCGAAGCGGGAACTCGGGATCAAGTGCTGGCTGACCGGCATCCGACGCGAGCAGTCCGCCACCCGCAAGAACACCGCGATCCTGCAGAAGGACCACCTCGGGCTTCTCAAGATTTGTCCGATCGCCCGCTGGACGGCCAAGGACGTGCACTACTACCTCCAGGAAAACGGGTTGCCGTACCACCCGCTCCGCGAGCAGGGCTACCTGAGCATCGGCTGCCACCCAGAGGAGGGATACTGTACCTCGAAAGTGAAGCCGGGCCAGGATCCGAGGAGCGGGCGCTGGGCCGGCTTCGACAAGACGGAGTGCGGCCTGCACGTCCACGAACAGGGCGGCGGGATCTGATCGCCAGCCCGTCGGGTGCAGGGCGGCGGCCCGCGGACGAAAACGGTTATAATGCCGCCCCGGGTGGATGGCGGCCGCCGTGGCCGTCCTGCCCGTGGGACCCTGTCTGAGAGCAACAATCCGTGCAGACCCTGTTTCTTGCATCGCTCGTCCTGGCTGTCGTGCCGTCCGAAACCGTCGCTCCTCCCGCGAGCGCACCGGCCTCACAGGTCGCCGAAACGACCGGCGGAAACAGGCTGTTTCGCACGCCCAACGATGTGCACACCCTCCTCATGGAGACATTCCCCGATGTCTGCAGCGCCGGGGCGGCCCACGCGCCTGCCGAGGCCGTTCAGAAGCGGGCGTCCTCCACGAACCGCGTCTACACCTCCCGCGTCCTGAGGACCCCGTTTCCGTTCAACGATCTCGTGCCATCCTGGAACGTGGATGTCCCGCCCGGGGCGGGTTTTGCCGTCGAAATCCGCGTCGGGCGTGACCAAGGCGACTTCTGGACCCCGTATTACTACCTGGGGCGGTGGGGTGAGGCCCCGAAACTCGAGCAGAAGGTGGTCAAGGACGAGAACGGCTTCATCAACGTCGATTACTTCCAGTCCACCGCGCGGTTCGATCGCCTCCAGTACCGCTTCCACTTCGCCGCCAGCGATCCGCAGCGTCCGGCGGTGCTCCGCCGCGTCGCATTTGCCTGCAGCAACACGCTCAACGACGCCGAACTTGCCCGCAAGCATCGTCGGACCGTTGATCCCGGTCCGAAGGAGCAGTGGGTCCGTCGTCTTCCGGTGCCGTTCCGCAGTCAGAAGTGGGAGAGCGAGGAACTCCGCAGCCAGATCTGCAGCCCGACCTCGGTGTCAATGGTACTCGAATACCGCGGCATCAAGCGTCCGACGACCGAGGTCTGTGCGACCATACTTGACCGCGAATACCACATGTACGGCAACTGGTGGCGGGCGGTCCAGGGGGCCTACACGTATGGCCTGCCCGGCTACGTGGAACGTTTCGGCGACTGGAACGCCGTGAAACGCCACATCGCCGCCGGCCAGCCGATCATCGCCAGCATCCGCGTTCGGCGCGGCCAGCTCCGCAATGCTCCATATCGCCAGAGCGACGGCCACCTTCTTGTGATCACCGGATTCGACGACGAAGGCAACGTCCTCATCAACGATCCGGCTGCCAGCACACCCGAGCAGGGCATCACGAAGTACTACCGCGAAGACATGGAAAGAATCTGGATGGACCGCGGCGGCGTCGGCTACATCCTGTTGCCGCCGCCGGCACCTCAGGCCGCCAGATGATCTCGTGGGTCGCAGTGGCGACTCGTCGCATGATCCGGCTCTGCCCGTGTGGCGGATACGGGGTATTGCTGGTAATGGTGCCGTGGCGGCCGTTGACTGCCGTCCGACAGGAGGACGTTTGTGCCCCCGATGACGCTCGAGCAACTCGCCGGCAACTGGCTCGCACCGGCGAAAGAGGAGGGCTTCTCTCTCCCCGGTATCACGAACTTCCATGGCGCGGTGCAGGTTGAGTGGGACGTCAGCGGTATTCAGAACTGGACCTGTGCTCCCACCGGCATGGGAACGCCCACGGCCCTGCTCTACGTGCGCGATGGTGACCGCATCCGCCGCTTTCCGCGGGAAGGCCTCGAGTTCCGCTGGAAAGCATACGAAATCGATCGCCGTTGCGACGGCGTGCACACGACACTCCGCATGCTCGCCGGAAAACCCGCCGTCATCGAGCGCCTGCGCTTCGACCGCCACATGACGATGTACCTTGTCTTCGGCGGATTGCCGCGGGTCTGGCGCTTCACCGACTACTGGAACCTGCCCCCCGACGATATTCCGCAGTTCAACGTGCGTCGAAGCGGACGCGGCTTCCTCATCGACGATACGAAGACCTTCGGTTTCGCGGAGTTCGTCGCCCCCGGCAAACTTGCGGTGTATCGCGATTTGCACGACTGGCTGGATGGCAACGCCCCGCGCGAAGGTCGTGGCAAGGTCGGCGTCGCGGAGATCAGCGTCAAGGCGGGCGAGGAGATCTTCTGGACAGGCGTCCAGGGATGCGAAGAGCCAGTCGCGATTGATCCGGCAACGGAGTGGAGAGCGGGCCCGCCGAGTGGCGCCGCGTCTGGGAGGGGGCATTTACGCCGGGCAACCGCGAATTCAGCGGCCACCTGCCAACCCACGATGGAGACCTGTCGCGGCTTTACTACATGGGCGTGCTCTCGCTGCTCATGACGCGCCGCTTCGCTCCCCGGCCGACGCCCCGATCCCAGACGGCCACCGGCGGCCAGTGCATCTGGGTTGAGGAAAAGCGCCCCCTCGAGCAGGCGTACGTTGCCATCGGACTGGAAGGGGCAATCACCACGATGTTCCTCTGGGAGGTCGAATTCCAGGCGCCGGTCCTTGCCCGGCTCGATCCGCAGGTGTTGCGAGCCCAACTCGAGGCGATGATGCGCGTAGACCTGCATCATCACTGGGGCGTCGAAATCGTGAGCGGCGCCGGTGCCGGGATGGGCTACGGCGTAAATCCCGGGGCGTTCCTGTCCGCTGTGTCCGACTACGTCCGCATCTCCGGCGACCGCGACTGGGCGATGCGGCATCTCGACTACCTGCGAACCTGCGCGCGCCCAGGGCTCACGGATTACGGCGAGTACCAGAACATCCTCGAATGCGTCTCGACGTACGAGCACGCCATTGCCTCGTTCAACGCGCTCAACGTCGCGGGCATGCGTTTCCTGCACGAACTGACCGGTGAACGTCGATACGCCGATCAGGCCGACGCGCTCGCCCGCGAGGTCCTGTCCCTGTACGCCGGCGGTCCCTTCGCCTGCCGCCAGCCGGACGGTTCGCGCCGCGTGGTCAAGACGATTCTCGATTTCATCTACGTGGGGCGGTTCATGACCGGCGATTTGCCCGACGAGGTGAAGCGCGGCATGGTCCGCTTCTTCGAAGACGAGCTCAAGACGGACCACTGGCTCTACGCGCTTGCTCCGGGCGATCCCAACGCGCTGACGAAGGATCTGCCCGCGTTCCAGACCTACCGCGCCGATCACCAGGCGACCGGTGCCTACGACGGCTGGCCTGCCCGTGCCGCTTCTGCTCTGATCCGCATGGAGGAGCGCGAGACGACGACCGCCTGGCTCACGCGCCTCCAGGACGCAACGACACACGAAGGCCCATTCGGCCAGGCTCACTTCATCCATGACGACGGGATTGCCCGGAAGGCGAGCTTCTACAATGGTAACTGCTACTTCGGCGCGGGCGGCTGCGCCTACGCCGCCACGATCCTCGATGACCTCGCGATGGGCCCGGGGGCCACTCGGCCCGTTCTCGTCCCCGGGGCCGCTGCCGAACCCTAAAACGGACGTTCGGCATGAGGACGAGCCGGTCCACGAAGGAGTGCCAAATGAAGCCAAATACCCGTCCGCCCCGGCACGCCCTCGGCTGAGCGGCCGGCGCGTCACGGGTCGTTGGCAGGGCTGCTGCGACCATCGTCCCCCACGAATCTCACGTGGACACTTGCCGGAGCCGATTCCGGTTATAATGCATGCGACCCTGGGACACTCCCGGACTCTCGTCTGACTGGCGGACGTCACATGGACATGCTGGCGCTGTTCTTCGCGGTCTGCCTGGTTTCCACCGCCACCCCCGGTCCGGCCATCCTGTATGTGACGTCGCAGGGGATCGGCGGGGGGATGCGGTCCGCTTTTCCTTCCAGCCTCGGCATTCTGGCGGCGGATGCGTTCTATATCCTGCTCTCCGTCACGGGGCTGACTGCGATCCTGGTCGCTTCGTACGAACTCTTCACCGTTCTCAAGTGGATCGGGGCGATTTACCTGGTCTACCTCGGCGCTCGCATGCTCTGGTCGGGAATCGCACCCGGACCGGCGACTGCCGGCGCCCATCGAACCGCCTCGCCGCCGGCACGGGCATTCGTCGGCGGATTCACACTCC
>CAZJTF010000064.1:10100-24071 GCA_964548565.1 uncultured Planctomycetales bacterium | reverse complement strand
GAAGCCCTCACCCTCGTCCAGACCGGCAAGGCCGAGATCATGCCCATCGTGCTGATCGATGCCCCGGGAGGTACCTACTGGCAGCACTGGCGGACCTATGTCAGCGCCGAACTCCTGCGCACCGGCATGATCAGCCCCGAGGACATGCATCTCTTCAAGGTCACCGACGACGTCGAAGTGGCCGTCCAGGAGATCGTGCAGTTCTACAAACGCTATCATTCATCGCGATACGTGGGCGATCAGCTCGTCCTGCGCCTCAATTCGGCCATCCCCGACGAGCTGCTCGAAAAACTGAACGACACGTACGCGGGAATCCTGACGGATGGGCGGATCGAACAGTTCCCCGGGCCGATCGAGGGGGAGAGGGGCGAGAGACCGGACAAGACGCGCATCGTCCTCAAGTTCAATCGCAAGAGTGTCGGCCAGCTCCGGCTGATGCTGAATGACATCAACCGGGCCTGACGCCGCCGTCGCGTGCTGATGAGGGACCTCGGGAGCCGTCGTGCCTAGCCGCCTTCGTGCAGAGTTTCAGCCCGAAGAGATTGCTGCCGTTCTTGCGCGTTTCGACGTGGGCGAGGTGGAGCGGATCGAACGCGAGCCCGGGGGGTCGCGCCGCTCGCCCAAGCTGATCGTCACCTCTCGGCGCGGACGATTCCTGCTCAAGCGACGCGCCCGCGGACGGGATCACCCGCTCAAGGTTTCCGCCTCCCACGCGGTTCAACGGCACCTCGCGACGCGTGGTTTCCCACTGCCCAGGCTGATCAGCCCGGTCGGCAACGACGACACGCTCGTGATCTTCAACGGGTGCATCTACGAGCTGTTCGAGTACGTCTCCGGCGCGAAGTATGACGGTTCGCCGGAAGCTACTTTTGACGCGGGGCGCGTGCTCGGGAGCTTCCACAGCTGCCTGCGCGACTACCAGAGCGAGTGGGAGCCCTCGCGCCGGGGCTACCATGACAACCCGGTCGTCCGCGGCAATCTGAACGGAATCCCGGCGAGCCTCCGCAACGACGACAGTGTGGCGGGACGCGAATCCGAGCTGCTCGGAACCGTCTCGATTCTCTATGACGCCTACGAGACCGCCTCCGAGCGTGTGAACGCCGCCGGCTGGCAGGACTGGCGGCATCAGCTGGCTCACGCCGACTGGCACCCCGGCAACATGCTCTTCGTCAACAAGCGGGTCCGTGCCGTGATCGACTACGATTCCCTGCACATGCTGCCGACCGCCGCCGATCTCGCCAACGGAGCCCTGCAGTTTTCGATTCTCGGCGGCCCCGTTGATCCCCGTGAATGGCCGGCCGAGTTGGACGAAGGCCGTTTCCGGCGGTTCGTGCTCGGTTATCGGCAGGCCCGCCGCATCCGCCCGGAGGTCCTGGCCATCCTGCCGTGGCTCATGATCGAGGCATTGATCGCCGAGGCCGTCATGCCGATCGCGGCGACCGGCTCGTTCGGGCGCATCGAGGGCTTCCGCTTCCTGCGGATGATTGCCCGCAAGGTCCGGTGGTTCGAGCAGAATGCCCACCGGCTGACGCGGGACCTGGACGTATAATGGGTGTGCCCGTTGCGGGCCCGGGGTCAAATGGGACCTGTCCTCCTGATGCTGCTCCTCGCGTTACCGGTCGCCGCGCCGGCCAGCCGACCTGCGCAGGAACCAGCCGCCGCCGCCACCCGTCCCGCCATGAGCGATACCGAGATTGACCGCCTCGTGGATCAGCTCGCGCATCCGCGTTACGAACGGCGCGAGAGTGCGACCCGCGAGCTGTGCATGCTCGATCCCGGCTACCTGCCGCACCTCCTGCAGCGCTACCGGACCGAGCCGCGTTACGAGCTCAAGCGTCGCCTCCGCTACGTCATCGAAACCATTTTTCTTCGCCCGGTGATCGCCGGACGCGACGGGTTCATGGGCATCCAGGTCCAGCGCCAGGTCCTGCCTGGTGTGAAGGACCCGGCCACCGGCAAGTCTGTGGCCGGTGTCATGGTCGAGCGGGTCCTCGAGGGGCATGCCGCCGAGCGCGCCGGCGTCAAGGACGGCGACCTCATCGTCGGGATAGACGGGGCCGGGTTGCCCGACGATCCGACCTCCGAAAGCTTCATCCGCATGATCAGCGGTCGCAGTCCGGGCACCGTCGTTAACCTCCGCGCCCTCCGCATGCGTTCTGAACCGCGCATCGTCCGGGCGCCCGCCGGCGCCGAACCGCGCCGCGTCCTGGAAGGCGCCTCCCTGCAGTTCGTGATGCAGGGCGTCCGTATCGTCGAGGTGACGGACCGCACGCCCGCTGCCGCGCTGGGCCTGCGCCCGAACGACTTGCTCCGCACCGTCAACGGCAAAGATCTGAGCGGCCCCAACGGCGCCGTCGTCCTCGATCGCACCCTGGGCGCCGCCCCCGCCGGCAGCGAGGTGAGCCTCGGCCTCGCCGACGTGTCGTCTACAGAGATCCAGGTGACTCTCGGTCCGCGCCCCCTCGAGTTGATGCAGCCGGTGGACTGGAACGAGGCCCGCATGCGGCTCCAGCAGTGGTGGCTCGATCACGGCGGTGAGCCGTCCGCTCGCCCGGGTACGCCGACCTCCCCCATGGTCATGTTCCGGCCGATGCCGCCGCTGAATCTCACCCCTGAAACCTCCGTCATTCCCTGAGGCCACCGCGCTGGCGGCTTCGGTGACCGCCTCGTGTATAATTGTCCTCGTTCCTTGACGCTTGCCCGCGGTGTCACCCCGCCGATCTCCTGGAGGAGTCGCCGCGGGCAATTGGGACCCGCATGTCCATCCAGAGGCGAGAACTCGGTCTCAGCTACCTGGCCGCTGCCTGCGGGGCGGCGGTCGCCGTGATCGGGGGCACCGGCCTGGCCGGGTGGCTTCTCGACAACCACACGCTCAAGTCGCTCCTGTCCGGCGGCATCACGATGAAGACCAATGCCGCCATCGGCTTGATGCTCGTCGGGATGGCCCTGGCTCTCAGCTGGTTGAAGTACCGACCTGCCGCGCTGCGGGTCCTGACCGGCTGTTGGGCGGGAGGGGCGTGCATCATCGGCGCGCTGACGCTGCTCGAATATCTCTCCGGCTGGGATCTCTGGATCGACCAGCTCCTCTTCGAGGAAGTTCCCGGCGTCCGTGCGACCGCCAGCCCCAACCGCATGGGCCCGCCTGCCGCCGTGGCTTTGTTTCTCTCCGGTGGAGTGCTCCTGTATCTGGTCGCCGCCCGCCAAGCCTCCATCGCGGCGTTGCAGGGTATCGGTCTGGCGACCTTCCTCGTGGGTCTCTTCCCGCTGATGGGGCACGCGTACGACGACCACCTCCTCTACAACGTCGCGGGCCGCACCAACACCGCCATGCACACCGCGGTCGCCCTCGCACTGCTCGGCATCGGGCTCGTGGTCGTTCGCCCGGGCGGCGGCTTCGTGCATCGCATTTGCGAGGACACGCCCGGCGGCCTGCTGCTCCGGCGCTTCCTTCCCGTCGTTCTGCTGCTCCCGCTTCTTCTCGGCTGGGTCCACACGCTGATGGAACGTCACAACGTGCTCGGCCCTCCTGCGGCGACGTCCTTCGTCGCAGTCGTTACCATCCTGGCGCTCTTGCTCCTGCTCTGGTGGAATGCCGACACGATCCATCGCTCGCAGTTCGCCCTTCGTGAGAGCGAGGAACGCTTCCGTTCGCTCGCCGAGGCCATGCCGAACATCGTCTTCATCAGCCGACCGGGTGGGCATTGCGAGTACGTCAACCGCCTCTTCTACGAGTACACGGGGCTCGAGGACGGCGCGGGGCTCGGCCACGGTTGGCGCCAGGCCGTTCACCCTGCCGACTTCCCGAGAATTGAGGCGGTCGCGCAGCAGGCACACCACTCTGGCACGCCTTACGAACTGCGGTATCGCCTCCGTCGTGCCGACGGCACTTTGCGCTGGTTGATGGTGCGTTCGAGCCCGTTGCGCGACGCATCCGGCCGCATCGTGAAGTGGATCGGCACCTCCGTAGACATTGAAGACATCGTCCGCGCGGAGGCCCTGCTGCGCGAGAGTGAGGCAAAGTTCCGCCTGATGGGCGAGACGATTCCCTACGGGATCTGGATGGCCGGTCCCGACGGCCGTCTCCTCTACGTCAGCCCGTCGCTGCTGGAGTTTCTTGGCAAAACGCTCGAGGAGGTCCGGCACGAAGGCTGGGCGCCGTCGCTCGCCGAGAACGAAGATGCTGCGGCCTACGCCGCCGCCGTCGCGCATTCCGTCCGCACCGGCGAAGACTGGGACCGCGAGTTGCGCGTGCGCGGTGCCGACGGAACCTGTCGAGTCCTCCTGAGCCGCGGCAAGGCCGTCCGCGATGCGGGCGGCGAGATCACGTCCTGGGTCGGCATCAACCTGGACGTGACCGCGCGGCGCGAGGCGGAGCTCGAACTGGAACAGACGATCCGGAAACTACGCCTCGCCCAGCTGGCGGCCCAGGCCGGGACATGGGAATGGGAGCTTTGGACCGGTGCCGTGCGTCTGTCTGACGAATACCGGGTCCTCTGCGGCCTGCCCTCCGGGCCGCAGCCCGAGACCTACGAAGCCTGGCTCGAGACCGTGCATCCCGACGATCGTCCCGCCGTGAATGCCGCGGCCGCGGGCATCCGGGAGCGCTACGAGGATGTGCAGATCGAGTTCCGCATCATCCGGGCGGACGGGGAGGCCCGCTGGCTGCAATCGACCGGCCGCCTGCAGTTCGAGGGGGCAACCCCGGTCCGCATGATCGGCATTGCCATCGACGTGACCGAGCGCAAGCAGGCGGAAATGGCCCTCGAGCGTCAGGCCCGGGAACTCGAGCGCCGCACCGCGGAGTTGACGCGCTCGAACGCGGAACTCGAGCAGTTCGCCTACGTCGTCTCGCACGACCTGCGGTCGCCGCTTGTGTCAATCGGCGGCTGCACCCAGCTCCTCACCCGCGAGGTCCGGGAGCTTACTCCTGAAGGCAGGGAGCTCCTCGCCATTATTCAGGCCAGCACCGCCCGCCTGTCCGAACTGATCCGCAGCCTCCTCGACTACTCACGCATCGGATCGCGACAAATCAGCGCGGAAGCCTGTGACCTGAACAACGTTGTGGCCGCCGTCTGCCAGGGCATACGGTCTGCAATCGGCGCATCCGACGCGCGTATCGAAATCGAACGCCTCCCGGTGGTCCGCGGCGACAAGGTGCTGCTCTCCCAGGTGTTCCAGAACCTGATTGAAAACGCGATCAAATACCGTCGTCAGAATCCGGTTGAGATCTCGATCTCGGGGCGCGCGGACGACTCGGAGGCCGTCCTGACCGTCCGTGACAACGGGATCGGAATCGATCCCAGTCACTTCAGCCAGCTCTTCCAGGTCTTCCGTCGTCTGCACGGCGAGAACTCACCCTACCCCGGCGCGGGCGTCGGCCTGGCGATCTGCAAGCGCATCATCGAGCGGCACGGCGGGCGGATCTGGCTCGAATCTCAGCCCGGAGAGGGGACGAGCGTGCACTTTTCGCTCCCAATGCGTCCTCCGGCCGAGCCGCCGCAGTCGATTCCTCTTGCTACGGCGCAACCGACAGGATAGAAGTGAGGGAAGAGGGAGGTGCCATGTGGAACAGATGAATCGACGTGATTTCATGGGAGCGGTCGCCGCGGCCGCCGTCGGCGCAGTTGCGGCCCGCCGGGTCATCGCCGATGCACCCGTCGCCGTGGCCACCCGCCCGGCTAAAATTCTGCAGGCCTCTGACACGATTACGCTGGGCCGCACGGGAGTGAAGACCTCGCGGCTCGCGATCGGCACCGGCACCGTCGGCGGTCGCCTGCAGCGCAAGCTCGGTGATGACGGCATGATCCGCCTGTTCCGTCACGCCCTCGATGGCGGCGTGCGGTGGTGGGATGCCGCCGACAGCTACGGCTCCCACGGATATGTCGCCAAGGCGCTGAAGGAAGTGGACCGTGACGACGTGGTGATCACGTCCAAAACCTGGCCGCGCGTCAAAGGCGGCGAGGCGCTCCGCAGCCCGGAGGAGATTCGCGGCGACATCGAGCGGTTTCGCAAGGAGCTCGGGACGGACTACATTGATATCGTGCTCCTGCACTGCCTGACGGACGGAAACTGGCGCGAGAAGATGCGCGGGCACATGGACGTGCTCAGCGAGCTCAAGCAGAAAGGCTGGATCCGCGCGGTCGGGTGCTCCTGCCACTCGTTTGAGGCACTCCAGGCGGCTGCCGAGGAGCCGTGGGTGGAGATCGACCTGGCCCGGATCAACCCGTTTGCCAAGGTGATGGACGTGGGAGAGGCCACCGAGGTGCCCCGCGTCGAGAAGGTCCTCCAGACCATGCACGATCGCGGCAAGGCGGTTTACGGGATGAAGATCGTCGGCGAAGGGGCGCTCAAGGGCGAGCAGATCGACCGCTCACTCCAGTTTGCCCTTTCCAAGCCGTACATCTCCGGTTTCACCATCGGCTTCGGCAACCAGGACGAACTCGACGACATGGTGCGACGGATCGAGCGCCTGCGCGTCAAGGCATGATTTCCTGAAGTGTGGCCGTCCTCCACGGCAGTTCTTGCGCAGTGAGGCCGCGCATGACCGGCGACCGTGCTGCGCCGGCCCCACGTACCTGTTCTGGCTTCAGTCCGCCGCCAACCGCCTGTCAACGGGTTTTTCGACGTCGATTCAACAGATCCAGACCATCACTCCGATCATTAGGAGGACCGACGGCCCCATCGGAGTGATGTATGCGCCCCGGCGTTCTTATGGTGATCGATCCGCAGCCCCGCCAGGCGGAAGCGGATGTCGAATCGATGCTGCAGCTCCTGGACGCGGAAGGTGACGAAGCGGTCACCGCCGACAGCGGGATCGGCTGGGCGGCGGCCGTCATTGCTCCGCCCGCCGACGAACCCTCCTGCGGCGCGGCCATCGTGCACGAGCAGGGGGATGTCCTTGCCTGGGCAGGCGAGGTCTTCCTGCCGGACGGGCGTCAGCCGCGCCACCATTTCCTCCCCGCCGAGAACATCGCGGTCGCCATCCTGCGGCAACTGCGCCGCGACGGCATCGATTCGCTCGAACGCCTCGACGGTGCGTTCTGCGGCGCCTGGTTTGACTCGGTCCGCGACCGCTGGATCATCTTCAACGACCGGATGGGCCTCCTGCCGGTCTTCTGGGCGGTGGACGATCAGCGCCTGGTCGTCGCGCCCCGGGCGTGGGTGACCTGGCGCGCGACCCGCGCATCGCTCACGATCAATCCAGCCGGCGTCGCCGACCTGATCCGCACGCAGAACATGACCGAGGACCACACGCTCATCGATGGCGTGTACTGGCTGCGTCGCGGACACGTGCTTGCTTGGTCGGAGGAAGGCGCCGGCTGCATCCGCTACTGGAATCCCGTTCGCGCGCCGGATGCGTCGCTTTCCGCGGACGACGCTATGGACTGGTACCACCAGGCGCTGCGGACGAGTCTCGAGCGTCGTATCAGCTCGGAAGCGCCCCTCATGCTCGGCATCAGCGGGGGGGTCGACTCGCGCCTCTTCCTCGCGGTCGCGGAGGAACTCGGGCGCGTGCCGCGCTGCTTCACGGCCGGGTGGCCGTTCTACGAGGACGTCCGGTTCGGGCGACGTCTTGCACGAGTGGCGGGCGCGTACCACGACATCGCCGAACTCGATGAACGGACGCTTCCGCAGCGACTGTGCTCAGCCATCATCGAAACAGACGGCCTGCAGAGCGCGGCCCATCTCGCGCCGGCCACTGCCGCGTCCGCGTATCTGCGCAGGCACTGCGGCGCGGTGCTGCTGGAGGGGTTTTTCCACGGTCTGCTCGGCGGAAGCACGGTGCCGTTCGAGGAGGACGCCACTTCGGGACTCCCGGCGCATCAGACGCGCTGGGCACGCGGTACTCTGCACTCTGGAGGCGACGTCGAGGCCGTCAACGCGCTGCTCGAGCCGCGCTTCGCCACCGAAAGCTACGCTGCCTGGAGCGCGCGGATCGATGCCCTGGACCGCCGTGTGCCGGTGCAGGATCCGCTTGCACGCGTCGAGCACATCATGCTGACCGGTCGCCGCGGGCGCATCGATGTGCTCGGGACGGCGCTCCTGCGTGAAGACGTTCTCGTCCGCAACCCCGCCGCAGATCGCGCGCTCCTGGAGTGGCACCTCGGCGTGCCTGCGCGGATGCGACAGGGGCGCAGGCTCTACCTGGAACTGCTGCGGCAGCGTTTTCGCCGCTACGCCCAGGTTCCCCGCGCGGACGGCTGCGGCAGCCTGCCGATCGGCGGCGGGAACCTCCGGCGCGAGTTCCACTGGCAGTACGCCAAGGCCCACGCGGTCTGGGTGGGGCTGTTGTACCCCTGGACGCGGACGTGGGGGACCTCCAGTGCGGCCATCCGCGCGTGGACGTTCGATACCTGGCGTCGTGCCGGGGACCTCGACATTCTGATGTGCCCCGATGCCCGCGTGCTTGAGTGGGTCCGGCCCGCGGCGCTGCGAGAGCTCTGGGATCGGTCCGTGCGCGACCCGCTCCAGGCGGAGCCGCTGCTGACCCTGGCGACGCTTGAAACGATGATCCGCTGGCTCGAGCAATCGTCCGGGATCGACGCATCGACCCCCGCGCGCGGGCGATACTTCCGTGCCTGCAGTGATCGCACAAAGCCCGATAACCGCGTCGCCGCTCTGGCATCCTCCTGACCCCGCGGACGTCCGAATACTCCTCAACTTCGCCCGAAAGCCGCCGATATGTGCGATGACGCGAGGGAGCCCGGCTCGCCACGCCGCCCCGCGCGCATGAACCGAGGTTGCCGTGCATCATCTCTGCAGGGATCGAGAGGTTCCGCATGTAGCGCTGATCTGCTGCCATCCGGGGCCGATCGGCGGCATGGAAACATTCGCGCGCTTCTTCACCGGGGCGATGCTCACGCGAGGATGGCGCGTCACCATCGGTCTATCCGGGCAGAACATCTTTGAGGACATCTGCGATAACGACCGCCTGCGCCTCGAGAACGTCGCGTGGCTCGACGGAACCTGCGCCGGCGACCGCGAGTACGCCCTCGCACGGGTCCGCGATCGCGCCCGATGGTTTCGCCGCGTCCGCCCGGATGTCGCTCTCGTTATTCAGTCGTCGAACACGCCGTTCCGTGCGGCGATCGTCGGTGCGCGCCTGGCCGGCGTACCTGTCGTCACGACACACCGCACGATGCCGTACGTGATTCCGCCTGTCCCGTCGCGCCGCTACCTCTGGGGAGCGGTGCGAGGCATTGGCGTGTACCGGCGCAGGCACGTGTTTCGCACCTGGCTGACGTCCATGCTCGCCAGCCGGATCGTGTACAACAGCGCCCGGGTTCGGGCGGACTACGAGCGGGATTACCGCTTTCCACGCGCGCGAGGCGTCGTCATCCCGAACGCGGTGGGCGCGCCCGCCTCGCCGCCGCCGAAAAGAGCGCGAAACGCGTTCACCGTGGGTTACGTCGGACGTTTGTCGCGTGAAAAAAGCCTTGACACGCTGCTGCGCGCGATCGCCGAGGTGCGCCGGGCACGGCCGGTGTGCGTGCTGTTGTACGGCGACGGTCCAGAGCGCCAGGAGCTTGGGTACCTCGCCCGCGACCTTCGGATCGACGACATCGTGAGCTTCTGCGGCGAAACTGCTGATGTCTGGAGTGCGTACGCGCAGATGGACGCGGTGGTCCTCTGTTCTCCGCGCGAGTCGTCGAGCAACATGGTTCTGGAAGCCATGGCGGCAGGGCGGCCGGTCATCGTGCCCGCAGTCGGGGGGATGCCGGAGCTCGTCCGGGCCGGGCAGTGCGGCCGGGTCGTTCCCCCGCGGGACGTCTCGGCCCTCAGTCGCGAACTCCACAGCCTGGCCGATGATCCCGCGATTCGCGCGCGCCTTGGCAACACCGCTGCGGAGATCGCCCGGTCGGATCACGACCCCTGCCGTATTAGTGACGCCTGGTGCACCCTCCTCCGGGAAGTCGCATTCGGTGGATCTGCGGTACGTACCCTTGAGGTGAACAGGCAAGGCAATGTGTGTGCAGGGGTGGAGGGAGTCTCGTGAAAACGCTCATCGCGGCTCCCTGCGTTGGCGAAATCGGCTGGGAACTCATGGCCTGGCAGGCGCGGGTGCGCTGGCACTTTCGGCATGGCGCTTTCGATCAACTCCTGGTGCTGGGCGGCCCGGAAAGGGAAGCGTTCTACGCCGACATGCCCTGCACGTACCGTGTCATGGACCTGTCACCGTTGCCAGGCACGGCATACGAGGATCGGCGGCTGGACCCCGCGTCGCGATTGCCTGTCACCGCCCGCGACATTCGCAACCACGTTGCCCCCGCGGTGGATGCAGCCATCCGGGAAATCGAACACCGCACCCATCACTATAGCGTTCTGTGGCCGGAGTACGCAGGCAGGCTCTGGCCCTGCAATGCTTCGCACCAGGCGTTCATCCGGTTCGAGCGACCGCTGCTGCATCCTCCCGCTCGCCCATGGGTCGTGCTCGTTCCAAGGACGAGGGGCTACCGCGCGGATGATAACTGGTCCGAGGAGCAATGGGACGAACTGTCCGCGCGTCTCCGGCAGCGGGGCATCCACACGACCGTGTATCCCCCGGAAGCGGAGGCGGCGATCGCGGCGCTCTCCGGCTGTGATCTCGCGGTGGGGCAGTCCACCGGAGGTTTGCACCTCGCTTCGCTCTGCGGATGCCCGCACCTCGTCTGGGCCGGCAACAGCGGACGGGTCGGCTCGCCCTGGCAGATCACCGGACGCCAGCGCTACGAGACCATGTGGAACCCGCTCGGTACACCGGTCAGGTTTTCACCCGTCGATCGGCCGACCTGTGCGGAGGTCGAGCGATGGGTGCTTTGCGGTCTGCGCGAGATCGGTCGTACCACCGCGCGCGGCGTGCAGCGGACCCGGTTCATGGTTCGGTGGCGGGCCCGCCGATGGATCGCGGATCACGTCATTCACCGCCCCTCATTCAATCGCTGGCCATGGAGAGTCCAGCAGTTCGTGCGGTATGGCCTGGTGTAAACCCACGGTCTCCGCATTCAGCGAGTGAAGCACTCCTCCGGTTCGTGCTGTGTCCGGCACGCTGCGTACTGGCATCCGCTTCGTGCCGCGCCGATCAGCGGTGATCCGCACCTCTGGCTCACAAGCCGGCCCATTACCGGACCTGGCTGCTCGCTTGCCGGTGAGAACCACCCGCAGCGCCACGGTGCCCACGCAGGCCGGCTCCCATTCAGCAGTCGCCCAAGTTCATTGCCCCTCTGGAACGACCGATATCCCCAGCGGAGATGTGTCGGGAAGGGATCCCTGCGAGGGCGTCCAATGTCGGTCTGCACACTGAGAGAGCGTTGCGAGTCATCACACCGGGACGCCGCGCGCGCCGAGTGGGAAGCCTGGATCCGTAACACGAACGGCACGCCCCACGCACCGCACACCGGGCGGGCGATTCTCATCAGTTATGAGTATCCGCCGACTGGTGGCAGCGGTGCGCAGCGTCCATCCAAACTCGCGCGGTATCTGCCCGCGTGCGGCTGGTCCGTTGACGTGATCACCGCCGCCCACCAGCGCTTTCCCTGGAACGATACGAGCCTCGAGCGGTGGGGGGAGTCCGAATCCGTTCTGCGGGTCGAAGGCTGGGAGCCGGCGTGCCTCGCGCCCCGCGTCGCGTCAGCGTGCCCGACCTCCACGCGCCAGTGGGTGGAGGACAGGCTCTACTGGCGGATGGTCAGGCTGACCGAACGCCTGGGCCTGGGCAACGGGGAATCCCTGTGGGTCGCGTCCGCGGCGAGAAAGGCGCTGCAGAAACACAGCGAGGCGCCGTTTGATGTCGTGATTACGACCGGCCCGCCGCACTTCGTGCATCGCATCGGGCGAAAACTGGCAACTCGCACGGGCGTGCCGTGGGTCGCCGACGTGCGTGACCCGCTGGTGAGCGATTTCGACCGGCAGCAACGCGATCCGGCCGTCGCCGCGCGCAATACGCGTCTTGAAAGCAGCATTCTGCAGCACGCCTCGGCCGTGGTGACGACATGTCAGTCGCTGGCGGACGATCTACGGCAGCGGTATCCACGGCGCGCCGGACACGTGCACGTCATCACCAACGGCTTCGATCGCGCGGACATCGCGCCGCTCGCCGGCACGGTGTTTCCGCTGGATGTGTGCACATTCGTTGCGGCCGGCGCTTTCTACGGACGACGCGACCTGGGACGCGTCGTCCGTCCGCTCCGGCGCGTCATGCAGGCGCACCCCGAGTGGATGGATCGTGTCCGTCTCACCGTGGCCGGCACACTGGACACCCAGCAGCACCGCTACTGGACACGCCATCGTCCCGAATGGATGGACCTGGCCGGTTACGTTCCGCACACCGAGGCGCTCCGCCTGGAAATGTCGGCGGCCTGCAACATTGTGATCGTGCCGGACTGCGACCACGGGCGGGCCAGCATCCCGGGCAAGCTCTTCGAACTCCTCGCGTTGCCGGCACACATCCTCATGCTGGCGCCAAACGGCTCCGAGGCCGCCCGGATCGGCGTGCATGCCGGGGCGTGTACACAGGCGTCCCTGGAGAGTGAGCGGTCCGCCGCGGCCGCCATGGAGAGAATTGCCGCGCAGTACTTCGCCGGACGGCTGGAGGCCTCGCGCCAGTGGACCGCGCTCGACTCGTATGACCGACGTGCAGTCGCGGGGAGATTCGCAGACGTGCTGCGGGCGGCCTGCAGTCGAAACGGAGAAGAAACGCGCGCCTCCCTCGCCGTGCCGGAGAAGGCCTGATGCGCGAAATCCGGCGCCTCCTCTTTCTGACCGACGCGACAACCTTCGGAGGTGCGGAGCAGTACATCATCACGTGCGCACGGGCGGCGAAACTCCGCGGAATCGAGCCGCTGGTCTGCTTCACGCGCGAGCCTTCGGATGAGTTGCGCGAACGCGTCTCCGCGGATGTTCCTCCCGTCCAACTGGGACAATCGCCGCGGGTTGCCGTGCCCATGCCTCGCCTCAGCGAGGCCCTCGCCCGTGCACTGCCCGATGCAGCCATCATCAACGCCTCCGGTCGCCCCGGCTTCTGGCTTGCGCCCTGGACCTGCCGACGTCGAGGCATTCCCGCAGCATGGGTGCATCACATGGTCGAAGGCCGCGACCACCGGCGCGCGCGTCCGAGCCTGCTCGGCGGGCGCATGGAAGGTCCGCAGTTCTGGCGCATCCCCCAGGCGATGCGGCATCGAATGGCAGCCGTCGGCGCGACGGCGGTCATCGTCTCAAATGACGAGGACCGGCGCAGCGTGGTGCGCTGGCAAGGGGTGCCGAACCGCAGGCTGCACGTCATACCGCCGGGGATCGATTGCGATCGGTATCGGTTTGACGAGGCGGCGCGCCGTGCCTGGCGCCAGAGCTGGGGTTGTACACCGTCGGGCGGGCGGGACCCGTTCGTCATCGGGACGGCCGTCCGGCTGGTCAGCGGCAAAGGTGTCGAGCGTCTCCTGGAAGCGTTCGCGATGCTGCTCCTGCTCGGGCGGGCGAACGCGTGGCTGATGATCGCCGGAACGGGGCCGCTGCGCGAAAACCTGACGGAGCGAGCCCGCGCGTTCTTTATCCAGGACCGGATCCTGCTGGCCGGAAGCGTCGATGACATGCCCGGCTTCTACAGCGGGCTCGACGTGGCCGTCCTCGCGAGTGACACCGAGTCGTTCGGCCTCACATTGACCGAAGCCATGGCCTGCGAGCGGGCCGTCATTGCCACGCCAACCGCGGGCGCCCGTCGCCAGATCGAACACATGCGGACGGGATGGCTGCTCGATGACTTCGCCCCGGCGACTCTGACGGCCGCCCTTGAAAAGCTGGCGTCTGACCCCGAACTCCGCCAGACCCTCGGTGCCGAGGCTCGCCCCCGGGTCATCCGCGATTTCAGTGCCACAGCTACGTTCGAGCAGACGCTCGCCGCGCTGCGCCCGCACCGCTATACAGCCGGCGGGCCGGGAGCCGCCCGTCACGCACTCACCCCCGGACCGGCAGAATCTGCGCCCCACATACCCGCCGTCC